>NZ_LABZ01000200.1 GCF_001043955.1 Methylobacterium tarhaniae | reverse complement strand
CGCCGCAGGGCCTCTTCGAGCTGGCGGGCCATGTCGTTGAGGATCGCCGCGTCCACGTTGCGCGGCTCGCCGCCGCGGGTTCCGGCCGGGGCGGGCGCCGGCTCGGGCGGCAGGGCCGGCTCCGGCATCGGCGGGGGAACCGCGACGACCGGCGGCACCGGAGCGGCGAACGGGGGCAGCTCCGCGGGCGGCGGCGTCTCCATCGCCGGTGCTTCGAGCGGCGGGGGCGTCTGGCGGGCGGCGCGCAGGCTCGGCGGTTCGACCCGGCGCGAGGCGTTGAAGCGGGAGGCCGGCCGCACCGGCTCGGGCGGCGCCTCGGGGGCCGGAGCCTCCGGCCGCGGGGAGGGGACCGGCGCGAAGGCGGCCGCGACCCGCTCGGGCTCCTGCATCGGCGGCGACAGGGGCGGCCGGGCTGGCGTCTCGGGCTCGGGGAAGGGCGGCGGCAACGGCGCCGGCTCGTTGCCCGCCGGAAGGGAGAGCGGGACCTCGGGCCCCTCGGGCTCCGACCGGTCCGTCAGCTCCGCCGCCACCCGGGCGCTGCCCGCCCGCACGATGTTGCGCTCGACCACCACGTCGTTCGGGCCGCCGACCAGCAGCAGGTGCTCGACGTTGTCGCGCCGCAGCAGGATCAGCTGGCGCTGTCGGTCCAGCTCGTAGATGTCGACGATGCCGAGCCGTGGCTGCCGGCTGCGGCTGGTCCCGCCGTTGCTCCCGAGGGTGAGGCGCCCCCGGGCGAACCGTTTCGCCCCCAGAGCGAAGAGGCTCAGGAGCACGACCATGATCACGAAGACGATCAGGTAGGAGAGCAAGGGCGAACCATCCGTCCCGAGAATCGAGGAGAGCAAAGCGAGGTCTCTCAAGTGAGGTGCGCGCGGGGCACACCGACGATGTGACGCCTTCTAGCACGGCCGTGCCGGGCGTGCGCAGGGGACGTTAAGATATCGTTAACAGGTTTGCGCGGCACCGGATCGGCCTGGAAGGGACGTGACGACCGCGATCGTCTTAACCAGGTTTTAACCATGCGCTAGGCAGATTGTGCCGGTCCAAACCCGGAAGGCCCGCCCGTGTCGGTCACCGATCTCCCCCTCGTCGCGATGTTGCGCAACCGGATGCAGTGGCAGCAGTCGCGCCAGAAGGTCCTGGCGGAGAACGTCGCCAACGCCGACACGCCCGGCTTCCGGGCCCGCGACCTCAAGGCCCCGCGCTTCCAGCCGGACGGCTCCGTCGCGGCGGCGGGCCTCAACGGGATCGGCATGGAGCGCACCAGCCTCGTGCACCTCGCCGGCAGCGGCCAGCCCGCCCCGTCCGAGGAGCGGACGAGCACGCGCTTCGAGATGATGCCGAGCGGGAACGCCGTCAGCCTCGAGGACGAGATGCTGAAAGCCGCCGACAACCAGGGCGACTACCAGCTCGCCAGCCTGCTCTACCGCAAGAGCCTGCAGACCCTGCGCACCGCGGTCGGCAGGTAGTCCCGCGCGGATCGTTCCCGCTGCGCCGTTCCTCGTCACGACCGGCCGTCTCCCCGTTTCCCGTCACTCCGGCCCGAGGTGGATTCCATGGATTTCAGCAAGGCGATCGGCATCGCGGCCTCAGGGCTCAAGGTCCAGTCGGGCCGGATGCGGGTGATCTCGGAGAACATCGCCAACGCGGATTCGGCGCCGACCAGCGCCGCCGCCGAGCCCTATCGGCGCAAGATCCCGACCTTCACCAACCACGTCGACCGCGAGCTCGCCGCGACGGTGGTGGATCTGGGCAAGGTCCGCCGCGACCAGAGCCCGTTCCGGACCAAGCAGGATCCGGGCAACCCCGCCGCCGATGCCAGCGGCGCGGTGCGGATGCCCAACGTGAACGTCCTGGTCGAGACCGTGGACATGCGCGAAGCCCAGCGCTCCTATGAAGCGAACCTCAACATGGTCACGCTCACCAACCGCATGGTGGCCCGCACCATCGACATCCTGAAGGCCTGACCATGACCACGAAAGCATTCGCGGCCGGCGCCTACGCGGCGATCCAGAATATCGGTCGCACCCCCGCGGCCGGCGTGGCCGGCGCGGGGGAGGGCGGCTTCACCCAGCTCCTGTCCTCCGCCCTCGACGGCGTGGCGGAAGCCGGCAAGCGCGCCGACGGCCAGGCCCTGGCGGCGGCCGCCGGCAAGGCCAACGTGGTCGACGTCGTGACCGCTGTGGCCGAGAGCGAGACCGCGCTCCAGACCCTGGTGGCGGTGCGCGACCGCGTGATCTCGGCCTACGAGGACATCTTGCGGATGCAGATTTAAGGAATCGTTGGCGCCGATGACCGGCCTCGCCATCCTCGACATCGCCCGCGACGGCATCTTCACCTTCCTCAAGGTCGCCGGCCCGCCGATGCTCGTCGCCCTCGTCGTGGGCCTCGTCGTGTCGCTGTTCCAGGCCCTGACCCAGATCCAGGAACAGACCCTGATCTACGTGCCGAAGATCGTCGCGGTCTTCGCCGCGATGCTGCTGATGCTGCCCTTCATGGGCGACGCGCTGGCCGGCTACATGACCC
>NZ_LABZ01000020.1 GCF_001043955.1 Methylobacterium tarhaniae | reverse complement strand
CCTATAAACTCATCCCCCAACCAGACTCCCCCAGTCGGTCCTATCGGACCGACAGCCCCCAAGGGGGCCGGTGACGCCGAGCTGCCCGGATTGGTCGATCCGGTCGAAGCCGGCGCCACCCCGGCAGCCCAACCCGCTGCCGAGCCACCCAGGGCGAAATCCGAGCCCCGCGCCCGCCGCCTCACGGCTGACTTCGCCGAAAGCCCTGAGGCTCGCGCCGTCTGTGCCGAGATGGGCCTGACCGAGGCCGAAGCTGACGCCGCCCTGGCCGAGTTCTGCGACTATTGGCTGGCCGAGGGCGGCCAGAAGGCCCGCAAGGTCGACTGGCCGCGCACTCTCCGCAACCGGCTGCGCGAGATGGGCCGGCGGCGCCAAGCGAGGTCACCCGATGGGCGGCCGCCCGGCAGCCCCGGCGGCGGCCAGCCCCCGCCCGGTCTGTTCCCCGGCCGCGAACAGCGCGGCGGCTTCCACAACCTGAACCGACGCATCCGAGAGGGCTTGCGCGATGGCACAGCAGATCGCCAACCTGGCTTCGACCTCGACCTTGATGGCGCCGCCGTCATCCCACTTCGCCATGCGTACCGCTGAGCTGCGGAACCAGGTCGTCTATCGCGGGCCCGGCCGGTACGAGCTGCCGGCTGCGAGCCGGCCGGAGGGCGAGGAGCGTGTGGCAATCCGGGAGCGCCTGCGCGGGCTGAAGCGCCTGCTGCGTCCGGCGGTCGAGGTGGAGATCGGGAACGCCGTCACCGCCTTTTTGGCGGGCTTCACCTCGTTGCGCGGCTACAGCGACGATGAGGCGGTGCGCACCGCGACCGAGTTCTGCAAGAAGCTCCGGCCTTATCCCGCCTGGGCCATCCAGCAGGCCTGCGACGGCTGGGATCCTCGGCCGACCGGCGGCGATCCGCGCTTTCCGCCGACGCCTGCCGAGCTGCAGATCGCTGTCCGGGTCCTCGTCCGCCCCTGGCAGATCGAGGCCGGCGACCTGGAGACGATCCTGCTCGCCCGGGCGCCGCAGGAGTACCAGCTGACGTCCGAGCAGCGGGCCGAACTGGATGCCCGCTTCGCCAGCATCGTCGCTCGGCAGAAGGGCCAGCACCGGCCTGTCGCCGGCATCGAGGCCGAGTTGCCCGATCACCTCGAGCTGCTGAAGGCCCGAGGGCTCGGCGGCTTGAAGCTCTCCGACACGACGCTCGCCAAGGCTCTCGGCCGACCGGTGTCGCAGGCCCACCCAGCCTGAATCCCCTCCCCTCAGGAGCCCACACCACCATGAGCAACGAGACCAGTATGCCCCACACCGACCTCATCGATCTGACCGCCAAGGTCGTCTCCGCCTACGTGTCGGAAAACCACGTCCAGGCCGCGGAGCTACCCGCGCTGATCGCCAGCACCTACGCCTCATTGGCGAAGCTGGACGCACCGGCCGAGCCGGAGCCGGCCCGGCCCGAGCCCCCGGTCCCGATCCGCAAGACGGTGAGCCCGGACCACATCATCAGCCTGGAGGACGGCAAGCCCTACAAGTCGCTGAAGCGGCACCTCACCACCCGCGGCCTCTCGCCGGAGCAGTATCGGCAGAAGTGGGGCTTGCCGCATGATTACCCGATGGTCGCCGCGAACTATGCGGCGGAGCGTTCCGAGATCGCCAGGGCGTCAGGCCTGGGGCGGAGTCGAACCAAGGCGAAGCCCATCGATCAGGCGGCGTGAGACACGGGCCGGCGCTCCGGTGCCGGCCTCATCCTGCAAGTCGAGGGAGCGTACCATGACGAAGAAGCAGCGAGCCCGCCGCAAGGCCCGTCGTAAGCAGTCCGTGAAGCACGCCCAGACCGCGGCGCGCCACGACCGCGAGAACGCCATCAAGCGCCGCCTGCGGACCCGTGAGCGGGTGATCCTCCCGGCTGGCCGGGAATGGCTCGCCGTCGAGGCGTTCCCCGCCAGCGGCGCTCGCTGTGCTACCGCTCTCAAGGCCGCTGGTCTGCCCGTATTCGAAGCTCGTGAGAAGGTCCGCGAGCAGCGCGAAGGCCGCCCTCCCCGCGTCGCCATGGTGCCGGTGATGCGCCGGGTGCTGTTCGTCGGCCTTCGTGGGTGGTCCGACATGCGGCTGATCGAGGAGTGCCGGCATGTTCGGTGCGTTTTCTCGGTCACCACCCACGGATTGGACTGGGTGCCCCGCGAGCACTACCGACAGGCGCTGTTCGAGGCAGAGATCCTGGGTGACCGCATAATGCCGTTCATCTCGGCCGCGACCATGCAGGAGTTCGCGGACCATGTGATCGGGTTCAAGCGGTACGACGCCAGCACCGGCCTGTCGCACGTCGCGACCGAGACCGACCTGCTGGCGCTGCTGTTCCAGCCGGGAGATCGCGTGAAGGTCACTGGTGGGCCGTTCGCTTTGTTCCCGGGTGTCGTGGAGGGGCACGATTCGAAGGCCGACCTCTACACGGTGGGGGTTAGTGTGTTCGGCCGGATCACGCTTGTGCCCTGCGAAGCGGGGCATCTTCAGGTGGCTTGAGCGGTCCACGGTTCTGGCGCTCTGCGACCTGTCCACAGGAGGCCACCCAAACTGTGTTGTCCCACCGAAATCAAACAGCACCAAGCTGTTCGGATTGGGGCACTCCTACAGGCTTGAGCGTTCGATTTTTGTCCGCGCCAAAAATGGCTCACCGTTGGCTCATGGGAGGCAGTCTGGGCTAAGGGTATCCCGACGCGTCAAATCTGACGCGTGCCCGTCAGCGGGCAACCTCGTGGAAAATCGAGGCATTTTACGTGACGGCTATTGACGTGCGTAACGAGTCAGGCGAAGCTGGATTCGTGATGGGAGCAATCCCATTGCTCAATGGAAAAGCCGGGGCGGCAACCCCGGCTTCCCATTGAATTCTGCAGAAGCCCTGGACAGGCTGCAGACGTCTTCAAGCACCCGCATTCTATGCGGCAGAGGCTGGCTGTCAACCTGTCCGGGGTCCAACTGAGGACCCCAAAAATGCTCAATCCCAAGCGCGGATCATCCCATCGCCTCACGTTTGAGGAAGCGGTGGAGGTCCACCTGCGCCTGATGAATGGCGAAATGTACAGCCGCATCGCAGCTGCGTACGATGTCAATCAGGGCCGTATTGCGGACGTGAAGTTCGGTCGCCTCCATCCGACCAGCTACGACGAGGCGGTTCGCCGCCGCAGCCTGTAAGGGAGGCGGCTATGTCGTACGACTATGCATGCCTGACTGTGCAGGGAATGAAGCTGGCAGTCGTCGGCGTTGCAGACGGTGTCCTGGAAAGTTCTGCACAACGTGAACAAGTATGGCGTGAATGGCAAATTAAGTTTGGCGTTCCAACCGCAATATTGGGATCGCGCAGGCATAAGATTTACGGCGATCGACGCATCACGGGCTGGTTGTCAAGTATTAATCTTGCTCATCTGCCGTGGCGGCGTGCTACGTAGCGCCTGAAATAGCTGTGGGTGCGCCGAATTGGGCCTGAGAAGCTCCGGCGCGCTCACTCTTATCCAGGGGCAGACAGGTTGCATGCGCCTAATTTAGCTATGCAGCTTCGCGCTATCACTGTGGCATGAAAATATATTTATGGGACGACGTCGATGTTGATGCTGATAACATACGATCTTGACAAGATGTGGGGCGAGGTCAAGCGTGCAGCTACGGTCGCCGGGTTCAGGGATTTTGCCATAACAAATGGCAACGGCTCCTTCAATTTGCCAAATACCACGCTTCTAATTGAGGCGCTTTCGCCGGATGATGCCATGCAGAAATTCATTAGCGTGGTAAGGTCCGTCAGTCCGACGATAGTAATCGAACGCGCAGCCGCTTTCGATTGGTCTGCGGGAACTACGCATGCTGACCCTCAGGGGCTGGGATTCTTGGGCGAGATGTTCCGCGGTCAGGGACCGCGCTAGACCGCCACATAGCACGAAAGATCTATCTGGCCGTTAGGCGCAAGCGCTTGTGAAGCCTTGCGGTCTCCAGTATAATAAGTTCTCAGGCAATCCAGCTCCAGCGTGTGGGGTCTTCCCGCCGCACAAGACGCGCCCCGGTTGGGGCACGCCCGATCGGAGGATCGGCAGCCTGGACCCGGCCCGCGAAGGTGCACAGCACCATGGCGAGGCAGCAGGCGCAGCTATGCCCCGTTTGCCAGTTTCTTCCGGGCCCCCCGGAAGCCGTTCGATGAGACGGGCTGGGCTCGTGTCACCTACAGCCCAAGCCGCCATCTCCCCCCTGCGGCGGTTGAACAGAGGCCAGATGGGGCAACCGTAGCTACTGGTTGCCCCGGAGCATTAGCGTTTGACACGGTCTTCAGACGAGTCAGCCCGAGAAGCCCTTACGCGCGCGGCTGACGGCCGCCCTTCGCCAGTGGAGGGAGAGGCTGGGGAGGCGGAGCGTTCCGGCCGTTGCTGGTGGGGCCACAGAGACCGCCGAGCGACGCAGAGCCCGTCTTGCTCGCCGCCAGCGCTGTCTCAGCCTGTTCGCACGACACCCAATCCGGGCGACGGCCGAGCATGTAATCCACGCGGTCCCAGAACAGCCGATAGAGCGGGATGCTCGCCATGCGCCCTTCATACGGGGTGGTGCTATATCCACCCGTTGAGACGCCAGCTTCCGAGACCGAGATGGCAGCACGCAGGGCCTTGCCGTCACTCTCGGTCTGCATCTCCCACTTCTCTCGGCCCTGAGCCGCGGCTACGACGGCGTATAGCACATAGCGGCGCAGACCGGTGAAGCCGGTGAGCGTGTCGCGGAATTCGAAGTCATCCGGATCTGAAATCTGAAGTACGGTTCGAGCGGCTTGAAGTACGCGCTCGCGTGTCTCGCCCGAATAGGTGCGAACTCCCTCGGCAAGGAAGTCATCGCGGTCGCGGATCTGGTGCGCAACGCATGCGCCAAGACTCGCGGCCACGACAGCCGCGATGCCAAACTTAAGTAGCCTCATCTAGACCCCCTGCATGCCTTGTCTTCGGCATTGCGAGGGTTGTGATACCGGCGCGGGCACTGCGCAATGAAGGGTTTGTAGCGCAGCGCGAGTGTCCACAACCGTGTGATGGAAACGTCACAAGTATCGGTAGTCGCCACCGCATTGAACGTTGTTCGGCGAGGTTGGCAGAAGCTCCCCCTCGCCCCTCCAAAGGTGCATCGGCCCTCCCGGTCTGAAACCCTCGGCGCCACCCCATGCCTGCAAAAACCGACTGGGAAGCGATCGAAGCGGCCTACCGTGCCGGGCAGTTTTCCATCCGCGAGATCGCCAAGACCCATGGCATCAGCGAAGGCGCGATCCGCAAGAGGGCGAAGGCAGAGGGCTGGACACGCGCCCTCGCCGACAAGGTCCGCGAGGCGGTACGCGAAAAGCTGGTACGCAGCGATGGTACGCAGCCCTCACGCACGCGTACCGATGCGGAGATCATCGAGACCTCGGCCCAGATCGGGTTCGACGTCGTCACATCCCACCGGCGGGACCTGCAGCAGCTCCACGGCCTGAAACGCGTCCTGGCCGACCGCCTCGCGACGCACCTCCACGGCGGCCAGCCCGACGGCCCGCTGCTGGGGGACCGGGAAAGCCCCGGCGACCTGCTGGAGAAGTTGTCCCGCGTCACCGCCCGCCTGATCCCGCTCGAGCGGCAGGCCCACAACCTCGATGCCGATCCGGCCGGGCTCGAACCGGCGACCAGGGCCGATGTCCGTGCCGCGCTCGACCGCCTCGACCAGGGCCAACGGGATCAGCTCCGCGCCATCGCCGAGCGCCTTGCTGGCCAACCCGAAGACCCTGCTGCGGGAGCTTGACCGGCTCGACTGCGAGGGGAGCCTGGCCGGCTACGTGCGGAGAGCCTGGCACGTCGTCGAGCCGGCCGCGCCCTACGTCCACGGCTGGCACATCGACGCGATCGCCGAGCACTTGGAGGCGGTGAGCGCCGGGCAGATCACCCGGCTCCTGATCAACGTGCCGCCCGGCACCATGAAGAGCCTGATGGTCGGCGTGTTCTGGCCGACCTGGGAATGGGGCCCGCGGAACCGGCCCTCGACCCGCGTGGTGGCGACCTCGCACAGCATCCCCCTCGCCGTGCGCGACAACCTCAAGGCCCGGCGGCTGGTCACCTCCGACTGGTACCGGGCGCTCTGGGGCGACCGGGTGGTGCTCACAGGCGACCAGAACGCGAAGACGAAGTTCGAGAACACGAGAACCGGCGTTCGGGACGCCATGGCGTTCAAGAGCCTGACCGGTTCCCGCGGCGACCGTGTCATCATCGATGACCCCCACTCGGTCGACAGCGCCGAGAGCGAGGCAGAGCGCGGCAGCGTCACCACGACGTTCCTGGAATCAGTGCCGACCCGCCTCACCGACCCGAAGCGCTCGGCGATCGTGGTGGTGATGCAGCGCTTGCATGAGCGGGACGTCTCGGGCGTGATCCTGTCCAAGGATCTCGGCTACGAGCACCTGATGCTGCCGATGGAGTTCGAGCCGGACCGCCGGTGCGTCACCTCCATCGGCTTTCGCGATCCGCGGGTTGAGGACGGCGACCTGCTGTTCCCGGCCCGTTTCCCGCGCGAGGTGGTGGAGCGCGACAAGATCCCGTTGGGCGCCTACGCCGTCGCCGGGCAGTTCCAGCAGCGGCCGGCGCCTCGGCACGGCGGCCTGTTCCAAGTCGGCAAGATCGAGATCGTGGATGCGCTCCCCCGCATCACGAAGATGGTGCGGGCCTGGGACCTCGCCGGGACGACCCAGGGCGGCGATTGGACGGCGGGAGTGAAGATCGGACGGGGCGAGGACGGGGCGTTCTACGTCCTCGACGTCAGGCGGGTGCAGAAGACCCCGGGCGCCGTCCGCACGCTGCTGTTCGACACCGCGCGCCAGGATGGCGGCGATGTCGCGATCCGGCTGCCGCAGGACCCGGGCCAGGCTGGCAAGGCGCAGGCGCAGGACCTCGTCGCGGCGCTCGCCGGCTACATCGTCACCGCCCTGCCGGTCACGGGCGCCAAGGACACGCGGGCCCGGCCGCTCGCCGCCCAGGTCGAGCAGGGCAACGTGAAGCTGAGCCGGGCGCCCTGGAACGACGCCTTCCTGCAGGAACTCGGCATGTTCCCCTCGGGCTCGCACGACGACCAGGTGGATGCCGCGAGCGACGCCTTCAACGAGCTCGCCGGCGTGAAGGGCGGCGAGGGCATCCTGGAGTTCTACCGGCGGGCGGCAGAAGCCGTGCCCGCCGTCACTGCCCCGCAGCATGGCTGGTCGATGCCCTCCGGCGTCGTAGCGGGGCAGATCATGATGCAAGCCCCGCCCGGTACCGGAACGGTCATCGGCCTCACCGGCACTCGCTACGTGCCCGACGCGGTCGGGCTGGTGCGGGTCGCGAGCGAGGATGCCGGGCCGCTTCGGGCCGCTGGCTTCGCGGATGCCGGCGACACGACGGCCTGACGGCAATCCACGCCACTCCCGCCCACCTTCGCCGCGTCCGCCCGGTGTCGCGGCCTCGTCCAGGAGACTTCACCCATGATGCCGAACGTCGTCCTCAAGGCGCCCCCGGGCGTCGGCGGCCAGATCCAGGCCAGCCAGTCCGGCCGCACCTACACGATCGCCCCCGACGGCACGGTGACGGTCGATGCCTCCGACCTGCGCGACCTGATCGGCGCGGGCTACGTCGTCCAGCAGCAGGAGGGCGGCCCCGACGGCACGACCGCGGCCGCAGTCACCTCGCCGTCGTACACCTCAGCGACCGAGGGTGCCACCGCGCTCGACTTGGCCCAGCGCGAGGCGGCCCAGCCCGCCGGCACCGTGACGCAGCAGGACGAGGCCGCCGAGCACGCGGCCAAGGACACGGCCGAGAGCGTGCCGTCGGCCTGACGGCGGCGCGCGGCCCGGGATCCGGAGCGACAATGGCGAACCCGTCCCGCGGTGGTGTGCAGGGGCTCTCCCTGTCCCCGCTGACGCTGAAGGTCAGCTACGCCGCACCAGGGCAGGGCTCGGGGTGGTTCGGGCCGGGCGCGCCCATGCCGCCCTCGGCGCCGCCGGAGGTGCGCGGCCGCGCCTGGGACTTCCCGGTCGGCTACAACCTCAACACCACCGCCCGGGCTTACGAGCCGGTCGGGTTCGACATGCTGCGGCGGCTCGCCGACGGCTACGACCTCCTCCGGCTCGTCATCGAGACGCGCAAGGACCAGATCGCCCGGATGAACTGGACGGTTCGGCCGCGCGAAGGGCGGGCGGCCGACGGCCGGGCCGCGGCGCTCGTCGCGTGGCTGCGCAAGCCCGACGGCCTCAACGGCTGGGCCGACTGGCTGCGCATGGTGCTCGAGGACGTACTGGTCATCGACGCCCTGTCGCTGCTGAAGCGCCGCGACTATGCCGGCAACCTGCTGGCCCTGGAGCCGATCGACGGCGCCACCATCAAGCCGCTGGTCGATGACTGGGGCCGGATCCCGGAGCCGATGCTGCGCGCCGGCGAGACCGAGTGGCCCGACGCCTACCAGCAGATCCTCAAGGGCCTGCCAGCGGTGAACTACACCGCCAACGACCTACTCTACCGGCCGCGAAACCGGCGCGTGAACCGTGTCTACGGCTACTCGCCCGTCGAGCAGGTCATGACCACGGTCAACATCGCCCTGCGCAGGCAGGTCGGGACCCTGGAATACTACACCTCGGGCAACGTCCCCGACTCGCTGATCGGCGTGCCCGACACCTGGACGCCCGACCAGATCGCGGCGTTCCAGAACCACTGGGACTCGCTGTTCGAGGGCAACCAGGCGCGTCGGCGCAAGGCCAAGTTCGTGCCCGGCGGCGTGGCGAAGACGTTCATCCAGACCCGCGAGCCGGAGCTGAAGGGCGAGTTCGACGAGTGGCTCGCCAGGGTCGTTTGCTTCGCCTTCTCGACCTCGCCCCAGGCCCTGCTCAAGCAGATGAACCGGGCGAGCGCGGACACCCAGAAGGAGATCGCCGAGGAAGAAGGGCTCGCCCCCCTCCTCGATTGGGTAAAGGGCCTGATCGACGACGTGCTCGCCGACGACCTCGGCGCGCCCGAGCTCGAATTCGCCTGGGCCGAGGATGTCCAGATCGACGAGGCGCGGCAGGCCGAGATCCTGCGGGGCAAGGCCTCGTCGGGCCTGATGAGCATCAACGAGGTGCGGGCCAAGGACGGCCTCGACCCCGACCCGTCGCCGGCCGCCAACCAGCTGATGGTGCTCACCGGCGCCGGCTACGTGCCGATCGACGCGAACACGCTGGAGGCCAAGAAGGCGGCCATGGACCTGCTCGGCCCGCCGGCCGGCCCGGGTGGCGCGTTCGGGGCGCAGGACGGCGGCCAGGAACAGGACGGCGAGGACGAGGTCGCCAAGCGGCTCCTCGCCAGGTTCGACCTCGCCAAGTTCGATCCGGATCAACCCCGGGCCGCAGACGGCAAGTGGACCAGCGGTGGAGGCAGCAGCGCGGGTAACGCTGGACCGGCGAAGACCCGGGAGAAGACGGGCGAGACGTTCCGCAGCGTGGTCCGCAACACCACCCTCGCGGGGGCCCTCCTCGCCGGCGGCGCCGTCGTCACGGCTATGAGCGGTGGAACGGCACCGGCCGTCGTCACCCTGGCGACCTATGCCGCGGATTCACTGCTCACCAACGCAGCCGAGAAGATCGCCCGTCACCTGCTGTCCGAAGCCGGCGTGGATGCAGAGTCAGCCACGGGCCTTATCGCCGGCGCGCTCGACGGTGCCGGCCTCGGCGGATTGCTCAAGGCTGAGCGCGCCGGGATCGTCGCCGACCTGCGCCGGGAACTCGCCGCCACGGTGGATGCCACGCTCGACGAGATGAGCCGGCACGTCGAGGAGGCGCGTGGCGACTTCGACGAGGACGTGCGCGAGGCGGCCCTGGCTGCGATCGAGGAGCGCCGACGCTCCTGGCAGGACAAGGTCGCGGCGATCGAGGCACCGGCCGAGAAGGCTGCCGGCTTCACGAAGCGGTGGAGGCGGCCGGACCCGGTCCCTTTCGAGCGGCCGGCCACGCGCCGGGCCATCCGGGCGATCACGGGCCGGCTTGCGGATGCGCTCGCCCGTATCCGTGACGAGGCGGTCGCGGCAGCGCGTGGGCTCGGCACGCTCGCTAAGGCGGCGCCGGATGATCCGGAGGAGGCCGAGCGGGCCGGACGCGAGGCCGACGAGTTCCTGGACCGGGTCGACCTCTCGGACCTCGGCGACCTCGCGCCGGACCTCGCCAGCGATCTGAGCGGCGTCGCCACCGACACGGTGCGGCGGACCATGGCGCAGGTCGGGGTCGACGGCCTCGACACGCTGGTGGACCAGGTCAACGCGGGCGCCGTCGCGCAGGCCCGCGCCCGCGCGGCCGAACTGGTCGGGATGCGCTGGGACGAGAACGGCGACCTCGTCGAGGCGAAACGCGCCTCCTACAGGATCGACGAGACGACCCGGGCGATGCTGCGCGAGACGATCGCCTCGGGGCTGGACCGGAACATCGGCTCAGACGCGATCTCCGATGAGATCGAGGCCTCCTACGCCTTCTCTGCCGAACGGGCGCTCACCATCGCCGAGACCGAGGTGGCTGCCGTCAACGGGCAGGCCTCGCTGGAGAGCTACCACGCGGCACGAGACGCGAGCGTCGGGGTCAAGAAGGCGTGGTGGGCCGAGGACGGGTGCTGCGCGGCCTGCCAGGCCAATGCCGAGGCCGGGCCGATCGACCTCGACGACGAGTTTCCGAGCGGCGACGACACCACCCCGGCGCACCCGAAATGCCGATGCGTGGTGGGGCCGGTCATCGAGGACGCCCCGGAGGTGGTCGGCAAGGCGTTCGATCCACGTCAGGAGCGGGATGAGCGTGGCCGGTGGACGTCTGGTCTCTCGTCCGCCCTCGGCGCGGCCGGCCAGAAGGCGGCTCCCGTCGTTCGCGCCAGCCTCGGCGCGGTGACGAGGGCGGCAAGGATCCACGCTCTCACCGGTGTCGACGTGCGCGGCTTCAAGCACACCCTGACCAATGAAGGCATCAAGCACATCCTCGCCAAGCACGGCTCAGCGCAGGAGAGGTCCCGGGGGCAGATCCCCGTCTCTGCAGATGACTTCGCGCAAGTTCCCGTGATCGTTCGGCGGCCGGACACCATTGAGGCTGGTCCTGCTTCCAAGGCAAACGGTCAGCCCCGCCTGATCTTTACGAAGAACATTGACGGCGTGACATACACCTGCATCGGCGAGATCCAGCGCGGGAAGCGGCGGATCGAAGTCGTCACGTTGTGGAAGAAGTAGCACCGCCATGCTCGATGCACGGTTCAGAACCGGCCTGAGCTGACACGTCCGAAACGACTGGCGGCTGCCCGCGAGCATAGCGCGTCCCGCCAAAGACCTCAACGCCACCCGATCCGACACGATCTGAGGAGCCGAGCATGGCCACGGCGCTGACCGGCCTCGTCCGCAACTTCGGCGCGCCGAGCCTCGCCAAAACGTGGAACGAGGAGGACCATCCGCGCGACGATGACGGGAAGTTCTCGTCGTCCGGCGACGGGGACTCGGGCGGCGGCGAGGATGAGGAATACGGGCCCGGTGAGGGCTATGAGACCAAGGACCAAGAGCGGCACGACAAGGCCATGGCGGCGTTCAGCGAGCATGCCGGCGGGCTGGAGCACAGCCTGAACAGCGTGGCCGCCGCAGCCCATGACCCAGACGCCAGCCCGGAGAAGATCATCGCGGCCGGAAGGGACGCGATCAGGCAATTCAAGGATGCCGGCCGCGCCTACGACAAGGCGTCAGCCATCCGAGGTAAATATGGCGATGCAGCGCCGGATGCAGGCATTCTGAACCTCGACACGGAAGACTTGGTCAGCGCTCTCAAGGACTATGACGATGCTTATACCGCCTCTCAGGAAGCGCTGACGACGATCCGCGAGAACACCGCCAGCCGCGCGACCTCGGCCTCACAGGCCGGCAGCGGCCGGCACGACGACGCCATCACCCATCTCGAGCGCGAGCTGGAGACCGCCTCAAGCTCAATGGCCGCGCGCCGGGCGGCCATGCGGTCAAAGCCCGCCTGAGCCAGCGAGGACACGAACATGTCGCCTCTATCCCTCTTCCTCCCTCTGACCAAGGTCGACGCCAAGCAGCGCCTAGTCTACGGCGTCGCCACGGCCGAGACCAAGGACCGGTCCGGCGAGGTCTGCGATTACGCCTCGACCAAGCCCTATTACGAGAAGTGGTCGGGCGGCATCCACAAGGCCACCGACGGCAAGTCGTTCGGCAACCTGCGGGCGATGCACGGCAAGGTCGCGGCCGGCAAGGTCACGGCGCTCGCCTTCAACGACGACGCCCGGCAGATCGAGGTCTGCGCCAAGGTGGTCGACGACGCCGAGTGGGCGAAGGTGCTGGAGGGCGTCTATACCGGCTTTTCCCAGGGCGGCGCCTACGTAAAGCGCTGGAAGGGCGAGGACGGCGTCATGCGCTACACCGCCGACCCGTCCGAGATCAGCCTCGTCGACCTGCCCTGCCTGCCCTCCGCCACGTTCCAGGTGCTGAAGGCCGACGGTGCCGCCGAGACCAAGCACTTCGCCCCCGCGGTGACGGTGACGCCAGCGGAGCCCAGCAACGCCGACGTCGTGGCCCGGGCTGAAGCCCTCGCCAAGGCGGCCGGCCAGGCGGGCAAGCCCGGCGACTTCATCGCGCCGGCGCGACAGGCGCTGGAGGCGGAAGCCGCGGCGGCGGCCCTGGCGAAGGCGGGCGGTTCGGGCGCTGAGGAGCCGCCCGCCGCCGAACCGGGTCCGGACTATGCCGGCGTGGAACAGGTCTGGAAGGCGAAGGACGGCACGACCTTCGCCAAGAAGGCCGACGCGCTCGCGCACAATGCGCGCGCCGAGGCCGAGGCCGCCGCCCGCGTCACCACCGGGCCGGTCCTCGACTTGCTGGCCGACCTGACGAAGCGGGCGGGCGGCGACCCGGAGGGCGAGACAGCCAGCGAGGACCCGCCGGCGAAGCCGGCCAGGAAGCGCCGTCGCCCGACCGACACGGCCGCCGGGGGCACTGTGGACAAAGCCTCCGCATCCGACCTCGAGAATGGTCTATACGGCGTCTCGCGCCTGGCTTCCCTGATCGGCGAGGTGAAGGACCTGCAGTCCTCGTTCGCCTTCGACGCCGCCTATGCCGGCGCCCAGACCGACGTTCTGGCCCGCATCCGGGCGTGGGCCGCGCAGGGCCTCTCGCTCCTGGTCGCGATCGTGCAGAGCGAGATGGACGACCTCGCGGGCAGCACCGACGACGCGACGATGGCACTCGCCGCCGGGAAACTGAGCGACGATGCCTGGGGGGCGCTTCGCAAGGCCGTACCGGCAGACAGCATGGGCGGCCGGGCCCTCGCCAAGGTGGGCGCGCGCAACAGCAAGTCTGACGCCGAGAAGATCCAGGGCGTGCACGATCACGCCGTGGCGCTCGGGGCGACCTGCGGGGCCGGGAAGGCGGCGGGCGGCGACGCGCTGGCGAAGGGCGCGGACCTCGTCGAGGTCGTGCGGGCCGAGCTCACCAAGGTCGCGGGCGAGCGCGACGCCCTGCAGAAGGCCGTCACGGACCAGATCATGCCGGCAATCGCCACGCTGAAGACGATGATCGGCGCGATGCCGGTGCCGCGCCACCTCGCCGGCCGGGCCGTCACCAAGGGCGCCGAGGGCAGCCCCGAGCCGGCCTCCGACGAGCAGGCCCTGCAACTGCTCGCCAAGATGAGCCCGGACGACCGCGCCACCTTGCTGATCAAGGTCGCTCAGCAGAACCCCCAGCAACTGGTTCCGGCAGCGCGCTGACGCGCCGGGGCTGAACATCGAGGCCGAGCCGCCCGGGGACGGGCCGGCCCCGGACCTCACCCGCCGGGCCTTGCGGCCCACACCCTTACGACGTCCGCAACGGCGCGGCCCGGGAACGGGCCGAGCGCGCCCGCGGCCGTGCCTTTCGATCCGGATCACGCTCCCATGTATCAGGACAATCCCGCTGCCGCCCTGGAGGCCCTGAAGAAGGCCCAGGCGATCCCGCTCAACGACCCGATCCTCGCGCAGCTCGGCCTTGCCGGCCTGGAGAAGGCCACCTTCTCGCAGGGCACCTCGGCCACGAGCGGCCTCACGTTCTACGACCTCGAGCTCGGGGCGAAGTCGCTCTATCCCGTGCTCACGCCGCTGCGGAACCTCATCCCGCGGGTGCCCGGCCGCGGCGGCATCCAGGCCGCCTGGCGCGCCATCACCGGCATCAACGTGTCGGGGATGCGCATCGGCGTGTCGGGCGGCAACCGGGGCGGCGTGCAGATCGTCTCCACCGCCGACTACACCGCCTCCTACAAAGGGATCGGGATCGAGAGCAACGTCGATTTCGAGGCGCAGTACGCCGCGGCGGGCTTCGACGACGTGCGCGCCATCGCGGCCCGTACCGGCCTCCAGAGCCTGATGCTCGGCGAGGAGGCGATGATCCTGGGCGGCAACACCTCGCTCGCGCTGGGCACCACCCCGACCCCGACCCTCTCGGCCTCGTCGGCCGGCGGCAGCCTGGCCAACGGCACCCTGTCGGTGATCTGCGTCGCGCTCTCGCTCGACGGGGTGATCAACGGCTCGCTCGCCGGCGGCATCCAGTCGACCATCACCCGCACCAACGCGGACGGGAGCACCGACATCTTCGGCGGCGGCGCGGCCCAGCGCTCCGCGGCAGCCACCGTCTCGGTCACCGGCCCGACCGGCTCTGTCGCGGCTTCGGTCGCCGCGCTCTCCGGCGCGCTCGGCTACGCCTGGTTCTGGGGCGCGGCCGGCTCGGAGCTGCTCGGCGCCATCACCTCCATCAACTCGGTCACCATCACGGCGACCGCGACGGGCACGCAGACGGCCGCCTCGCTCGGCGCCGCCGACCGCTCGACCAACGCGCTCGCCTTCGACGGCCTGCTCACCCAGGCGCTCAAGGCCGGATCGGGCGCCACCATCGTCACCATGCCCTCCGGCGTGCCGGGCGTCGGCACGCCGCTCACCGCCGACGGCGCCGGCGGCGTGGTGGAGATCGACGCCGTCCTCAAGACGATGTGGGACACCTACCGGCTCTCGCCCGACACGATCTGGGTCAACAGCCAGGAGGCGCTGAACCTCTCGAAGAAGATCCTGCAGGGCTCGGCCAACAGCGCCTTCAAGTTCGAGTTCTCCGCCGCCCAGGACGTGCTCGGCGGCGGCATCATGATCCGCAAGTACCTCAACCGGTTCTCGATGCAGGGCGGCTCCGTCCTCGACATCCGGGTCCACCCGAACATGCCGGCCGGCACCATCCTGTTCACCACCGCGGCGCTGCCGTACCCTGTCAACAACATCGGCAACGTCATGCAGATCAGGACGCGGCAGGACTACTACCAGATCGAGTGGCCGCTGCGCTCGCGCAAGTACGAATACGGCGTCTACGCGGACGAGGTGCTTCAGCACTATTTCCCGCCGAGCCTCGCGATCCTGAACAATATCGGCAACGGCTGATCATCGTCCTGGGCGGCGCGAAGGCCGCCCTCACCCATTCTCCCGCCGCGAGTGCCCATCATGCCGATGAACTGGCGCCTCTTCCCACCGATCGCAGTCTCGGACCGGACCCGCATCGTCAACAGGCGGACCTATTCCGGCCAGCCCGGCACCGTCGTCAGCGTGCCGGAGCAGGACGGCCAAGTGCTGCAGGCGAACGGCTGGACCTACATCGCGCCGTCTGGCCCGACGAGCGAGCGCCCGAAGGGCCGCACCGGGATCTATGCCTCCCACCGCGGGACGCAGTTCTTCGACGAGACCCTGGGCAAGCTGATCGTGTTCGACGGCCAGACCTGGCGCGATCCCCTCAACGGCAACGCGGTCTGAGGAGACCCGCCATGATCACGATGCGCGCCCCCGAGGGGCTGACAGGGTTCACCCACCAGGGCTTCCCCGTCGAGATCCGCGACGGCTTCGTTCAGGTCGACCCACGCTTCCGCGGCGAGTTCGAGGCGCACGGCTTCCTGGCGGAGGACGAGGCCGGCCCGGCGCCTGCCCCGGCGCGCCCGCTCGACCTGCGCAAGCAGGTCCTGATCGGCCTGTTCTCCGACCGGCTCGACGCCATGACCGACGACGAGCTCGACGCGATGCTGGCCGAGGCGCGGGCGGCCCAGCAGCGGGAGCAGGACGGGGCGTCGAACCTCGACCCGGCCGCGGTGACGCCCGAGGCCATCGACGCGATGACCCGGCCCGAGCTCTTCGCTTTCCTGAAGCTGAAGGGCGTGCCGGCCGTGCCTCCGATCACCAATGAGGCCCTGCGCGACAAGGCGCGGGCCGCGCTGGCGGGCTGACCGCGGTGGCGCCCAACCCTTTCGACCTCGTGCGGCTCTCCGACCTGCGCGCAACACCGGATCCCGACACCGATCCGGCCCTTCAGCGGCAGATCAAGGCGGTGAGCCGGACGATCCTGACAGCGATCAACCGGCCATCGATCCTGCCGCGCAGCTACACCGAGACGCGCGAGGTCGGGCGATCCGGCGTGCTGCTGGCGCAATGGCCGGTGATCCGCATCGACGCGGTCGATCTTGCCGGGACGGCCATGCGCCCGCTCGTGTCCGGTCCGGGCCCGATCGCCGGCGCCACGGTCGATCCCGCCGACGAGGCCCCCCCGGGCCGGCCGCAGATGTTGCGGTTCTCCGCCGGGGCGCCGCTCGGCCTCGGCTTCGCCCGGGTCACGGTGACCTACACGGCCGGCTACCAGGTCACGGCCGAGGCCGCCGTCGTGCCCCAGGGCGGGAGCGTCGCGACACTCGAGCCCTACGGCGCCTGGGCGAGCGATGGCGGCGTGACTTATGCCGAAGGCGGCGCTCTGACCCGCGTCACCTCCGCCCCGGCTGCCGGTCAGTACGCTATCGACGGCGTGGGCGGCTACACCTTCGCGGCGGTGGATGCCGGCCGGCAGGTCGCGCTGACCTACGGCTACGTCCCGGCCGACCTCGCCAATGCGGCCCGGGAATGGATCCTGGAGCGGCAGGCCTATGCCGAGCGCGTCGGGCTGCAATCCAAGAGCCTCGGCGGCCAGGAGACGGTCTCCTATCGCATCGCGGCCGTGCCGGACTTCGTCGCGCCGGTCCTGCAGCAATACGCCAGCGTGGTGCCGCCGTGCTGACCGAGATCCAGGTCGACGAGACCAAGGTCGTCGCCCGGTTCGAGCGCGTCGTCGGCGACGTGCTGCGCGAGATCCGCGCGGCGGTCGACATCGAGCGCCTGATCCTCGAGGCGCTGGTCAAGCGCAAGCTGTCCGGCGAGGTGCTGAACGTCGTCACGGGCAAGCTCCGGCGCTCGATCTACAGCTACGTCGAGACCGAGGGCGACCGGATCTCGGGCGTGGTCGCGCAGTCCGGCGACGTGAAGTACGGCGCCCGCTGGGAGTTCGGCTTCACGGGCGATGAGGTCGTGCAGGCCCACGTCCGCACGATCACCCAGGCCTTCGGCCGGGCCATCGCGCCGCGCGAGGTGGAGGTGCGCGAGTTCACCCGCCACGTCGACCAGCCGGCCCGGCCGTTCATGCGCCCGAGTCTCGCCGAGCGGGCAGCGGCGATCGTGGCGCGGCTCAAGGGCGCCGCCGTGCGCGGAGCCGGCGCATGACGCTCCCAGCCCCCGCGACCCGCAACGCCGCCGTCGAGGCTCTGAAGTCCGTCATCGCGGGCGTCTGGGCCTGGAAGACCCCGCCGTCGCGCCGCCTCAAGCTGTTCGCCGACGTGCCCGCCAAGGCCCGGCCCTGCGCCTTCCTGCACGAGGGCGGCGACGAGACCTACACCTGGCAGAGCGGCGCGATCCCGAAGCGCCGGATCGAGGTGAAGGTCTTCGTCTACATCGATGTCAAGGACCCGAAGGTGGTCGGCGCGGCGCTCCTCAACGACATCATGGACGCCTTCGACGCCAGGCTCGCGCCAAAGGGTGCCGACGCCATGCTCGGCCGCAACACGCTCGCCGGCACCCAGTACATGGCACGCATCGCGGGCCGCCCGATCAAGGTGCCGGGCGACCTCGACGGCGACGGGCTCCTGATCGTGCCCGTCGAGATCGATCTTCCCTGAATCCAGAGGACGACACCATGCAGGACGATCCCAACGCCCCGGCAGCGCCGGAGCCAGCGCCCGTTGCCGCGCCCCTCGCCGAGCAGATCGACAGGCTACACCACGACACCTTCGCGGGCACGGCGCTCGGCCACCACACCGATCTCTGGAACCTCGTCCACGCCTTCAAGGAGCGCGTGAAGGCGCTCGTGGTCTCCGGCTGACGATCCGGCTGCTTCGTCCACCCTCAAGCCCAGGAGGTCCCCGTGTATTCCTTCGGCTCCGGCGTGCTGATCGGCACGCGCAACGACGTTCCCAACGCCACCCCGGTCAATTTCGGCCTCGTGCAGGAAGTGACGATCGACGAGAGCGCGACGGTCAAGGAACTCTACGGCCAGTTCCAGCGCCCGGTCGCCATCGCCCGCGGCACGATCAAGACCACCGGCAAGGCCAAGGCGGCGCAGATCTCCGGCCTTGCCTTCGCCAGCCTCTATTACGGCGTCACGCCGACGTCCGGGCAGCTGATGACGGCTTTCGGCGAGGCCGCCGCCGTTCCGGCGACGTCGCCCTACACCAGAGCGGTCGCCAACGCGTCGAACTTCGTCGATGACCTTGGCGTCCTCAACGCCGCGACCGGCCTGCCCTTCGTGAAGGTTTCCTCGGCTCCCTCCGCCGGTCAGTACAGCGTGGCCGCCGGGACCTACACCTTCGCGGCGGCCGATGCCGGCAAGGCGCTCCTGATCAACTACACCTACACGCTGGCCGGTAGCGGCCAGCGCTTCACCGTCACCAACCAGCTGCTCGGCACCACGCCGACCTTCGCCTGCCAGTTCTACACCACGTTCCAGGGGCAGGCGGTCAACGTGAAATTCGGCAACTGCACCTCGTCCAAGCTCGGCTTCGGCACGAAGCTGGAGGATTTCGTGATGCCCGAATTCGACTTCAGCATGTTCGCGGATGCTGCGGGCAATGTCGCGACCTGGTCGTTCGGAGATGCCGCGTGAGCGCGCCCACCATGACACCCCCGCCGCGGACCATCCGGCTCGGCGCGCGCGAATGGACGATCCGCCCGCTCACCCTTGCGCAGCTGGAGGAACTGGATCCGGTCGTTCAGTCCGGCCCGGGCACGGGCCCAACCACATACGGCGCGGCGGTGATTGCCGCCGGCCTGAGGCGCGACCACCCGGAGGATGCGGCCCTGGCCGACAGGCGCGAGCTCGAGGCGACCGGCCCCGAGGTCGCCGCGGCTTCCTCCACCATCCTGCGGCTCGGCGGCTACCTGCCGGAGACGCCGCCGGGGGAAGCGCGCGCGGCGGAGAGCGCCGCGGCCTCGACTTCGGCTTCATCTACGGACGCCTCGCCACCGGCTGCGGCTACGCCCCCGGCGTGATCGCCGGGATGACGATCTGGGACGTGGAGCGGATCTTCGCCTACTGGCGCGGCTCGCCGCCCACCCACGAACTCGTGGCCGCCTATCTCGGCTACAAGCCGCCGCCCGAGCCGGTGACAGTCGCTCCTTCCGCCGACGATCCCAGCGGCATCGGCTCCATGATCATGCGGTTCCCCGACGGTGCGGTGAAGCATGGCTGACGACATCCAGGTCCGCTTCGGGGGCGACGCGTCCGGCATCCGGACGGCAGCGCAGCAGGCCAAGGCCGCGATCCTGGACCAGGCGGCGGCGGCACAGGCCGCCAACCTGGCCACGGCACAGGCCCTGCGCGACCTGAGCGCCGAGATGCTCGCCAACCGCGAGGCGATGCAGGCGCAGGTCGCAGCCGCCCAGCAGACCGCCGCGGCGACGGCGCGCATCGCGGCGGCCACCCGCGAGGCGAGCGACTGGCAGACCGACCTCAAGGCGCGCCTCGAGCAGACGACGCTCGGCTACATCGCGGTCAAGGCGGTGGCGCTGGAGGCCGCCGCGACGATGGCGGTCTGGAACGCCGCCGTCTCGATCGACCGGAGCGCGGCCGCTTCGTGGGGGGGGCTGCCGGGCCAGATCCGCGAGGCCGCCGTGGCCGTGCGCGACTACTACACGTCGGTCGCCTACGCGGAGCGCGGCGGGCGGCTGTTCGCTCAGGCCAACGAGGGCGTGCGTGCCTCGATCGGCCGAATGATCCTCGACGCCGAGCAGTTCGTGGACCGGATGCGAGCGTCCTCGGCCGAGATGGCCCGCAGCCAGGTCGTCGCCATCTCGGCGGCCGAGGGGCTGGAGCGGTTCCGTACCGCGCTCGGCCTCACCAATTCCGGGGCGAAGGACGTCCTCCTCCGCTTCAACGCCGAGTTGCAGAAGATCCCAGGCCTCAGCCGCGACGCCGCGGCCGGCATCGAGGTCATGCTGGCGACGGTGCCGAACTACTCGGTCGATACCAACGCCATCCTGGTCAACCTCCTCCAGACCATCTCGAAAACCGGCGACGAGGCTGTCGCGAACGCACAGAAAATCAGCGCGGCGTTCAAGGATCAGGCCAACGGCGGCCGGATCCTCGGCGACCTGACGGCCGACCTGCGCAACCTCGAGGACATCCAGGTTCTCGCCCGTCGCATCGCGGCCTCGCTGACGCCGCAGCAGGCGATCTCCTACTTCGATACGATCGAGGGCCGCTTGAGGAAGCAGGCCGAGCAGCAGGCTTTCATCGCGGAGGAGAACGACAAGGCGATCCGCCGGTATCCCCTGATCGGCAATGCGTTGGCTGACATCAACGAACGCCTCTACGGGGCGCAGGCGGCGCAGCGGAGCCTCAACGAGGAGATCAGGGTCGCGACGTTGGAGCTGCAGACCCAGCGGCGCGAGCGCGAGGGGATCGTGGCCGCGCAACAGCACGAGGTGGACACACAGAAGGCGATCAACGTCGAGGCCTCGCAGGCCGGGCGGCTGCAGCAATCCGAGCAGGCCTCGACCCTGCTGCGCGGGCGGCTCCAGAACGGCGAGGCGGCGAGCCGCATGTCACCGTCCGAGCGCGACCTGATGATCCGCACAGTCTACGGCGAGGCCGGGGGCGAGAGTGCCGAGGGACAGGAAGCCGTCGCCAACGTCATCCGCAACCGCGTGCTCAGCGGGCGCTACGGCGGCAGCTACCAGGACGTCGTCACGGCGCCGCGGCAGTTCTCGGTCTGGAACCCGGGCGACCCGGCCGGCACCCGCGCCCGGGCCCTGAGCCCGGACAGCGACACCTACCGGCGCACCGGCGAGATCGTCGACAAGGTCTACCTGACCGAGGCGGCCGACCCGACCAGGGGGGCGACGAGTTACTACAACCCGAGGGCCGCCGACCCGGCCTGGGGCAGGACGCTCGGGAACGTCACCGACATCGGCAACCACCGGTTCGGCAACACGCCCGAGAGCCCGCCGGTCGGGGATGCCGCGCAGCAGGACGCGATCCGGCAGCGCCTCGAGGAGCAGGCCGACATTCGCCGGCGGATCGCCGATGAGCAGCGCGGCGGCACTCGGGCCGACGTTGAGTCGCTGGCGATCGCGCAGGGCAACCTGACGACAGCCCGCGATGCCGTGACCGAAGCGCAGCGGCTGGTGGAGGCGCGCCGCCGCGAGGTCGAGGCCACCCGGGACGGCACGCCGGCCGCACGCCTCGCCGCCGCCCGCGCCCTCGCCGAGGCCGAGCAGACCCTGCGCGACCGGCAGCGAGCGCAGGAGCAGAGCGAGATCGACCTGCGTGTCGCCGGCATGGAGACATCGAGCGCCGAGCGCGTCCGCATCGTCAACGAGGAGGTCACGAAGCAGCAGGCCGCCTATGCCCGTGGCTCGGCCGAGTGGAACCGGCTCGAACTGCAAAAGACCAACAACCTCCGAGCCCAGGAAAAGGCCGCGGCCCAGGAGGCAGAGACCCTGCTGCGGGCGCGCACCGCGCTCAGGACGGTCGGATCGGACAACAGCGACCCGGACACCGCCAAGGTCCGGATCGCGATGCTCGACCAGCTGCTCGCCAAGGAGGAAGCGGGTTCGCTCAAGTCCGTCCAGCTGGCGCGGGAGAAGGCCGAGATCGAGACGGCGTTGGAACGCGCTGCGGCCGCCGAGAAGGCGGCGGCCGAGGACGCCGCCTATCAGAACGCCCGCCGCATCCTTGATGACCGGATCAAGGATATCCGCGCCGAGGCCAGCGAGCGCCAGATTTCGTTCGAGGAGCGGCGGGCGCAGACGCTGGCGGTGCTGGCCGAGATCGAGACGCTCGAGCGCGGCCACCAGGAGCGTCTGACGGCGATCTGGGGCGACGGCACCAGCCAGTACCGTCAGGCCAGGGCCCAGCTGTTGCAGATCGACGGGCAATCCGCGGCCCGCCGCGCCCAGGCCGAGCGCGAGGTCAACAAGGCGGTCTACCAGGACACGCGCCGCTCCTACGAGCAGATCGGCGCCACGCTGACCAGCAACACCTTCGCGGTGCTGCAGGGCCAGCAGACCGTCGCCCAGGCCGCGCGCGCCACCGCGATGTCGATCGTCCAGAGCTACGTGCAGGCCAAGGTCCGGCTCGCCGCCGACTGGCTCGCCAGCGTCACCACCCACCAAGCCGGCGAGGCCGCCAAGACCGCCGCCACGGTCGCCGGCGTGACCACCCGCACGGGTACCGAGGAAGCGGGAGCGGCGACCTCCCTCGCCACGCAGGCCGGCGCGATGATCAAGAGCATCATGGCCTCGGCCGCCGAGACCTTCGCGGGCATCTTCGGCTTCCTGTCGCCGCTGATGGGCCCGGCCGCCGCCGGCCCGGCACTCGCCGGGCAGGCCACGGTCGCGGCCGCGGCGGCGGCGATCCCGAGCTTCGCCGTCGGCGCCTGGTCGCTGCCCGGCGACACGCTGGCGAACGTCCACCGGGGCGAGATGATCGTGCCGGCCGCCGCCACGCCTTGGGCGCAGAGCCTCATGGCCCAGGCCGCCGGCGGCAAGGCAGGCTCCGCTCCGGCCGGCGCCGGCGACGTGCACTTCCACGTCTCGGCCGTCGATGCGGCGGGGGTGAAGTCGTTCTTCCGCGCCAATGCCCGCCACATCATGGAGGCGATCAACGACGGCGTGCGCACCGGCTCCCATCTCGGCCTGTCCAAGCTGCGCAGCTGATGGCGACGTTCCTCGGGGTGAACCTGCTGCCGGCCTCCGGCGAGTGGGTCTACGACACCGTCCCCCACCGCGGCCTGCATGCCGGCGAGAGCGCGTTCGTCGCGCTCAACCTCAACGCGACCCCCGCCGGCACGACGACCGATTACAGCGTCTCGCTCGACCAGTTGCAGGCGCAGTACCCGGATTGCCGGACGGTCAACCTGATCGTGGCGTGGTTCGGCTCCTCCACCGACGTGGCGACGTGCCGGATCTATCCCTCGACCACCTTCATCGGCGGCCAGTTCCAGGCCCTCGTCTCCGGCACCTGGCAGGCCGAGCCGTGGCGCTGCTCGGGGCTGACGCAGGCCTCGCCCGGGCTGATCCCTATCTCGGCTAGCGGCGGCACCGCCACCTATGGCGGCACGCCGTCCGACCAGGCGGTGGTCCGCTGCATCCGCGACCTCAAGGCCCGCGGCCTGCGCGTCGTGTTCTACCCATTCCTGCTGATGGATTGCCCCGGTTATCCCTGGCGTGGCCGCATCGGCTGGCCGGGGACCGACAAGTCCGCCGCGGCGGCGAGCGCCGTAGCGGCGTTCCTGGGCTCCGCCGCGCCGTCGCAGTTCACCCGCGACGCCACGAACCTCACGGTCGGCTACGCGGGCTCGCCCACGGACTTCACCTTCCGGCGCATGATCCTGCACTACGCCCACCTCTGCGTGGTGGCGGGCGGTGTCGATCTGTTCCTCGTCGGCTCGGAGCTGCGAAGCCTCGAGGCGATCCGCGGACCCGCCTGGACCAAGACCGGGACAGTGGGATCGGACGGGCGTGCGACCTGGGACTATCCGTTCGTCGCCGGTCTGATGCAGCTTGCCGCCGATGTGCGCGGGATCTTCGACGGCGCCGGGCTCGCCCGGGACGCTGCCGCCCTGAAGAACCTGGTCTCCTACGCGGCCGACTGGTCGGTCTGGACCGGGTACCAGCACCCGGGAGACGCCGGCCAGTGGCCCCACCTCGACCAACTCTATGCCGCGCCCGCCATCGACCTCGTGGCGATCGACAACTACCTGCCGCTCTCCGACTGGACTACCGGCACCGGCGGCCTCGACGCGGCGAACTGGAGCGCCCCGGCCCCGACCGCGTGGCCGCCCACGGCCGCGACCATGAACGGCCTCGGCCTGTCCGGGCCGCCGATGCTGGCCTCGCTTGCCTACCTGAAGGCCAACATCGAGGGCGGCGAGAGATATGCCTGGTTCTACGCCGACTCCACCAACCTCGGTCCGGGCCTCGACCCGCTCGGCTCGGGGCTGACCGTCTCGCGCCCGCGCGGCGACCGCGCCACCCAGACCCGCACGCCCTACGCCGCCGGCCAGCAGCTCCTCGCACCGAAGATGCTGCGCTGGTGGTGGAACAACGCCCACCAGGCCGTCTACGACGCCGGCGACGGCCAGGGCTGGGTGCCACGCGGCGCGCCCACGAAGTGGATTCCCCAATCGCGGTCGATCACCTTCACCGAGTACGGCTTCCCGACCACGGATAAGTGCACCAACCAGCCCAACGTTTTCTATGACCCGAAATCGAGCGAAAGCTTCACGCCCTACTGGTCGGCCTGGGATCCGGCCGAGGGCGGACGCCTCGCGCCGCGGCGCGACGACACCCTGGCGGCACTCGGCCTGCAGGCGGTCTACGAGTACTGGGTGGTCGACGGGAAGAACGCCGCCTCGCCGGCCGGCCTCAAGATGGTCGAGCCGGCCTTCATGGCAGCCTGGAACTGGGACGCGCGGCCGTTCCCGGCCTTCCCGCTCCTCGGCTCGGTCTGGGGGGATGCGGCGAACTGGCGGGTCGGCAACTGGCTCGGCGGCAAGGGGCCGGCCCTGCCGCCGCCGGCCGCCGACCCACCGCCCGCGCCCGGCGGACCGTATCCGAGCCTCCCGACGCTCGCGGGCCGGGGCTGGTCGACCCGCTACCGGCCGGTCTTCGCGACGGCGGTGGCGGGCCACGTCTCGGGCCGCGAGAGCCGCGCCACCCGCCGCAGCCAGCCCACCTGGGAGATCGAGATGACCTTCGACGTGCTGCGCATGGATGTCGTCGCCGACCTTCAGACCCTCGTCGGCTTCTTCGGCCGGATGCGCGGGCGGGCGACGCCCTTTACCGTCCCGGTGCCGACCTATCTCGGCCTGGGCTCCTCGCTCCTCTGCCGCTTCGCCGAGGACGCCATCGCGCCCGAGCAGTTCATGGCGCGGCTGTGGGAGCTGCGCTCGCTCAAGCTCGTCAGCGTGCCGGCCTGATGTCCGGTGCTGGCCTGATGCACGCGACCTTTCCGAGCCTGCCGGGCATCGCCTGGCCCGTCACCAAGCGGCCGATCACCGCGACCCGGGTGGAGGCGCACGCCTCGGGGCGGGAGGTGCGCAGCCCGCTCTACCCGGCCGCGCTCTACGAGTTCACGCTGCCGGTCGAGGGCCTGACGCCGGACGGCTCGTTCCCGGGCCTCGGCACGGCGAGCCTGCAGGCGCTGCTCAGCCTCTACATCCAATGCCGCGGGACCTGGGGCACGTTCCTGTTCACCGACCCGACCGACGGCGTGGCCACCAACCAGGCACTCGCCGCCGGCGATGGCACAACGACCGCGTTCCCGTTCGCGCGCACCCTGGGCGGGCTCACCGAGACGGTGGGATGGGTGACGGCGGTGAGCCGGGTGACCGTGGCGGGTGTCACGCAGGCGGGCGGCTGGAGCCTCACCGCTCCGAACCTCCTCACCTTCGCGACGGCGCCCGCCGTCGGCGCCGTGATCGCGGCCGACTTCACCTACGCCTTCCCCTGCCGGTTCATGGACGACGGCGTCGATTTCGAGCACCTGATGCAGGGCCTGTGGGCGGTGAAGAGCCTGCGCTTCCGGAGCATCGCGCCGTGAGGGCCGCGCCCCCGGCGCTCGTCGCCCATCTCGCGGCGCTGCGCGCCCAGCGGGACGTCGCGCTGCTCTACGCCGATTGCTACACGATCACCCTGCGCTCGGGCACCGTGATCGCGGTCACCAACGCCGACGTCGCGGTGCCGCTCGGCGGCTTCGTCTACCTCGCCAACTCGCTCATGGTCGACGGCCTGCGGTTCCGCTGTGCGGTCGGCCTCGACGTCGACCAGCAGCAGGTCACCCTCGCGGCTCGTCCGACGGACCTGATCGGCGGCGTGCCCGCCATGGTGGCGATCCGCAACGGCGCACTCGACGGGGCAAAGGTCCGGCGCGAGCGCGCCTTCCTGACCGACTGGACCCTGCCGCCGGCCGGCGCCGTGCTGCTGTTCCAGGGCCGCGTCTCGACGGTGGACGCGGTCGGGCGCAGCGCGGCCCGGATCACGGTCGCCTCGGACCTCGTGCTGCTCGACGTCGACATGCCGCGCAACGTCTGGCAGCCGACCTGCAACCACGTCCTGTTCGATTCCGGCTGCGGCCTGCCCAAGGAGGCTTTCGGGGCTGCGGGTGCCGTAGGCGCCGACGCCACCCCGACGCGGATCCCGTGGACGGGCGCCTCGCCGGCCTATGCGCAGGGGACGCTCACGGTCACCGGCGGGGCCAATGCAGGGGCGACCGCCACCATCAAGGCGGCGGACGCCACGGGCCTGACCCTGGCCTATCCGCTCCCGGCCGCACCGGCGCCGGGCGACAGCTTCGTGGCCTACCAGGGCTGCGACCACACCCTGGCGACCTGCCGGGCCAAGTTCGCCAACGCGGCCCGGTTCCGGGGCTTCCCGTTCGTGCCCACCCCCGAGACGGCCCTCGGATGATCGCTGCCCCGAGCGAGGACCAGGCGCGCGCCCACGTCGTCGCGGAGGCGCGGCGCTGGGTCGGCACGCCCTATCACCCGGGTGCCGACGTGCACGGCGTTGGCGTCGATTGCGGCATGCTGCTGGTTCGGGTCTTCGTCGATACCGGCCTCGTCCCGGCTTTCGACCCGCGGCCCTACCCGCAGGACTGGCACATCCACCGCGACGACGAGCGCTACCTCGGGTTCCTGTTCGGGCGCACCCGCGAGGTGCCGGCGCCCGGACCCGGCGACATCGTGATGTTCCGGCACGGCCGGACCTACTCCCACGGCGGCATCGTCACCGCCGCCGAGCCGCTGACCCTCGTGCACGCCTTCTCGCCCGCGCAGGCGGTGATCGAGGAACCCGTGAACCGCAACGGGCAGCTGACGCAGCCCTATCGCGCGCCGCGCTTCTTCAGCCTCTGGGGGGCGCCGTGAGCCTGTTCGGAGCCAAGAAGAAGCGGGCGGTCACGCCGGACTATACCGGCCTCCAGATCCAGACCGCCTCGAGCGCGCTGCCAGTCGCGATCATCTATGGCACTAACCGCGCCGCGCCGAACCTGATCTGGCACGACGGCTTCCAGACCCACGCCCAGCGCAGCAAGACCTCTGGGGGCAAGGGCGGCGGCCAGAAGGCCACGGTCACCGGCTACACCTACTCGACCTGGCTGATGCTCGGCATCGGCGAGGGGCCGATCCAGGGCATCGGCACGATCTGGAACGGGCAGGCCAGCGCGGCCTATCCGGCCTACGGCCTGAGCCTCGTTTCTGGCACGACGCCGCAGGAGCCCTGGGCGCCCGCCATGGCACGGTATGGCGATGCGGCCCTGGCCTATCCCGGCACCGCCTATGCGGCGTCACCGGATTTTGACCTCGGCAGTTCGGCCAGCATCCCGCAGCTCGCCTTCGAGGTGCGGGGACGGCTCGTCGGCAGCAGCTCGAGCGCCGACGATGCCGACCCGGCCGCCATGCTGGTCGATTTCCTGACCAACGCGCAGTACGGCGTCGGCTTCCCGGCCGCCTCCCTCGATGCGCGCACGATCCTCGGCAGCCCGGGCGACGGATCCTACCAGACTGCCTGCGCGGCGCTGGGGCTGGCACTCAGCCCGGTCCTCGCCGACCAGGAGACCGCCAACAGCATCCTGACGCGCTGGCTCCTCCTCACCAACGCCGCCCCGGTCTGGTCGGGCGGACTGCTCAAGATCGTCCCCTATGGCGACCTGCCGGTCACGGGCGGGACGGTGGCCGGCGGCACGGTCACCTTCCAGCCGAACGTCACGCCGGTCTACGAACTCACCGACGACGATTTCCTGCACGCCGAGGACGAGGATCCGGTCCGCCTCACCCGCAGCGACCCGCACGGGATTCCCAACCTCCAGCGGATCGAGTGCTCCGATCGCGGCCACGCCTATGCCGCCACCACCGTCGAGGCGCGCGACCAGTCGGCGATCGAGCGCTTCGGCCTCAAGGCGGGCGCGAGCGTCACGGCCCGGGAGATCTGCGCGCTGCCGGTCGCGGGCCTCGTGGCGCAGCTCCTGCTGCAGCGCGCGCTCTACATCCGCAACACCTACACGTTCCGGCTGTCGTGGGAGTACTGCCTCCTCGAGCCGATGGACATTGTCACCCTGACCGATCCGGGCCTGGGGCTCGCCCGCACGCCGGTGCGCATCCGCGAGATCGAGGAGGACGAGGAGGGCCTTCTGACGGTCGTGGCGGAGGAGTTCCCGGGCGGCGTCGCGACCGCGACCCTCTACCCGGTCACCGGATCCGCCGGCCGCAGCATCAACCGCGACGTGGCCGCCGCCCCGGTCAATCCGCCGGTGATCTTCGAGCCGCCGCCGGAGCTGACCGGCGGCGAGGCGCAGGTGTGGATCGCGGCCTCGGGCGGAAGCGGCGGCGTGGCCGATCCCAACTGGGGCGGGGCGAATGTCTGGATCTCTCGCGACGGCGTCAGCTACGCCGAGATCGGCACGATCACGGCGCCCGCCCGGCACGGTGTCCTGACCGCGCCCCTGCCGATGCCGGCCGGGCCGAACCCCGACACCGCCAGCACGCTCGCGGTGGATCTCGGCTGTTCGGCGGGCGTGCTCACCGGCGGCACCCTCGCCGACGCGCAAGCGGCCGTCACGCTGGCCCTCGTGGACCGCGAGCTGGTCGCCTATGCCAGCGCGACACTCACTGGTCCGAACGCCTACGCGCTCACCACCCTCATGCGGGGGCTGTACGGCTCCGCGCCCGCGCCCCACGCTGCCGGAGCGCCCTTTGCTCGGCTCGACGACGCCGTATTCAAGTACGTCCTGCCAGCCGCCTACGTGGGTGTGCCGCTCAGCCTCAAGCTGCAGTCGTTCAACGTGTTCGGCGGAGCGCTCCAGGACCTCGCCACCTGCGTGGCCACCACTTACACGCCCCTCGGCTCGGGCCGGATGGGACCGGTCGCCGAGGCCCTGGCAGCGGGCAACCCGGTCGATCTCGGCATCGCCTCGCAAACCGCAGCACAAGCCGACGATCTCGGCCTCGCCTCCGATCCCTATCCGACCTTCATTGATCTCGGGCTCGCCTCGTCATGAGCATCCGTCTGCAATTCCTGCGCGAAGCGTGGTCGTTCCTCTCGACCTTCGTGGGTCGCCCCGGCGAGGTCGTGGTCGACGCGACGAACAACCGCCTCGCGGTGCATGACGGCACCACGCCGGGCGGCTTCCCGACCGTGACCGCGGCGGACCTCAAGACGCTTCAGAACGTGACCCGCCTCGGCCTCGGCACCACCGCCGACGCGCAGAACCCCTTCGCCGCCAAGCTGAACAAGGCGCTCTGGACCGCCTTGACCGTGGGCGAGGGCGGCACCGGGGATCTGCGCTACACCCTC
>NZ_LABZ01000002.1 GCF_001043955.1 Methylobacterium tarhaniae | reverse complement strand
CTTCAACGACATCTTGTACGGCAGCGCCGGCGACAACGTGCTGATGGGCGGCTCCGGCAACGACGCCATCTACGGACTGGACGGCAACGACAGGCTGGAAGGCGGCCGCGGTCTCGACACGCTGCGAGGGGATGGGGGCAACGACTCGCTCTATGGCGGCGACGAGGACGACGTCCTGGACGGCGGCTCCGGCAGCAACTTCCTCGATGGCGGCAACGGCACCGACACCGTCAGCTTCGGGAGTGCCGCCGTTGGCTACAGCATCGACCTGAACGCGCAGCGGGCCTGGACCAGCCAATACGCCGACACCCTGGCCTCGATCGAGAACGCAGTTGGTTCCGGCTTCAACGATACGATGTACGGCAGCGACGGCAACAACGTGCTGATGGGCCTGAACGGCGACGATGTTCTCTACGGCGGCGCGGGCGACGATGTCCTGCACGGCGGCGCGGGCAGCAACTTCCTCGATGGCGGCAACGGCAACGACTTCGTCAGCTTCGAGAGTGCCGCCGTTGGCTACAGCATCGACCTGAACGCGCAGCGGGCCTGGACCAGCCAATACGCCGACACCCTGGCCTCGATCGAGAACGCGGCTGGTTCCAGCTTCAACGATACGATGTACGGCAGCGACGGCAAAAACGTGCTGATGGGCCTGAACGGCGACGATGTTCTCTACGGCGGCGCGGGCGACGACGTCCTCCACGGTGGCGCGGGCAGCAACCGCCTCGATGGGGGCAACGGCAACGACACCGCCAGCTACGAGGGCGCCGATGGGGGCTACACGATCGACCTGGCCAACCAGCGGACCTGGAACGGTCGCGAGGGCGATGTGCTGTTCTCGATTGAGAACGCGACCGGCTCGTCCTTTAACGACAGCATTGTCGGCAGCGAGGGCGCCAACCTACTGCAGGGCCGAGGCGGTAACGACATCTACATTGTCGACAACGCGACTGATCGTGTCATTGAGGCAGCAGGTGAGGGCTACGACCGGGTATTGGCGCGCACGAGCTACACGCTGGCCACCGGGCAGGAGATCGAAGCACTCAACGCCGACGCCACTGGCAGCACGGCATCGATCGACCTGACCGGCAACGAGTTCGCCAATAGCTTGGAGGGCTCGTATGGGGCCAACCGCCTCGATGGTGGAGCCGGCGCCGACACGATGCGGGGTTATACGGGCAACGATACGTTCGTGTTTGCGAACGCGCTGGTGACAGGAGTCTTTGATCGGATCGTCGACTTTGGCACGAGTGCGGGGGACGACGACACCATCCAGCTGTCATCGAGCGTGTTCGGCCTGTCGACTGGTGCATTGGCATCAGGAGTGTTCAAGGACCTGAGCCAAGGAGCGGTGGATACGGACGACCGGATCCTGTACGATCGTAGCAGCGGCACCCTGTACTTCGACGCGGATGGCAGCGGCAGCGGCGCAGGGCTGCAGTTTGCTAGCCTCCACAACCGTGCAGTGCTAACGGCGGGCGACTTTATGGTGGCGTAGCACCCGGCCGGCTTCACCGACTGGGTGGCCGATGCCCCTGCGTGGCCGGCTGATGTGCCTGAGGTAATCGGCCCGCGTAATTGATCATCCCTTCGGGGACCTAAGGGGTCGGCCGTCCTGCGGCTTTAGCCTAGACGAAGGCCTCGCTGGCTCACGCTGGCGGGGCCTTTGCCATTCTAGGGCAATGGCGTGATAGGGTCAGCCGATGGACGACGCGATGTTCAACGACCTGACCCGCAGCCTTGAGCAGGCTGCCGCCCACACCCGCGGCGAGACCGTGCCCGGCCTGCGCGTCCTCGCCCCCTGCGAGGTCGACGTCGCGGCGATCCAGGGCCTCACCCTTGCGGCCCAGATCATCACCACCCCGGCCGGCCAGGAATTCGTGATCCTGCCGCGCCGCATCTACGACGCGCCGCTGCAGGGTTGCCCGCCGCTCATCCCCAAGTATCCACCTCAGGTGTCTCGCGGTAGTTCAGATTGGGCATGCCCTTTGTAAACCAGCCTCGGGGCGGCTACGGGACACTTATCAGACCGGCCAAACTGAACCAGTATCAGGTGAACCATCCCAACTGAACCGGCGCTCGCTCGCCGCATCTCATTATGCCCGCATAGGTATACCCGTACGGACGGGACCGGCCACGCATAGCTCGAGCATGGTCAGGTTTGGGAGCACTGGCGCCCCCAAGAGGGCCCCGACGGCTCATGGAGAGCTCTAAACGCCGTGTCGATCCTGGTCTGTCCGAGCAGCAGCCAGACGCAATGCGTCGCGCTCAGCTTCGAGAACGGTCAGGTGAGCTTGAAGCTCCTTGATCGTGGCGTGCAGCTCGCCGGCATCGACAGCCAGCTCCACGCACTGCTCCTGCGCCTCGGCGAGGGCGAACCGCAGCTTGGCGTTCTCGACAGCGAGGGCGAGCAGATCGGTTTCAACACTCATGCATGGTTTGCCCTGGCTCGGATCGGGTCGAGCCGCATCGTAGAAGGGAGCGGCGACTACGGCAGGTCAGGGCACAGCCGCCGCTCTCGCCGGTTCGGGAAGCCCCTGTTCGGCTCTCGGTTGAAGTCAACCAAGCGCGGTTAACGAAACGTAGCGCCTGGGTAGCTGGGCTGCTCAGGTGTGAGGACTACTGAACCGCCCCGGATTTCCCGGAGGCTCCAACTTCTGAGAGGATGGAGCCATGACGAAGCGAACAGCCCCGTTTTCCCCCGAGGTGCGCGAACGCGCGGTGCGGATGGTGCGCGACCATGGGGGCGAGCACGGCTCACAATGGTCGGCGATCCAGTCGATAGCCGCGAAGATCGGTTGCTCGGGCGAGACGCTGAGGAACTGGGTGCGCCAGTCCGAGCGGGATCAGGGTGTGCGTCCGGGCCAGACGACGGACGAGCGCGAGCGGATCAAGGCGCTTGAACGTGAGAACCGCGAGTTGCGCCAGGCCAACGAGATCCTGCGCAAGGCGAGCGCATATTTTGCCATGGCGGAGCTCGACCGCCGGTCGCGGCCATGATCAGCTTCATCGACGATCATCGAAAGGCTTACGGGGTCGAGCCGATCTGCAGGGTGCTGCCGATTGCCCCGTCGACCTACTATGTGCATGCCGCCCGACGTGCTGCTGCTGAGAAGCAACCGGCTCGTGCCCGCAGTGACGCTGCGTTGATGATCGAGATCCAGCGCGTGTTCGAGGCCAACTTCCGCGTCTACGGCGTGCGCAAGATCTGGCGGCAACTGGCCCGGGAGGGGATCGTGACCGCGCGATGCACGGTGGCGCGGCTGATGCGCAGGATGGGCTTGGCGGGGGTGGTGCGCGGCAGGACCGTACGCACCACGATCCCCGACCCGGCCGCAGCCTGCCCGCTCGATCGGGTCAACCGCCACTTCAAGGCTCCGCGGCCGAACGCCTTGTGGGTCAGCGACTTTACGTACGTGGCGACCTGGTCGGGCTTCGTGTACGTGGCCTTCGTCATCGATGTGATCGCCCGGCGCATCGTCGGCTGGCGGGCCTCACGCAGCGCTCATGCAAGCTTCGTTCTGGATGCTCCGGAGCAAGCACTGCACGAGCGTCGTCCCGTCCAAGGTGGTGGCCTCGTGCATCACTCGGATCGTGGTTCGCAATACTTGGCTTTGCGCTATACCGAGCGCTTGGCTGGAGCCAGTATCGAGCCGTCGGTCGGTAGTGTCGGCGACAGCTACGACAATGCTCTCGCGGAGACGATCAACGGCTTGTTCAAGGCAGAGGTGATCCATCGGCGCGGCCCGTGGCGCTCCTTCGAGGCGGTCGAGTACGCCACCCTGGAATGGGTCGACTGGTACAACCACCGCCGCCTGCTCGCGCCGATCGGCCACGTCCCTCCCGCCGAGGCCGAAGCGCGCTACTATGCTAACGTCGGCGACCAAGCCCTGGCCGCCTGACCCAAGACAAAAAGCCTCCGATAATCCCGGAGCGGTTCACCTCCGGGCGGCAATGGCCGACCTGTTGGATCTCGGCGCTGCGTCGGGCCGCATCCCCTGGAATGCGGTCCAGGCCGACCATCCGGTCGGCGCTGACTTTGCACGGTGGAAGTGTGACACTCGCCACCTTTCACCGCTTACGACTGCTCGGTAGTGTTGGTGGGCAAGCGGGGCAGAGCCACGCGGCGGGGGCGGAACCGTGGCAAACCTCGAAAGCGACATCGTTGGTCGGGTGAACCGGCTTGCCCTACGGCCTACTGAGAAGAACGCCCTCCTGCCGCTCATGGAGGCCGTCAGCAACTCGGTTCATTCGATCACCGAGCTCTACGATGACAAGGCGGCTGCCAAAGGTCAGATCGTGGTCCGCGTTCATCGGCAAGGCGACGTGCTGGAGGGCAGGGTTGTCGGGTTCGATATCGAGGACAACGGGATCGGCTTCACTGACGACAATTTCCGGTCCTTCAAGACGCCTGACTCTCGGTGGAAGGAGCAACGCGGCGGCAAGGGCGTCGGACGCCTGGCATGGCTTAAGGTGTTCGACCGGATCTCCGTCGATAGCACTTACGAGGGCAAAAAGGGCTGGGCGCGGCGGGCCTTCGATTTTCGGCTGGCCGACGAGGACCAGATCCTTGAGAAAGACCTGCCCGTAGCGGAGAAGCGGCATCGCACGGTCATCAGTTTCCGGGGCTTCAAGGCCGCGTATGAGAACCGCTGCCCTGCCAAGCTTGGCGTCATCGAGAACCGGATCGCCGCGCACTTCGTCCCGCTGTTCGTAGCCGGGAACGCGCCACATGTGACGGTCGAGGACGACGGCGATACCGATATCCAGACGCTGTTCGCTGAGAGCATCGTGGACCAGACCACCTCCGACATCATGATTGGCGAGGGAGAGGAGGCGTTTCCCCTCACGGTGTGGTCGCTTAAATGCGACAAGCGGATGCGGTTCGATCCCCCGGCGTTCAACTTCGCTTTCATCGCGGGCGATAGCCGGTCGGTGATCGACTACGCCATTGATGAGCAGCTGGGCCTCAAGGCGCTCGACAAGGAGCACGTCTACATCGCCTGCGCGTCGAGCCCCTACCTCGATCAGAAGGTCAACAGCGAGAGGACGGCATTCACGCTGGACCCCTCCGAGGTGGACGAGATCAAGCGCGGGGTGGCGTCCGCTGCACGGCACTACCTGAGGCCCTACATTCAGGAGGCTTTGGCCCGAAAGGTCGAGGCAACCCGCGAGCTGATCGCAGAGAATCCGCAATTCCTCTACCTCGCCGACAACGTGGACAATTTTGCCGAAAGCCTACAGCCCAACTCGTTCGGCAAGGAAGAAATCTTTCTAGAGATGTCCCGTGCGCGTTACCGCAGGCAAAAGAAATTCGTATCGATTGAGAAGGCAATCAAGACAGGCGACTTGCTGAAAGGCCCACTAGTCGAGAAAGTCGAGGAATACACGGCATACATTGCCGATGAAAAGAAGGGCGCACTTGCCGAGTACGTCACCAAGCGCAAGGCCGTTCTGGATATCTTTGAAACCCTCCTCGAATATACCGACCCTGAAAAGGAGACGTACAGTAAGGAGGACGCCCTTCATCAGCTTTTCTGCCCCATGAGGATCGACTCCAAAGGTCTGACCATAGAGGATCATAACCTTTGGCTGCTCGATGACCGGCTCGCTTTTTTCAATTTCTTCGCCTCTGACCAACAGCTCAATCAATACACCACCCTTGAGAGCGAGGAACGGCCAGACCTCGCGTTTTTCTACAACTCGTGCGTGGCGTGGCGAGAGCGGGAAAACCCCGATACGGTCGTTCTTGTCGAGTTCAAGCGCCCCATGCGCGAAGACTATAGCAAGGGCAAAGACCCGGTTCAGCAGGTTCTAAGCTACGTCGAGCGGCTGCAACATCCGGAAGGCGAGGTGGACATTCGGGGCCGCGCCATTCTCGGCATTGGCCCGAACACCTCATTCCATTGCTATATCGTAGCCGATATCACACCCCAGCTCAGGGAAAAGATGATCGGCCGGTTTGTCAGGACCCCGGACGGGAAGGGATATTTCGGCTACTCAACCAACCCAGCTGCCTTTGTCGAGGTTATTCCGTTCGGGAAGGTGCTGCACGACGCTCGGCTGCGAAACTCGATCTTCTTCCAAAAGCTCGGCATCACAAACACAGGCTGAGGGCTATGGCAGGCCGCATCATTGTCATCATGGGGACTTCCAGCGCAGGCAAAACTACGCTGATAAAGGCCCTACGAGAGGACATGCCGGAGCCGTTCTGCCTCTACTCCGCAGACCAGCTCACGGACGGCAATTTCGCGGCGGTGAGCCAGGTGCGGGACCGGAGCGCCCCGGAAGAGTTGGCGGCCTTCCATAGGGGCTTCAGCCGGTCCGTGGTGGCCTTCGCGGACGCAGGCAACGATCTGATCGTCGAGTTGGTGATCGAGACGCAGGAGCAGGCGCAAGATCTGAAGGAGGCTCTTGCAGGGCATGACGTGTTCTGGGTGTGGGTTTCAGCTCCAAAGCCCGAACTAGAGCGCCGCGAGAAGGAGCGGGGGGATCGCCGCACTGGTGCCGCGCTCCACTATCTCAGCCACAAGGCGTTCCTGACGTACGACCTTGAGGTTGATACCACAGAGCTGATGGAGGACAACGTGTTCAAGATCGCTGACGCGTGGCGAAACAGACGCTCTCCTGCCTAATTCCAAGAGGACAAGATGCGGGACAATCCGACCGAGCGTCTTTTCGCTAGTGAGGTGGAGTTCACATACTTCCTAGCAAATTTAATGAACGACAATCCCAGCTTTTCCGACATTTCAGTCGACACGATCATAGGCTCACGCAGCAGTGAGACCAAGGACCGCCTCGCACGCGCTGATATAATAGCTGTTCGCACTAAGCAAAATGGTAAGAATGAAACTCTTATTATAGAATGCAAAAACCGGCCTCTGTATGGGCAAGAAATTGACCGTGCTTTAGAGCAGATAGCCCGATATGGAGTTTTACGCCCATCCTCGCGCCTTGTACTTGCCCTTCCCGGACAGCTTGCTGACGAGGACGCCGTAAGGGTTCGAACAGCAGGTATTGAGCTCTGGGACCTGGCGACAATAGGAGTGATTTTTCGGTCCCAGCTGCTCCGATTGTCATCACCCACCTCGGCAGCATTCATTGGTGAGGCAGAAACTCCGGCTTCCGCTTTCATCAGGGAGCTACAAGCTTGCGAACCCGGAAAGAAGATGTGGTCGATCTATCAAGATTTGATCGGAAGGATTTTAGAACATTGCTTTTGCCCGCCGCTCAACCCTCCGCTTGGCGAGTCACCAGATGTATCAGGGGTAAATCAGCGTGATTTTGTACTAGCAAATTTTGCAGAAACCGGTTTTTGGACCAGCATCAGAACTCGATACGCAGCCGATTACATCGTTGCTGACGCCAAGAATTACGTCGGACATGTCAAAAAGAAAGAAGTTCTTCAAATCGCAAACTACCTCAAGCATTATGGCACCGGGCTTTTCGGCATGATCCTTTGCCGAACGGGAGGGGATGCCTCCGCCACTCAGACGGTCCGTGAACAGTGGGCGCATTACCAGAAGATGATCTTGATACTCGATGACACGCACATAGTAGCCATGCTCAACGCGTCTGTACGAGGTGACGCAGCTTCAGTTTTAGCCAAGGAGATACAAGAATTCAGGCTTAGCATGTAAACCGAAATCACAATAGGAGAAGGCCTCGGTAGCGAAGTCTAGGCCCGAACTGTGGCACGCTCCAACTCTGTCAACCAAGCGCCGAAGTGGGGGCAGCGCGCGCGCAGGGTAGGAAGCCCGATCTCCATCGCAACTAGGGTGCCAGCTACGACCTTGCTATATTCAGGGATATAACGAAGGATGCGCTTGGACGGGGCTGTCTCTGCGCCATCGTTTACTGCTTCAGGTGCGAGATCAGCGATTTCAGCGCGCAGGGCTGCGACAGCGTCAGTACGGTCCGGATAGAAATGGATAAGGGCCTCAGGCTCGGCTAATAATAGTGCCTCGTACTCGTGGAGCTGGAGATTAGGTGTGAAGCGCCACAAACCGTCTCTGCTGATATCAGCATAAAAGGCCGCCTCTAAAGCTGTAACTCGCACGTCAGCTTTTCCTTGCGGACCCTCGCCCGCGCTCGGGAAATCCGCTGGCAGTGCATACAGATCGAGCATGGTAGTGAACCAAGTGTCTTCACCATGCATCTGCTGCATCATTTGACAGATGAAGCGGCGAGCCTTCCCGTAATCGACCCAGCCGCCTTTGTGCTGACGAGCGTTCGAACCGCGCTTATTGGGAAGGATCAGCGGCGTCACCATAACCTCGAGCGGCAAGAAATGCGGCGCGAGGATATTGTTGACGAAGGCCTCTTCTGTCTGACCTTCGCAGAAGATGTATAGCCGCATCATACTTCGGTCGCCGCAGTGGAGCGCGGACGGCCTCCGAGCATGTTCATATCCCAAAGTTCACCGAGTGAATATTCGTCAAGCCAACGCTCGAAATGCTCCTGCGGTAGTCGGCGCAGGCGCGACGCGCCGTCTTGGCGTTCAACGACTATGATGTCTTCGACGTTGAACTCGTTCAAAAACTCTGGCGATTGAGTCGCCACGAAGCATTGCCGACTGACCGAGGCCGCATGAACCAAGCCAGCAACCACCCTGACCGCAGCAGGATGAAGTCCCAGCTCCGGCTCGTCGAGAACAATCATAGACGGAAGCAGTTGCGGCGGCTGGAGAAGCAGGGTCAAAAGCGCGACGGCGCGGATCGTGCCATCCGACATCTGATGAGGTCCAAAAACCAGATCCGACCGCGTCTCGCGCCAGCGCAGCAGCACACGCTCGCCCTCTGGCTCAAGCACGAAGTCTTCAAAAAACGGCGCGATCTGCCTTAGCGTTTCACAGATACGCCGGTAGTAGGACGGATATTGATCATGCAGGCGTAATAGGAACGCTGCTAAGTTGCTGGCATCTCCACGCAGGTAACGATTGTCCTCTACGAGCCATCGTTGCTTCACGCGAGCCTCGCTCGACGTGTCGTGGAACTGGTAGACCTGCACTCCCCGAAGAAGTGAGAGAATTGTCCTCTGCGTCTTACGCGCCGCCTCCTGCGGCGCATCAAGCAGTTTCGGTGCAGTATGGCCGACGCCGAGATCTATCCAACGCGGGTTTGTAGGCTTCCCGGCAGCCGAAAAGCGACAACGCTCGCGCTCAAAGTAGAAGCTATCACTAGCTGCGTAGTCAAGTTCGAACTCGTAGTCATTGGTGCCCTGGACTGTCTCCAGCATCAAGTGTGCACGGATAGCCGTCGTTATCTTTGGTCCATTGTGGAGCAGCGAACTGGCTCCCCCTGTCTGGGCAACGTACCGGGCCAATCCCTGCTCTGTGGACAGCATGAAGGAGAGCATGCGGAAGAAGGCTATGAGGTTCGATTTCCCGGCGCCATTGGGACCGATCAGGATGTTGACTGGCCGAAAGTCCAGCTTCTCGGAAGCGATCGAGCGAAATCCGTCGAGTTCGAGCTTCGACAACAAGACGCGGGGGGCACCTGCCTCACCACCCGCTCCAATTCGGCCAGTTGGCATATTACACTCCAGCCGGACGAGATCGCACAAAGCCGTCCAAGCGGCAAACCATCCGTGCCTCGCGTGGACACGCTGCGTCGCTCTAGAGGCTGTCGGGAGCCTGCGCCAGCCCCTATCCCTAGTTCACGAATATCCCAGTTGGCCTTAGGGAGGGGGACGAGGCCGGTTTGATCAGGCCGCAAGCCCCGCTGCGCGAGGGCCAGTGGCTCGCAGCCGCCTGGGACAGAAGCCCCTTTGCCGCCAGCACGGCAGCTGGCGTGGCTGCCCGTACAGCCGACCTTGGTCATGGATGAGGGCGACGCGGCTGTGGTAAGCCGCGTTGAGCAGGACGACACCGCGTGCGCCGTCACGGGTCTGGCCCGCCGCTCTACCGCACTCGTGCGCGCCGCCGGGAAGAGCAAGACTATCGCCGACGATCAGGACGCCGCTGCGGACATCGACACCTGGATCGGGCAGGCCCGGACCTGTGATGCTCCTGCCATCGCGACGTTCGCGTCGGGACTAGACGCTGACATCGCTGCCGTCCGGTCTACTCTGACGGAGCCCTGGAGTAGCGGCCAGGCCGAAGGCCAGATCAACCGGCTCAAGCTCATCAAGCGCCAATGCTACGGACGGGCAGGCCTCGATCTTCTAAAGCGCCGCATGGTTCTGGCCGCCTGATCCACGCAAAGTGAGCAAGAACCACCGATCCGGGGCAATCCCACGCTACCGGGGTGAGAAAGCACAGACCGCGAGCGCTTATCAACTCGGCAGGCTGGTCGACAAGCTCAAGGAGATCGAGCCCACAATAGCGAAGGGCAAGAAGTTCAAAGGCAAGCGACTGGCGGAGGCCGAGACTCCGGCGAAACCATCCGCCAGCGCTAGCTAAGAGATCGCGACGTAGCTTAACGGAAAGAGCGCCCGCCGCACTGCGAAACTTCTAGGGTCACGCCGGGGGTCTAGGGGCGGGGAGATGCGGGTTCAACTCCCGCCGTCGTGCCCACGTCAAAAAGGGATGTCGTCGTCAAACGGAGATGGATCGGGCTTAGAAGACGCGTTTCCTCCATTGTTCGATCCCTGCCGATTCGGTGGGCCAGGAATACGCTTCGGCGGGGCAGGCAAGCGACTTTGCCTCTCCTCTATGCCGTTGGCGGCTCGCAACAATCCGGCAATCGAGTCAAGCCATTTCCGAATAGGTCTTAGCTTAGCCTCGGCCTTTCCAGCGATCGTTGCGGCTTCAACAACAAGCGCTCCAATTGCCTCGTACCTTGCCCGATCGCGATCAACCTCAATCGAAAACGCATTAAGGCGACTCAAAAGTTTCTCTTTGCGATCGAGGGGTAATTCTATTCCTTCAATTGTCGTCTTAATTTTTGTAATATAATCTCTAATCTTTGATCGAGTATCTTTATCCAATCTAACTGATGATTTTCTACTAGATTGCGCGTGACGAACTTTAATTAGTACGATTGCGCTATCAATATCGTATTTTATTTTCTGAAAATTTTCGGGATTGCTGGCCTCATATGGGCTATTGATCCATTGCAATAAGATCTCTAAATCTAGAGCTGTAACCGACGATAATACACCATTAATGTAAGTTTGCATGAAGTGATTATAGGCCGTCCAATATCGGTTTTGATCTTCTTCGCTCAGTTTCTCAAGTTGTTGATCGAGCCGTGCGCGAAATATCTTTTCATAGTGCAGGAACGCGAGCTCATCATCATCAGGGCGATCCATAAACTCGTCTTCAACCAGGTGGTCGTGTGTCATTTTGCTAATCTCGAAATGGTCTGACGGCTGACATTGAAGCTACGGCCAATGCTGGCTGGCGACTCGCCGTCAATATCTCGACGTGAGATCGCCTCGCGCTGCTGATGCAGGGTCAACTTGGGTTTTGGCCCGAACTTGACTCCATCTGCTTTCGCTTTGGCCCGTCCGGCCGCAGTCCATTCCCGGAGCCGCTTATGCTCTAGTTTCGCTGCCAATCCGAGGACCGCCAGCACCACGTTGGCGAGGTCGCTGGTCGTGTCGATGATCGGCTCAGCGATTGAGCGCAGCCCGACGCCAGCCGCCTTCAGGTCGCGGGCGATGGTCAGGAGGTCGGCGGTGTCCCGACTCAAACGGTCGGTCGCCGGGATGATGACGGTATCGCCTCGGCCAACGGCTTCGAGGAGCTTCTTCAGTTGCGGGCGTTGGGTGTTCAGCCCGGACAGCTTATCGTGAAGGATGCGCTCGCACCCAGCGGCTTCGAGTTGGCCGATCTGGGTGGCAAGGTCTTGGGCGTTGGTCGAGACACGGGCATATCCGAAAATCATGCCCGCATCTTGGCTGGGATTTATGGACGAGAAAAGTGCTTTTCGATCAAGGGCCGGGGAGGGTGTCCATAAATTGTGAGTTATGAGCACTGGTGAAGGGACTGTCTTGGAAGCTGGTTCAATACGCCCCCCTTATGCGAGGGCGAGCACGATCCGGAGAGGCGGTGTAGACGCCCTCCGGGGCGTCGAAGCCGCCGGCAACCCAGCGCCAGGCGACTGGGCCGGGGTCAAGGCCCTTGCGGCCTTGAGGCCGGTTCGGGCGACTGGCCCCCCCCACTCAGCAAACTTGGCCGCAGGCCTCTGTGTGTCGCGTCAGTCGACCGTCACCCGGAGGGCCGAAACCGCGCAGCGGGTTCGGGGAGCCGCCGCAGGCGGCGAGTAGGGCGCGGCCCGAAGGGGACGCCCCTCTGGACCTCAGCCCCCCTGTGAACCCGACGGCGCAGCCTCTTCGGTTGGACCTCCAGCCTCAGCGCCAGCGGCAGCCGCAGCGAGTGCAGCGGCCGCCTTGCGCTGGCGGGCCCTCTCTTGGTCGACCTCGCAGTTGCGCTGCATGTCGTGCCGATCCTTCTCGCTCACCGGCTCGACCGGGTTGCCGTCGAGGTCGTAGCGCATCGATCCGGGCTGGGCGACCGCGTGCCGATAGCTGAAGCTGCGCACGTAATTTCGGATCGCCCGCTCACAGACATTGACCGCCACCTCGGGCCTGCGGCGGGCGAGGATCTCGGGACCGAGACCGACCTGAAAGGGGCGCAGGGGATCGCCCAGTGCGGCCGGGAGGACGCCGATCGGCGCCATGAGAAGGGCGTTGAGCGTCTGGGCTCGGGCGAGGACAGCGGGCCCGGCGGTGCTCGGCACCCGGCTTCTCACCCATGGACGGAACGGCCGAGCCTGCTTGACGGGCGCGTCTGTCACCGCAGCCGGAGCGACCGGCGCGGGCACGACCTGGACAGACTCGACACATGGGCTGGATGCAGCGGCGGTGTCCACCGCGGGCCGCTCCGGAACAGCCTGCTGAGACGGGGCAGGTACCTTGCCCTTGAGGGTCAGCGTCGGCCGCGCAGGCCGGGCCGGCACGACGGCGGGCGTGCGAGGAGCAGCAAGCTCAGGGCCTCGGCGGGGCTCACGTCCAGTCTGCATCGGGGCTCAATCCGAGGGCTGCCGAGTCGGCCAGTATCCGACTCGTCGCATCGGACCCCAGTCGAGCCAGGGCATGCCGCTGTGTCAATTCGGGCAGCGCGTCGGTACGACGGGTCTCGATGCAATCGCACCAAAGGGCTACACAAGCGCCGCCGGACAGGCACCGCCTACACATCTCCTTCAGCTCATGATCGCGTAATGCCCACCCTGTCCGATCGCCAGCGTGTCGAGCTCGCGATCCCGGCCTACCTCCTCTATGCCCTCACCGCCGCGCCTGGCGTGTTCGTCCCGGCCGATCCGGACCTGGCAGCGCGAGCGGAAGCCGACATCGCCGCTCTGCGCGCCGACCTACAGGCCGCGCTCCTCGAGCCCTTCGGTGACCTCACCGAGAAGAAACAGTGTGCCCTCCTGCGCCGTGTCGAGCGCATCGGAAAGGGCGTGATCACCGGATGGGGCAACCGGCCGGCGCTGAGCGTGATGCTGACGCTCTGGTACTTCGTGAAGGACCTGACCGACCGGGAGGTGCTGATCCTGTGGGAGGGCTCGGCGATGGAGCGGGCGACGAGCCGGCTGCTGCCGATGTTCGCGCACGGCTTCGACGAGCAGAAGCGCGATGCCACCGCCCAGGAGCAGGCCCGGCAGCTGCTCGCTTGTCTACAGACAGAAGGGCTGTATGACTGATAGTAATTGGCATCTCGTTGAATAAATAAATAGCTATGTCGATGCAAAATCGCGATTTACGGCGATAGTTTTGAAAAAATTATGGGGTATAATTTGCGACAAAGCTCAAGATTTTACATGTGAAGAGGCGCTTGCTGACGGATTAGATTTATAATGAGCGATTACTTTTGTAATACGCTCAAGTAGTGGAACAAAAAGTGAAAAATCTATTTTGTCGTAATTAGCTCTCACTACCTTATCAGCAAAAACCATCTTGCCATATTGAGTCGAAGTATCTTTATCATCTTTGCGATTAAAAGTTTTACCATCTACTTTTGTTGCTAAAGTAGCGGCATCAAACAAATCTTCCATGCATGATTCTCCCGTCAGACCAATCTCAGGCGTTTTAATTAAATATAAATTATGACAAAGATGATAAAATGGCTCCTTGCTACTGTAGTTGATATCGATTTTTCCATTCAATTTATTTGCTTGAGGAAATACGCTTCCCTTTTGTCCCGAATCATTATCCACCAGAACAATCACCGGGTGTTTCATCGATCTATATTTATAATTGTAAACCGCACCTCGATAATGCGCAATAAAATTAGCAATATTGCCACTGCCGCCACTAAGCTCAAGAATGTTGTGCTCTATACGAGAATGCTTTAAGAATTTAACTTTTGAACGCAACTCCCCTTTTTTGACATCTGCTAGAACCGGAAAGGCCGGATATAGTGCCTTAAGAGCACTTCTCAAATAAATATTATCCGTCTTCCCCTCGCAAACGATCAAAGGAGCGTCTAGATTTATAAAATGACGGAAATACAAAAACTTTTTGTATAGATGGCGGTATGCTGGATATTTGATTTTGTTGCTCTTCTGCTTAAGTTCTTCAGGTTCGGTTGAGCGCGTTAACTGTAAGTTTTTAATATGGTAAATATGACTTAATATTCCCTCTAAAACGCTTGGAGTATCAATGAGCTTTGGTCGAGGGCCTTCTACTCCAAATACAAATTCCATTTCGTTATAATATACACCGTGATTAAAAAACGAACTGCACATCTTTCTAGCATGGCGATAATACGAAGCGCGAATGTTCACCTTTTCATTTACAGTGAGTCCTGTAACGAGTTGTTGGCTTGGGCGGCTTTGCATGCGCGTTTTCTGATGATTGATAGTGAATCCTGTACGCACTATCTCGCCAGTCAATCGATTGCCTAAAACCCAGTTTCCTGGTTCATCGGGAACCTGGGTCGCAATGTCAGGCGGAAATTGCTTTTGATTTGTTGAAAATGTCAGATCGTCTGCATAGCGCGAGTATGTGCATGTATTAGACTTGGCCAGTCGGGCCATACGTACATCAAGTAGATGTGCGATTAAATTAGAAATAATAGGTGAACTTGGGCTGCCCTGAGGCAGTTTCCCTTGAAAACATGCAATCTGCGCTATGAGCGTCGCTGCTTTGATCGGGAGTTGAAAATCTCGATTGTTTATGAAATACCCGCGGACCCGACCAAAATTAATAGTAGGAAAGAAATCCTCAAGGTCCAGATTGAGAACATATCTTCTGTTTTTATGCGCCCAAGCGTTTGTAAATATGGATCGATCTGGCTCAAATCCATGGGAAAGTGTTGATAACGGCTTCTTATCGTGAATTTCCTTCCGACAATCAGCGAGGACATTTGCCAGCCGTTTCTGAAGGCGTTTTAGCTTTTCAGTTGGTGCATGAATTGTCCGAACACCACCAGATGCCTTAGCAATTGTAAATGTCTGATACTTTTCCGCATCAGTCATTTTGAAGAGAATGAACGCTAATGCGGCTGGCTTATAACCTAAAGCCGCAGCGAACCGATCGATTGTCGAAGCTGATTTGAGTTGTGACAGCATTTTTCTACGAGAGGTGGCGGCTTACAGGCACTCCTATGCGTAGGCCATCAGCCCATAATGTCCCATATCCATGATCGTCAGTCGGAGAGCAAACGCCGCCTGACATTGTTTCATATATCGCGATACGCGATAACAAATCTGCCTGTAAGCCGATCCAACCTTAGCAGGCGAAGGCGCCGAGTCAACGCGATTGGGCGGCAACCATATCGCCCTACCCTCATAATTTAACATATGATAATGTCATTTATCAGACATAGTGTTCGCGGGATTTGCTCCGGCGAAGACTCTCCAAGAAGGAGATTGAGGACCAGAGTAGGAATGTCAATCTGGACCCATCAGGGGCGGATCATCTCCAGGCTCCGGCCCGGCACCGGCACAACCAGGGTGCAGCTCTGCTCCAGTCCGGTCTTCGCCACAGCCGCCCGGCACGACGCCACCGTCGCAGCGTTCGCTCGCACGAGTTCCTGGGCCGCGTAGAGCCACTCGGCCGACTCAGGGTTGGCGAAGGCCATCAGGCGGGTGCCCGCATCCCAGGTGCGTTCGCCCATCACCGTCGCCGCCGTCCGCTCCGCCAACGAGAACGGCAGGAACCGCGGCACCGCCAGCGTCAGAACCACCCCCACCAGGATCCCCGCCGCGCCGGTACCCCCGAGCCACGCAGTCCGCCGCCGCCTCGCTTGCCACCGCTCGCGCTCACGCGCCTGGCGGGTGTCGATCAGGCTGTCGACCCGATCCAGGATCCGCCTCTGCTCGTTGAACTGCTCCACCATCTTGCCGGCGTCCTGCCGCAGAGCCGGCGCCCGCTCGACCGCCAGCAGGCGGTCGCTCACCGCATCGAGCCCCTGCACCAGGCGCCCGAGATCCGTCCGATAGTCGACCGGCGCTCCCTGCGCCTCGAGCTGGTCGAGCACAGCTCCCACCCCTCGGCCGATCGTCGTCAGCTGCCCGGACAGGGCCTCCACCTGCGCCCGCAACGCCTCGAAGGCCGCAGCCGCGTCGCCCTCCTCCCCCGCGTCCGGATCGGGAGCCACGCCCGCGATACTCCCAGATCGGCTATCGTGGTGTCCGTCGTCCCGCATGCCGTCCTCGTGCTCCCTACCGACCGAGACCCAGGCCGCGCGCCCGCCGCAGCTCCAGCTGCCGCACCTGCTCCCGGCGCAGCTGCTCCTGGCGTGCGGCCTCGGCCGACAGTTCCAACTGCGCCTGCCGAACCCGCTCGCGTTCTAGACCCGCCATCAGCTCCACCACCCGCCCCGGGCCCGGCCGCTCCTCCAGCGCCTGCCGCACCCGCGGATCGCGCTGCAGCGCCTCCTTCAAGGTCGCCTGTGTCCCGGCCTGCGCCGCGTCGAGCCCGAGCCCGGCCGCCGCCAGCGCCTCACGCTGGCTCTCCAGCCGCGGCAGCCCCTCCCGAGCCTGCCGCTCGCGCGCGTCGTGGGCCTGCAGGTAGCGCTCCAGTGCCCGCTCCAGGTCCGACCGCGACCGGAGCCGATCGGCCAGCGGGTCGGCGACCGGCTCCTGCACTGGCTCCTGCCTCTCCGGCTCCAGCGGTCGCGCCATGGGCGGCGGCGCGCGCAGCCGCAGACCGGCGAACCGGGGGCTGCGCGGCGTCTCGGGCTGGTGCGTCCCGGCCCGTACCGCGCTCGCGACCGGTGCCGGCGGCTCCGCTGATGGCGAGGTCGGCTCACGCCGCAGCTCGGCGATCAGATCCCGGTGGGACGGCTCGCCAGGCGCCGGGTTCTCCGGGACCGGCCCTGCCGCGAGCACGATCCCGCTGCGCAAGCCGAGCCGCTCTGCCAGCCCCCGCCGCGCCGCGAACGCCGGGGCGTAGTCCAGCACCGTCTCCTTCGCCCCCGAGCGCGACAGACGCGCCTCCAGAGCCCCGTACACCGTCTCGTGGCGCACCCAACGCTGGTCCTGGTTCGGGCAGAACTCGCTCCCGTCGACGTAGAGCTCCACCGCCTCGCGGTGGCGGGTCATCGCCACGTAGGTCAGGTGACGGTCCATCGTCGTCGAGGCCAGCACGAACGCCCGGTCCACCGTCGCTCCCTGGCTCTTGTGGATCGTCGTCGCATAGCCGTGGTCGAGCGCCTGATACGCGTCCGTCGCCACCTCGACCCGGCGCTCCTCCGCCCCGTCGAGCCGCACCACGATCCGCCCCGCGGCTACCGCCTCGACCGTGCCCAGCATCCCGTTCTTCACGCCAAGCGCCCGGTCGTTCTCCAGGAACACCAGCCGGTCCCCCGGCGCGAACCGGCGCTCGCCGTCGTTGGTCGTGAATGCCCGCTCCCCCGCCTCCTCGCCCTGCACCAGCGCGCCCCGCTTCTGCAAAGCCGCCCGGATGCTGTCGTTGAGCGCCCGGACATCGGCCCGGCGATGCGCCAGAACCACCTGTGAGCCGGTCGGCCGGCGCTCCCGGTCGGCGAGGTAGTCCCGCACGATCGCCGCCCCGGCCTGCGCCCGATCAGGCGCGATCTCGATCGCTCCGGCCTTCTTGTAGGCCTGCAGGCCCTCGGTCGTGCGATGGCTGGCGAACGCCACCGAAGCTGCGCGCTGCCACGGCTCGCGCTGCCGGCGGATGTCGGAGAGTTCGGCGTGCCCGATCCGCTCGGCGATCGCCCGGAACGGCGCCCCCGCGCCGATCGCCTGCAGCTGCTCGTGGTCCCCCACCAGTACCAGTTTCGCCCCGCGCGCCTCCGCCTCCGCGACGAACCGCGCGAGCTGGCGCGAGCCGACCATCCCGGCCTCGTCGATCACCAGAATGTCGCCGCTTCCGAGCAGCCCGCGCTCGTTGCGCCAGCCGAGATCCCACGAGGCCAGGGTGCGGCTGGCAATGCCCGAACTCTCCTCCAATCCCTCCGCCGCCTTGCCCGCCAGCGCGGCGCCGTGCACCCGGTAGCCTTGGCGCTCCCAGGCAGTCCGCGCGGCGGCGAGCATCGTGCTCTTGCCGGCACCGGCAAACCCCACCACCGCCGCGATCCGCTCCGGCCCGGTGACGTGCTGGATCGCCTCGCGCTGCTCCGGCGATAACCCGGCCGACGCCTCGCCCGTGCTCGCCCGGATCGCCGCGTCCTGCGCCGCAATCGCGTCCGCGACATGACCCGGCTCGACCCGGTACCGATAGCTCACCTGCATCCGCCCGGCGGCCTGCGCCATCCCGGTCTCAATCGCCAGCATCTCGTGCGTGGTATAGCGCGCCGCGCTCACCTCGCCGGTGAGCGGACCGGTGCTCTCGGACTGCAATGTCACGAGAGCCGGCGAGGCCATCACCGTCGCGAATGCGTTCTGGAAGGTGGTCGCGTCGTCATCGAGCGCGCGGTGCAGCGCCCTGGCAATATCCTGGCGGCTGAACACCGCCTTCTCGTCGGTGAGGATGCGCAGCACCTCCTCCGGCCGGCGCGCGATCAGGTCTGCGTTTCGTGCGGCGGTCTCGGCATCGAGCGCCACCCGATCGACCCCTGGTTTGCCGCGCCGCTGCATCTGGCTCGCATGCACCCCGACATGCTCGGTCGGGGCGAGTTCGATCCCGCGATCGAGGTGCGAGCGCCGGTCGATCGCGACCGCATGACCGGCCTTCGCGAGATGCTCGTTGGCGCACTCCTCCCAGATCGCCCGCAGCGCCACGACCTCGCCCCGCGCTGTCGTGGCGACGTCGAGAACCCGGGTCTTGGCTCCGAGCCCGTCGGCGGTCACGGCCCGCGTCGTAGTCAGGATGTGGGCGTGCCAGTTGCGCTCGTCGCCCTCGCGGCCGGGCGCGTGGACGGCGACATCGGCCGCGACGCCGTAGCGGGCGCACAGCCGCTCGGCGAAGTCGCGCACGAGGCCGGCGCGCTCCTCAGGCGTCAGCTCGTGCGGCAGGGCGACCTGGTACTCGCGCGCCACCTTGGCATCCTTGCGCCGCTCGGCTGCCTCGACGGCGTTCCACAACGCGGCGCGATCCTGCGCCCAGGCCGCTCCGTCCGGCGCCACGATGAAGCTCGCCGCGACCCCCGTGCGGCGCTGGTAGTCGTGGATCACGCCGGTGCGTTCGTCGGCGATGAGGCAGGCGGCGCGGTAGGCCGCGGCCGCGGTGGCGCTGCGGCCAACAGCGCGGGAGACGGGCTTGATGCTGAAGTGGTAGATCGCCACGTTCGCTACGTTCCCAGGCCTCTGCCGCAGGAGGAGGGCACGTTAGCGCTTACATTGCGATAGCAATGTTCAAGTGCGCCCTTCCACTCCTTTCCAGGGTTACCACAGCCTGATATCACCGCAAGGAGCGTGACCGTTCGTCAGGAGACCGATCCGCATGCCGGCGCCCCAGGCCGCCTCCGCCGAGGCCACCCGCACCCGGCTCGCGCAGGCCCAAAACCGGCTGCAACAGCTCGACGCGCGGGCGGCCCAGGAGGGGAGGAAGCGCGACACCCGCCGCAAGATCATCCTCGGCGGATTGCTGCTCGAGGCGGCCGGCAAGGAGCGGCGGTTCGCCGAAGCGCTCGACGAGCTGATGACCCGCATTCAGCGGGCCCAGGACAAGACCGCGTTCGCCGAATGGACCCCGGCCAAGCCGGCGGATCGGGCCTGACAATGCGCGCGATCCTGGGAGAAGAGTGCAGCGTGCTCGGGTCCGATCGCTGCTCCAGCGCCGGGCCCGTGGTACGGGAAAGGGCCGCGCTGATGGATGGATCAGAGGCAGGCGGTGCAGCGGTCCGGATCAGGTTTCGCTAGGCTCGCCTTTGACGAGAACCTGGTGATGGCGCTGGGTCAAAGCGGACTCGATCCGGCGGGATGGAAGGGGCCGCACTGAACGGTCAGGACGCGATGGATACCGAACGGCTCGCCCACCTGCCGGACCGCAAACGCCGCGAGCTGCAGCACGCGGTGCGGATCCTGTTCGAGGAGTTCGAGGACGCGCAGAAGACCAAGCTGTCGGACAAGGCCCGGCGCGGCCGTATCCTGAAGCTCGTCCTGTTCGGGTCCTACGCCCGCGGCGACTGGGTCGAGGATCGCGGGAGCGGCTACCTGTCGGATTACGACCTGCTGGTGGTCGTCAACGATGCCCGCTTCGCCGAGCCGTACGAGGCGTGGGAGAAGGCCGAGGAGCGGCTGCTTCAGGAGCTGAGCCTGGGCGGTCGACTGGCGACGCCGGTGAACGTGATCGTGCACACGTTGCAGGACGTGAACGACCAGCTGGCGCAGGGCCGTCCGTTCTTCGTCGACATAGCGCGCGACGGCATCATGCTCCACGAGGCACCGGGCTTTCCCCTTGCCTCACCCCAACCTCTCACCCCCGAAGCGGTACGGGCTGAGGCGCAGCGGCACTTCGATCAATGGCTGCCCAACGCAGACATTTTCTTCGGTCTGGCGACCCGCACCATCGCTGACGGTCACCATCGGCAGGCTGCATTCCTGCTGCATCAGGTGACCGAGAGCCTCTACCACTGCGTCCTGCTGGTCCTGACGCTCTACAGCCCCAAGCTCCACCGCCTGACCAAGCTGCGGTCACAGGCCGAAAGCGTCGATGCCCGGCTGGTCCCGGTCTGGCCACGCGATACGAAATTCGCTCGGCGCTGCTTTGCCCTCCTCAACCGCGCCTACGTCGATGCGCGCTACTCCCCGCACTACGAGATCACCGGCGAGGAGTTGGCCTGGCTCGTCGAGCGGGTGAGCGCCTTGCAGCGATGCGTTGCAGCGATCTGCGCCGAACGGCTCGAAAGCGCGGGTGCGAACCGGTCGGAATCATGAGCCGCCGCGGCGGATTCGCGGTTCAGGCCAGCATCGTCTTTCCTCGGAAGTGAGCTGCCAAATCCGAGCGGATTCTCGGGCTCTGAAGCTCAACGGTGAATCAGCCATGACGGTGCGATAGCGCGGCTGCGCTCACGCTAAAGCACCCCGTCCGGTTGAACGAACGCAGCCTGTGACCCGCATGCTGCGGGTACATGCCTGGGCATCTGGCTCAAACCCGTTGATGCGAATCTCAACCCCAGTAGGGTGAGGCTCTGCCAGGCCCGCGACCCTGCCTCTCGGCAGAGCTTTGTGACGGTTCCAACCCCTCACCGGTTCATGAGTACACACCTCGACGCAGCCGCTCCAATGCGGCTTCGAGTCCTCCGCAGACCGTCGTTGGATTCCGCTGATCCTTCTCGCCCATAATCACACGGCTTCCGCCTAGGGAATGCTTTTGGGCGACTTGGGGTGCGGGCATGGCCCTGGGGGCGGCGACGTTGGGCGCTGGCGCCCGTTGGGGCTGGGGACGCGAGGGTACTGACCTGCGGGATGGCGCTGGCGCTCCACGGACTGCCTGAGCACGGGCATTCGCTGCCGTGAACGCGACGGCATACTCCTCCCCGAAACGGTGCAGGATCGCCCTGCGCTGAAGGCCGCCCTCCGTGCGCTGGTACTTCTTGCCGGCCTCGGGCTCGTACCGCGCCAGGAACCCCACCTCGACGAGGACCGCGAGGGCACCCCGCACCCGGGCTTCCGTGAGCCCAAGGGCTTCGTGCTCGGCCAGGGCCCGCCGGTCGACCGGGATCGCACATAGGAGCCGCCTGGGGCTGCTCCAGAACCGAGCCAGGAACACCGCGAGGGCGAAGGCCGCATCTCGGTTCTTCCGGCCTCCCAAGGCAGCCGACAGCCGATCGCGAACACCGGCCGGCAGCCGGTACGGGCCAGCACTGTCGGGGCACCAGGCAGCCCGGCTGGATACCACCTCACGCCGTTGGTGCGGCTCATCAAATCCCATGGGAGCAGGCATTTCGCCACCACCCCGGGCATAGGCGTGCGTCATCGTTCGGCCCTCTCGGGCCGCGGGTCAGCATTCGGCGCCGCCGGTCGGGCGGTCCGTCACAGGCAAGCCGAGCCCGTCTCCGAAAGCGTGGCTTTCAGATTGACTCGCACAGCGATTTCGGGGGATGATCCGTGCTGCAACGCATTCGGACCGGCCCCCTCGGGGCTCTAGACCCTGGTGGCCCTGGCAGGCCTCCGGGGTCTTGCTTTTTCAGGTGGCTGCTGTCGCGGCGGTGATCCTGGTAGCGACTCGCGGGATGCGAGCCGCCTTAATCAGCCATTCGGCACGAACGGCAACGGTTCGTCAAACTTTGGCGGGGTTGGCGACCTCAGAGGCCGCGAGATAGATGGCCTGATGGCTGTTCACCCGCTTGGCGGTGAGCCAGGCGAGGCAGCGGTTGAGGGATATCCCAGAGGAGAAGCGCCGACTCGCCGATGCGCTGCGCGTCAGTGCTATGGCCGAGCGCGACCGTCTCGCAGCCTTCGTCCTTGACGAGGCGACAGCGTTCGCGGCCAACCCCTTCCCGTCCACAACGGCCGGCGTTGCCCGCCAGCGCTGGGGCCTGCGCGAGATTGAGTTCGAGGCGATGGAGATTGCTGCGGCAGGACTACCGTGCCTCCTGGCAGCACTGGCCTGCCTACCGTCTGCGGAACCCCTGCGACAGGAGATCCTGCGGACACCGACCCATGTCCTCTACCTGCTCCATCGGACAGAGGGCGAGCAGCTCGTCGGAGCGGTGCTGCACGGGAAGCCTCGTCTAGCCTTGCCGCTCTTCGTCCAGCCTGATCCTGCTCCTCGACTCGTAGCTCGGCGACAACGGCGCCGACAGGTGAGCGCACAGCAACTCGACCTGTTCGCGATCGACGTCCCCTGAGCGGGCTGCCGGATATCAGGCCATGCCCGCTCCATCGCTTTCGGGAACGACCATTATCGAAGGCGATGTCCAACGCTGTCGGTCTGTGACACTTTAGTGCTGTAGTGCTACAGCTCTCTAGCGCCTTGGTGCTGTAGCGGTTCTGGCGCCGAGGCATCAGCCCTTCTTATCGCCCTTCAGCGCCTCGACGGACGGGTGCCCGTGCTTCTGCAACGCGGCGTCGATCCCCTCCATGATGACGTCATGCACCTTCACGTCGCGGGTGAAGGCTATCTCGCGCAGCCGGCGATGCACCTCGCGCGGCAGGTAGATGGACGTATGCACCGTCTCAGGGCGAGGGCGCCGGCCGGCCGGCTTCGCAGGGGCCTCAGGCGCCGCCCGTTCGGCGGGAGCCTCGGGCTTGGGCGCGGCGGGCTCGGCACCCGGCAGGGTGAGGCCGCCAATCAGGGAGGGTCGCTTGCTCATGCCCGGTTGCCCTTCATCTTGCGATCCACCCACGCCCACAGCGCCCGAATTTCCTCGGCTGCCTTCCCGTCCGGAGCGAACTCGGTCACGCCCTGCCCGGCAGCGATAGCGTCCTGATGGTCGGCACGCTGCGCCAGCGGTGGCTCTGCCAGGACCCCGAACATGCTCAAGCCGCTGGCTGCCTCTGTCGCCCGGGATGACCGTCCGGGCGGGCATTGGTTCAGTGCGAAGGCGAACCGATCCCGCATCCCGAGCCGCATCAGGGTCTCGATGGTCGGCATCGTGGCCTGTAGGTCGAGGCGCGAGGGACGAGCCGGCACGAGGGCGAGATCCGCGGCCTGCATCGCGAGGTTGCCGCCAGTCGAGGACACGCCCGCAGTGTCGAGGATCGCGACGGTATAGCCCTCAGCCTTTAGTGCTTCGAGGATGGCGGGCAGCTCACCAAGCCGCTCGGGGGGCAGCCGATCAACCGCAGGTGCGTCGGCCGTGCGGGTGTCGCCCCAGGCACCAAGCGACCCCTGAGGGTCGAGATCGAGGGCAACGACCTTCTCGCCGGCCTGTGCCGCGGCAACGGCAAGGGAGGCCGCCAGCGTCGTTTTTCCGACGCCTCCCTTCTGCGTGACGAGTGTCAGGGTCCGCATGTCTCACCTGTGATGCTGTCGCATCATAGCAGGTAAGCGCCACAGTATGAAAGCACTACAAACGTATGGTGTCGTCGCGCTGTGATGCGGTAGCATTGTAGCGCTACAATGCTACCGCATCACAGCACGATGCCCCATACCGATGCGCCCCGGAGCGAGCATGAAGCTGCCTCTCGCGCTACCGGCTGCCGAGCTGATGGCACTCCTTCCGCCCGGTCGCAGCTCGATCGTCGATCCACTTCGCCTTCGCCGAACTTCGTCATCAGATCTTCCGCTCCGGTGACGCCAGCCTCATCCGGCGATAGCAGTCGGAGGCTGGCGATCAGGCCACCTCGCCAAGGATCTCCCGCACCACCTGCGGCCGCTTCTCGACCATTGCCAGGAGCACGCGGGCAGGCCCCTCCGGACGGCGGCGCTTCTGCTCCCAGTTCCGGAGGGTGTGCAACGAGACGCCGATGGTCGCAGCAAAGGCCGGCTGAGCGAGTCCGGTCCTGGTCCGGATCTCAGCCACGTCCAGATCCTCCGGGACGTGGACAACGGTCCCCTCGGGAGGATTGCCCTCCATGTAGGCCAAGGCGCTCTTGGCGCCGCTCAGGATGCGGGTGAAGCTGTCGGTCATCGGAGACACCATGCGGAGGGTTGCCGGTTCGTCAGCGCTTCTTGCTGCGCCGGTGAGCCGATTTGATTGCGGTGGCCACCTTCTTGAACTCGGCAACCTCCGCATCGGTGAAGTTTTCGCGATCCCCCTTGCTGAGGACGGCAACGAGGAACACGGGGATCGTCTCGTCGAGGTAGATCGAGACCACCCGGTAACCGCCCGACTTGCCCTTGCCGCGGCCGGCGACCCGACCTTTGCGAAAGCCGCCGGAGCCCTGGATTTCATCGCCGTAGCCCGGCGTCATGGCGTAGGTGTTGATCGAGCGTTGGCGCTCCGCCTCGGTCATGCCCGCCCGCTTCGCGTCGGCGAGGTAGTCGGGGGTCTCGACGACGGTGTGAAGCGGCTTGGACATGAGAATGTGTAAGCCAATGGACTACGTAAGTCAATGGCTTATGATGTACCGTAGACAGCTTGGCCCGCTCGTTGCAGATCAGACTCGCAGCGCGCCCTCTCCCTTCACGAAGGTGGGCGGCCAAGTGATCGGCCTCGCCACACACCTCTGACGCCCAGCCTCCTCATCAGCACTGAAGCACCACAGAGCTACAGCATTGTAGCATTGCAGCACTATCATGCTGGTGTTCCTGAAGCTCCTCCGATGCTCCCCCCTGTCCTGCGCGAGCGCCTTGCCACTCTGAAGGACTCGTCCACGAAGGTCACCAAGACGCCTGAGAGCCGGAAGATCGGACCAAGGATCGCCGCGAAGCAAAGGCCGAAATGCTGGCAGACTCATCGCCTCCAAGCTGATCACCAATCCACAAAAACGGGCCCACGTCGTTTTGGCTATGGTGTGACCGCGTGGAGCCTGGCATAGCGCGCCCATGGCCAACGAAGTCCCGCATCCCTACTCCATCGAGGTTTCACCACTGCCCAAGCCGGAGGGAAACTTCCAGTGGGCGATCCGCCGGAGCGGTAAGTTGATCGAACGGTCCGACCGGCCCCACCGTAGCGAGGCCAAAGCCTTCGAGAGCGCCATGGAGGCTGTCGAGCGGGCCATGAAGCCGGGAGCCGATGGCGGTCGTCGCTGAGCGCGCAGCCGGCCGGGACACTCGATCTGGCCCTCGTCGCCCGGTTGGCGCGAGTTGCCATTAGGGCCAGCACTTAAACCCCATGCAGTCGTTCCGCATATGGGGCTCGGCCGTGCGGAAAACAGGTGTTTTCCGGCCTCCAAGTCGGCCAGTCGGGCGTGTTGGCTGACACCTAACGCCGACGGGCACTTCATGGGTCTGTTGACGACCCGTTGCAGACCCTGGGAAGGTCCGCTCTCGGGCTATGCCGCCGTCGTGAGCTTCGCGACGGCACCGACGATCTGTCGAAGCTGGAACGGTTTCTCCAACCGTTCGACGCCCGCGAACTCGGCCGGGATCACCTCAGCGTCATACCCGGTCGTGAAGACGAACGGGATGCCGCGGTCCTTCAGTGTCTTGGCCAGCTTGAACGAGGGGCCCGGACCAAGGTTGATGTCGACCACAACGGCGTCGAGCCGCTGCTCATCCAGCTCTGCGCGCGCATCCTCTTCACTCGCACACGGGCCGACAACCTCCGCGCCCGCGCCTTCGAGCGCCCGAGCAGCGTCCGTCGCAAGATAGAAGTCGTCTTCCACCACCAGGACACGGCGACCCGTGAGATCGGGTCCACCCGTCATGTCGAGCGCTCCTCCGAAGACTGTCATGCGCTGCGGTGCGCCTGTTTCCAGGATGCTGGCGCCCTCCTTGAGCGGGAACTCCAGATGACAGCGGGCGCCACCGGGCTCGACCGTCATCTTGCCACGCCCGCGCAGCTCGTAGGGGACACGCGCCTCGATTAGCTCGCTGCCGAAGCCACGGCGACGGGGCGCATCTTGGGTCGGCTGCGGGCGCTCGGGGGCACCCTCTTCCGTCCAGTCGAAGACGAGCCATGGGCTGCTACGTTTCTCGACAACGGACCACCGGACGGTGACCTTGCCATCCGCGACGGACAGGGCGCCGTATTTGAGCGCGTTGGTGGCCAGCTCGTGCACGGCCAGCGTCAGCACCTCAGCGGCCTTGGGCGACAGCGCGACATCCGGCCCATCGAGGTCGTATTGTCCCTCGTGCTGCGCCTGCACGCTCACCTCGTCGCGCACGATGTTGGCGATGCCAACGCTGACGTTCGCGGCGCGGGTGAGCAGCGCCTGCACGCGGGCGAGGGCGAGCAGGCGGCCCATCAGCAGCTCGGCGTAGTCCGGCACGGTGACGGCCCGCTCGCCGGTGCGCCGCGTCACCGAGCGGATCATCGCCATGATGTTGCGCACCCGGTGCTGGAGTTCAGCCAGCAGGACAGCAGAGTGCTCGGTGGCGAGCTTGGCCTCGGTCACGTCCTCGGCGATGCCGCCGATGCGGGGGATGTGGCCGTCGTCGCGTAGCGGAAAGTCGATGTTCCTGATCCAGCGGAAGGCGCCGTCCGAAGGTCGCTGTATGCGGAACTCGTGCACTACGGCCTCACCCGCGCGCGCCACTTTCAAATGGTTCAGGGCAGCGTCGCGGTCGTCCGGTACGATCAGAGAGGCCCAGCGCGCCACATCGCCAAGCAGGGCGTCGGCGTCCACGCCGTAGATTTTCGCGACGGCAGGGCTCACGAACTCCATCGCCAGGGTGTCCGCGTCCCGGATCCACAAGCCCGCGGCCGAGGCCGCGGCGAACTGTCGGAACCGCTCCTCGCTCTCACGCAGCGCCGCTTCCGCACGGGCGCGCTCGATGGCCGCCCAGGTGCGTTCCGCTACATCCTCGAGCAACTTAAGCTCGCCGTCTGTCCAGTCGCGCGGCTGGGTCGCCGCCGCTGTCAAAGACCAGACGGCGTTGCCCTCGCCCCTACGCAACGGGGCGGTGAGTACGGCGCAAAGCCCTAGCGCCTGGTAGGACTGCCTGTCGGCTTCGGCGAGGCTGCGATCGGCGGGCCCGTCGCGGATGACGAGCGGGCCGGTTTCCATGCGCTTTATGATTTCGGGAAAGTCCGCGAAGCGGTACTCGCCAGTCAGCGCTGGCAACCCGGAGGAGCGAAACTCGGGGCCGACCCAGCCCTTCTCCTCCTCTCGCGCGAACCGGGCGATGTAGCAGCGGTCCACGCCCAGGTGTTCGGCCACCATGCGCGTGGCGAGCGCGCCGACGGCGTCCGCTTTCATGTCCGGCCGGATGGCATCACTCAGCTTCAGCAGGAACGCCTGCCGCTCCTCACTTTCGCGCAAGACCTTCTCAGCGCGTGTCCGTTCCGTCGTGTCCCTGAAAACGAGGCAGATCTGCCGGCTTCCTTCCCCACCGACGCGAGAGATGAAGACCTCGTACCACCTGTCAGTTTCTTCATGGTGGTTTTCAACGCGTCGTGCCACGCCGGTTCGAGCCACTTCGGCGTAGGTTTCGATCCAGTAATCCTCTGTGTCCGGACTCACCTCGCTTCGGAGCTTGCCGACGACATCGATCAGCCCGGTGTGCTTCTTGAACGCTTCGTTCACTTCCAAGAAGCGGTAATCCGACGCGCGCTGGGGATCGTCGACATATTCCAGCAGGCAGAAGCCTTCGTCGATAGAGTCGAACAGGGGGCGGTATTTTTCCTCGCTCTCGCGCAGCGCGGTCTCGGCCCGTATGCGTGCGTCATCTTTCGCTCGCAGATCCGCCTCCGCAGCCGCGAGACGACGTTCTAGGTCTGCGATGGTCGTGCGCTCGTCCATCCTTCGACTGAGCATGGTCCGGCCACGGTGCGCAACCCGAGGTCGGCTTTCGGGCGACTACCACATGACCGCTCTCCACCCCGTGCGGTCATTCCGCAACTCAGGCTTGGCTGCACGGCAAACATGTGTTTTCCGACATCCAAGATGGTCAGTCAGGTATGTCGGCTGAGACCCGACGCTGACGGGCGGTTCATGGGAGCCGCTTTCGACCCTCAGCAGACCTGATGCTCTCCCAGTTCCACAGGTGTAGTCGTGAGATCGACATCGGCCAGCCACTCCTGGATTTGTTCCCAAAGATGCGCGATGTTCGCCGGGCTCGAAAGGACGTGCCCCTCCCCCCAGTAGCGCACGAACCGTGTCCGCCGCCCCAGCTTCCGCAAAGCCGAGAACATCTCCTCCCCTTGCCCCATCGGCACGTAGTCTTGGTCGCCCTGGGTGATCAGCAGCGGCGCTCGGATACGGTCAGCGGCCAGGAGTGGGCTGTTGCGCACGTAGCGTTCCGGATCGATCCAAGGCGGACTGCCCAAGCGGATACCTTGTTCAGGCGACCACGCGGCGCTGAACAGCAGATGTTGGGGGTCGCCGTAGCGGAAGCGTGGGTCGCCTGCGCCGTAGAAGCTGAAGAGGTCGCAGAACCCTGCCATCGCGATGCCGGAGCGGAACGCCTGCGTCGTTGCGAGGAGGCCCATGACCGCGTAGCCGCCGAAGCTCTGGCCCATCACATGAACTCGCTCGCGGTTGACGTAACCCGCCGAAACGGCCGCCTCGATCGCCGCTTCGGCGGCCGGGGCCAGGAGGGACAGCAGGTCCAGCGGTTCCTCCCCTTCGGGGATCGTCATGCTCGGCTGGATCACCACGTAGCCCAGCGCAGCTAGCAGGTGCAGGTTGAGCGGGCTGGCGTCGTTGAGCTTGAAGGGACGCCGCACGATCGGCCCCGGTGTTGCACCTGGATAGACCCAGACCACTGCCGGTCTGGGGACGCCGTCCTCGTGGCCCGGGGGGAGCAGCAGCCGAGTCGTCGGCCGGGCACTGTCCACGGACGCGCCGTCGAGATCTTGTATTGTCCCGACCCGAACGCGGCGCAGGTGAGTGTTGGTCTCGAAGACCCACTCGTCGGGCGCACCGTCCCTCGTGGCGATGCCGATGCGGCTGCCCTCCTGATCCTCGACAAGGTAGGCGATCCGACCCGTTGCCTCGTGAGTGGCTACGAGCCGCGCGCCCTCGGGCAACACCATGGCCGTGGCCCAGGCAGGGGACGTCGCGGGCGATGGTATCTCTGGCTTCTCCGAGGGGATGCGGACGAACATTTGCCGGAACGCCGCGATCTCCGGTGTGACCGTGTCGTCGCGTAGCGGGGTCGCGGACCCGTCCGAGGGAGCGACGGTGACGAAGACAGGCTCGGGATCGAGGTAGGTCAGCCCCTTTGGAGCACCTGGAATGACGTCCAGCACGTCTGCCGTCGGCTCCCGCCCCGCCCGCGCCTTAGACCACTCTATAATCGCTCGGCGCGGGGCGCGGGTCTCAGTCTCGGCGGCGATAGGGAGCAGCCCGTCGGGCAGCACCGCGCACAGGACGCGGTCTGTATCGAGCCAGAGGCAGGGGGACGCCCCGAAGCGCATGGCGACGTTGCGCTCCAGAAGTACGGTGCGCTGGCCAGAGTGGACGTCAACAACTACAGGGCGGATGGCCGTGCCGTCGACCATCGCGGCGGTGATCCACCGCCCGTCCGGCGACCACATGGGAGCAAAGAAGCCGAGCCCTTGCGCGACGTCGGCTGCGAGGGGGTGAACCTCATGCGAGGCCAGATTGGCCAGCCAGAGTTCGCCCCGGTCGTTACCCATGAGGAAGGGGCGCTGGTGGCAGACGCCCTGCGCAGCGGCCCGCTGCACGACGAAGGCGAGGTAGTCGCCCTTAGGCGAGAAGACGAACCCTGGTGCCCATGAGCCGTCGAAGGTGTCGAGATCAAGGACGTCCTGGACAGTGAAGTCGCGTGTTCGATCCATGCCTTGCCTCCTGGTCAGCGGATGCCAACCAGAAAGCAGCTATGTCCGCAATCCGCCCCAAGCGGTCATTCCGCCTCCCAAGCTTGGCTGCACGGAAAACATGTGTTTGCCAACAAGGGCCGAACCCGTCCAGCCGTGTGACCTTCAGCGATAAATGGCGGAATTCTTCGCTCGCTGAATGGCGCTGGTAACCAGAGTGCCGCGCGTCCCCTCGATGCCATCACCCTCAGCGAGGTCCGCAACGAGGCCATGATGGTGGCTGTCCGTGGGGCCTTCTAACCAGCGACGCTGCCTGCCAGGGCTGTCCGGAACCGACCGGTTCTGGACAGGACGGCCAGACCTGTTCAAAATCTAGCTTCCGCGAGTTCCGGACATGTGTCCAGTTCCGGTCAAGGTTTTCGGACAAATCTGCCTCATGCCGCGCACCTTCGCCTACCTCCGCGTCTCGACCCCCGGCCAGACCACCGACAACCAGCTCACCGAGATCCAGGCCGCCGGGTTCACCATCGAGCCGCGCCGCCTCGTGACCGAGACCGTGTCAGGATCCACCGCAGTCGGGCAGCGCCGCGGGTTCGCCCGCCTGCTTGATCGGCTCGAGGCGGGCGACGTCCTCGTCGTGACCAAGCTCGATCGGCTCGGCCGCAACGCCATGGACGTGGGCGCGACCGTCGCCAGGCTCGAGGAACTCGGCGTGCGGGTCCACTGCCTGGCGCTGGGTGGAGTCGACCTGACGAGTTCGACAGGCAAGCTGACGATGGCCGTGATCAACGCGGTCGCGGAATTCGAGCGCGATCTCCTGATCGAGCGGACCCAGGCCGGGTTGAGCCGGGCGCGGGCGGAAGGCCGACGGCTCGGCCGTCCGGCCAGTCTCAGTGGCGAGCAGCGCGCGGAGGTCGCTCGCCAGCTCGGGGAGGGTGCGAGTGTGTCGGCCCTGGCACGGGCATTCAAGACCAGCCGTCAGACGATCCTACGGATCAGGGACGCACTCGTGACACTCCCATTACCTCAGTCCCGTAACGTATAATCGACCGTCGATTTCGGAAATATGCATTGATGAACGTCGATCCCATATTTTTAAAAGCAGATTATTTTGGCTATTTTTATCTAATTGATGATATACACAAAAATATATAAATTCTTCGCATATTTTCATGTCACATATAATTGACTGCTAAAAATAAGGCCAAGAAAATGTCTTATTGTCTTTGCCATATTTTTTGCAATAATTGCCATATAAAGATTTTGAAGTATTAGATGGAAAATATTCGTTTTTCCATCTCAAAACTTCGTCAGCAAATAATGCCAATATATATAATATTCCTAAATAAATACCTATATATCTCGAATATGAGAATAAAATATTACCTAATTTATCTATTTTTTCTGGATTAGAACTTGCTCCTAAAGTAAATAAAACAGCAGCACCAGTAAATCCAGCCGCAGCAACATTTGATCCTACGTCGTGAGATCGAACAGCTGCACGCGCCCAGAGCAAAGAGGAAAATAGCCCACACAAAGCCGACGAATAAGTAGCTGCAAGTCGAACATACACACCATCTAAATCCATGTAAATCAAATTTCTAGAGAATGGCGCCCATATTGCTATCATGAATGCACCGCATATGATTATACAAAACAAACCAAAAGTCGACGGTTCTACTAACTTTCTGTTTCTAATAAAATTTTTTATTTTCTCAAAAATCGAGGTAAAATACTTTTTTATTATATTCATGTTACACCTATTACGATTTTTCGCTTGTTTTTGAGCGATTATCTGAGAGATAACACGATCACACATTACTACATTATAAAAATTTTTGGAAAATCGCCTGTTTTTGTATTTTTAGCAGCTATGGGTATTTGCGAAAACTAACGTGACACATACTGAGTAGCTTTGCGCATGGCTGAACCGATGCAGTAGACCAGGCCTAAATGGGACGCCCAACCACACAATATGCCGCGCTGTCCGTTTGGTTGTTGTACGCTGAGCGTGTCATCCTTTGATCTGAACCCACCCTTGCAGACGCCGCCTCAGCGTGCCGAAGGGCTGTCCGCTGCGGTATGCCCCTATGGACGGCCGGAATAACGAAGGGACCTGGGAGCACCGCGCCTTCGATCCGTAATGGGTGGGAAGTGGGCGCTTTTCGATGCAGGTTCATCCGATGAAGGGTCGCACACTCGTTCTCGCGCTCGGCGCTGGTCTCCTGCTCGTGTCGGCGATGCTGGTCGGCAGCCCGCTCTTGGCAATTCACCTATCGAGGCGGCCCCTCGTTCCGGCGACACCACCCCTCTTGCAGGACGTGCGCGCTGGGAGCGGATGGGCCAGCATGGGCTGCTCGCGGCCGACGTCGCCGTCCTTCGCCTCCATGAGCGAGGCCGTGTCGCCGGACCTCACCTCGCGCCTCGCCGCCCTGTTCCCCCCAGGGAGCGACGCGGACGCCCTTCAGACAGCGTTGGTCGCTCAGGGCTTCGGAGACATGGCGACGTGTAAGGACGATCCTTCAGTCTATCACGCCGCCTTCCGCCAGACGGGTGGCGGCTTCGCCGGACCATACCCGATCGAAGCTGTGGTAGCCTGGAGGCGGACCGAGGATGGACACGTCGAATGGACGAAGGGTTTCGTATCTTATCTTGCCCCTTGAACAGGCTTGGATATCAGCAACGAGTCGAAAGCTGACCCAAACGACGCTCAAAATCCGTTAGGGTATACCCCTACGGATGCATCTGTTCGTGCATAGCTCGCGCTAGTCGGACTGCCCTCATCCGGCTGCGTGCGGAGGGAGTTGCATCAGAGTAACACAGCCGCCCAACCTCATCCCCCAACCCAGGATTCCCTGCCATTACGACTTGACCTGGGGGCATGGATGTTGCCCTTTTTTGCCGAAAGGTTGTTAGATTTTTGCTGAGCTTTTTATGTGTAAAAATGCTGATGTAGACAGTCTGATGGATGAGCAAAAAATGTCTACAGAAGATTGATTCTGCGACTCAGGGTTGACGATCCTCGCCAATAGCTTCGGCGCATCTGGCAATCCGTTTAATATACAGTGTGCTCAGCGCGAATTAATTCAGCCATGATGCGTATCCGACATGGATGATTTGGTACGGACCAGTCGTGCATATGGCTACAAGGTATGGGCTGGCCGGTCGTCGATCCGGCGATTGAAGGCCCTTCCGCTCCCGGTCGTCGCCCGCCACATCGACGGCACGTCCTTCGTCATTGGCAGTAGGACTTCGAGGCGCAGGTGCAGAACGGCGACATCGGCTTCGTGACGGAGAGCCAGGAGGTGGAGGTGAAGCTCGAGGCCTTCCCGTTCACGCGCTACGGTCTGGTAAAGGGCCGGGTGCGCCGGCTCGGTCGCGACGCCGCGGTGGCGGGCCCGGGCCGCGGCGCGCCGGGCGCGCAGGGCACGAGCGTGCCGGTGCTACAGGCACAGGCGGCCCTGACCTATCCGGCGAAGGTGGCGCTGGCGCAGGACTGGATCGAGGTCGAGGGGCGGCGCGAGGCGATCAAGCCGGGGATGCGGGTGTCGGCGGAGATCCGGACGGGGCGCGGCGGGTGATCAAGTATCTGCTGTCGCCGATCTCGCGGACGATCAAGGAGGCAGCGAGGGAGCGATAAATACGACATGGATCTGCATAAACACAACCAAAGGAGATATTATGAGGTCTAATTATAAATACCCCACAGCATATAAGTCAAATAGATTTGTTTATTTTGCTGTCGTGATGCTAATTATTGCCGTAAATCGATCGTCTTTTGCCACTGAATTGGATGTAGAATCAATAAAAATATCAAAATGTTTAGAAGGTGCAAATGCAAATTTGGATGAAAAGAGAAAATGTATAGGAGTAATTTATAATTCATGCATTGAAGATGCTAGTAAATCGACATTATCTGGAATGATTGAATGTCAAAATATTGAATATCGTGCGTGGGATAAAAATCTAAATATCGTATATAATAAAGTTATAAAACTAAGCAACCCTGATACAAAAATATATATTAAAAAATCAGAATTAAAATGGCTAGAATATATTAATAAAAACTGTGAATGGCCAAAATATGTATATCCAACTGGCACTATACAAGCTCCTCTTGTTCAAGAATGTTTACGAAATGAAACTGCGTACAGAACAATCTTTCTAGACGGCGTTGCTAGAAGATTGCTTGAGGCAGAAAACTAAGGAGAAAAGCCGTGGAATTCAATAACTCCCTATCTTCGCTCCTAATATCTGCCCATATACTTGGATCAACAGAAGGTACATACTATCAGAGAAATGGTGCTTTCCAAGATACTAGGTTCAATGGCGTGGTATCTAACGCAAAAAGTGGCCTTTCATTTGGCATGTCCCAGCTAGATGTTGCGGCCAACAAGGCAGCAAAAGATTTATTTAGCAGCGCATTACAAGATGCTGTGGCTGGTTCACGCATAACATCTCAACAGGCCAATGATTATCTAGATCGGGCATCTACAAAAGGCCTATCGACTTCGGGAAAAAATTTCTCGAAGGCGGAGATGGATATAATCTCAAAGCAGGTTATCATTCCGTACGGCGCACGCATATCAGACGTGGACGCACAGCATATTTTCGATGCCGCAAAAACAGTAAATGATACAATCAATACTATTAAGAATGCGTGGGGTGGAAATGCTGGTGTTTTTGATACCACAAATCAAGATCAACTTATGGCTGTTGGGCATCTTCTTTCTTGGTCAAATCGTACTGGCGGCCTTTCTTCTTTTACAAAGTTTCTATCTGGACATCCTATTGTTAGCAAAAAAACCGGTGAGATACTTAGAAAATCTGATGGCACTATTTTGCAGATTGATCACCCTCCGACACTTGAGGACGTGCGCGAGTATTTAAAAAATCAATCACAATTTGTAAACAATCCTCGTGAATTCAAAAACGTGGAAGATAACATACGCCGCGGGATAGATGGGATACCAGGTATTAATGAAATACCATGGCGTTTTGGGGAGGTTTCTACTGATGGCAGAATAACAAGATTCGCCAGCTTAGAATTTGAAGGCAGTCTATTGGAGTTTATTAATAAATCATGCTTCTTATCAGGAACAGATGTATCTATAAGCAAAGGAAAATCTATACAAATACAAAACATAAAGAAGGGAGATTATGTAGAAAGCTTCGACTCATATTCTGATGTAATTTCACAAATTTTTACAAAAAAAGTAAAAAATATATATACAAATATCACTAACGTCGTTGTTGACGTTAGAGGTTTGCGCTGCACTCCTGGTCACATCTTCCTCACAGGAGAAGTTGATGCCAGCGGCCAACACCGCTTCGCCCCCATCGCCAGCATCCTGCGCGACGACGGTACTCTCGTCGAGCGGGACGCCACGATCATCCGCGCCCGCACCGGCGCCAAGCTTGGACAGGCCAACGACGCCCTCGTCAGCGTCGTCTACCGCGACCAGTCCATCGCTGACCAAGCGGCACCAGAACGCCGCACCCTCGTGCGTGCCGGCATCCCCCTACCGTCCGTCATAATTAAGGACACACTCGCCCCCGCCCAGTCCCTCGCCCAGCACCTCGCCGACCATGGCATCACCCCCTTGGCCGACGGCCGCCTGCGCACCCCGGACGGTACGATCCACGACGCCTGCAACTGGCCGGAGGGCGCCACGCCCTTCGACACGCACGAGGCCCGCAACTGGATCGTCCAGGCCAACGGCGTGCCCTACTGCCCGCCCTGGATCCGCGACCTCGTCGCCGAGGATGAGACCGAGGGGCTGCGCGTCGTCAGCGCCCTGTCGGCCTGACGCCGGCCGGAGTCTCGCCCCGCGCCGAACCCTGACCCGCGTGCCCGGCCCGTCCGATCCGCGCGCTCCCATCTCTGACCAGAAGGGTCCGATGTCGGATCACGCCTCCCCTCACGCTGTCCCGGACGGCAGCGAGAAGACCATCGCCACGGTCTTCGGCGAGATCGTCTGGCTGATGAGCCGCAGCAGCGCGCACCGCTCCATCCCGGTCGGCGACCTGGAGCACCTCGTGATGGCGCCGATCCTGCTGCGTCAGATCCGCGTATTCTACGACGGAGACCAGCCGGCCGCCGCCGTGCTCTACGCCCGCGTCTCCGAGGCGGTGGCGGCCCGGCTCGAGGCCGGCGCCACCACGGCGGAACTCAGCCTCGACGACTGGCACTCCGGCGACACCGTGCGGGTGATGCAGGTCATCGCTCCGCTCGGCGGCGCGGAGATCTACGCCCACGAGACCCTCGCGGTCCTCGGAGACGCGCCCGCTCCGCACTGAGCGCGCCGGACCGGCGCAGGCCGGCGGCACAGCCGCCCCGACTTCTCGATCACCCCGCGCTGCCCGGGGGCCGACGCTATGCGTCGGACCCAACGGGAGCGCTCGGCCCGAACGACCTCGTCCACCCTCACATCCGACTTGGGACCCCCGCACGATGACGACCGACTCGCTCACCCTCGCGACGCAGGCCGGAGCACACGCCACCCTCGCGCCGGTCGTCCTGCGCCTGTTCGGCCAGGCGACGCCGGCCGCCGAGGCCGTCGAGGCTGCCATCCCGACGGCGCGGGCCTACCATTACGGCCCGGAGACCGCCTCACTGTTCGAGACAGTGAGCGAGGTCGTCTATCCGAGCGACGGCGGCACGGCGCTGAAGTCGCAGGTCCGCGAGGGCTGGCGCACCTACAATTTCGAGGTCGAGGACCTGCACACCTACATCGCCGGCGGCCTACGGGTGCACAATACCTCGCTGCCCGACCTCGTGCCGGAGGGCGCCACCGATGTCGTCTTCGCCGACACCGATGGTGACGGAAAGTGGGACAAGGCAGATTACAAGCTCGGTGGCGGCGTCAGCGAGACGATCCACGGCCGGGACACTGACGGCAACGGCACCACCGACCTCGTCAAGCGCATCAAGACCATCCCGCGCGAGGAACTGCTCGGCCCGCAGGACAAGGTCGTGTGGGAGGAGATCTACCAGGGCACCAGCACCGTCCCGTCTGAGAAGAAGATCATCGGCATCGAGTACGCGCCCGGTACCCTGCAGGGCGAGGAGGCCGGCCGCACCCTCGGCAGCGTGCTCGGCCATGCCATCGGTGGCAGCAACATCTTCGCCCAGGTCGGCAGCGCGACCATCACCTCGACCCTGCTACAGAACGTCGGCGAGCTGCTGCACAAGGGTGTCGACCTCTCGCTCCTGTCTCTCGACGGACACGATGTCTCTCCGCTCGAGGCGGCCGTCACCGACACCTTCAAGGATTTCGGCAAGGATCTCGTTGGCAACGCGAAGGTCCAGGCGCTGAGCGCTCTCAGCGGAGTTCTCGTTGGCGAGATCGCCGACGCACTCAACCTGCAGGGCTTCGAGCGGGGCTTGTTCAGCACGGTAGGCAACACTGTCACCAATCAAGTCCTCACTAACGTTGCAATGATGACCGGCGTGATGGAGGTGCCAAGTACTGTCGTCAGAGAGAACCTGAACCTCCTGTCCGGCTTCGATGCGGTCAACATGGCGACGAATGTCGCCAACAGCCTCGGCGGGTTCTTCGGCTCGCAGCTCGGGCAGAAGGCCGTGCGCCCCCATAACGAGCAGGCCTCCCTGTTCGGATCGGCCGCGTCGGCGGTGGGAGCCTATATCGGGACGCTTACGGGCCTGCCGATCATCGGCCCGATGATCGGGTCGTTCATTGGGCAAACGCTCGGAACCATGGCGGGCAACGCGTTCGCCGATGACGACCGGCAGGTCCATATGGCTATGCAGACCACGGCAGATGGCTTGCTGCAGCCGAGCCAGCCCATCATCCGCGATAATGCCGACCAGAAATTCATCACCCTCGCCAGTACCCTGGCAGGCAGCATTCAACAGCATGTCAATGACACCTACACAGGATCCAATCTGAGGATTGACCTCAATCATAAGTATACAGATTTTTCTCTTGGGATGTACATAGATAAAGACAGCAATAGAAAGATCTACAGCGTCAACGGCGACTTCGTGGCGAGCCAAGAGTCGATGACTGGCCTGATCGCAGGATCGGTCGATTATGTCTTCACCAACTCCAACGCCGTCGGCGGCGACCTGTTCGCGCGGCGGGCCTACGCCGCCTCGCACAAGGAAGGGCTGACGCGGCTCTCGTTCGACCTTCAGGTCGCCCAGGATTTCAAGAAGTATCTCGCCAATACCAGCCTGATCAACAGCGTGATCGCGGACTCCCCAGAGAGCTCGTTCTCCGCTGGCTGGATCGCGACGCTGCAGCGGGCCCTGGAACTCGGCCTGAACAAACTCGTCGACTTCAACGCGATGGAGTACCTTGCCTCCCACGGCGATCTGCAACAGTCCTTCGGCCGCGACAAGGCTGCTGCCGAGCGGCACATGATCGAGTACGGCATCCCGGAGGGACGCCGGGTCACGTTCGACGCACTGGAGTACCTCGCCGCCAATCCCGGCCTAGCCCAGGCTTTCGGGGGGATCGACCGCGACCGCGCGGTGAACCACTACCTGGATCAGGGCCGCAACGAAGGACGCCCGACGCGGTTCGACGCCACCCAGTACGTGGCCGCCAACGGCGACCTCGCCGACCAGCTCGGCGCCAACAATCCCGAACAGGCGCTGCGGCACTACATCGAGTATGGCTATCGCGAGGGCCGCACGACCACGTTCGACTACCGGCAATATCTCGCCGCCAATCCCGGCCTGAAGGAGGAACTCGGCGGCGTCGATCCGACCACCGCCTCGCGGCATTACATCGAGACGGGCAGGCGCGAGGGGTGGCCGACGCAGTTCAACAGCTACGCCTACCTCGCCTCCTACCCGGATCTCTGGCAAGCCTTCGGGAGGAACTTCGGCGCGCTGCACCAGCACGTGCTGGACTACGGCCTGCGGCCGACGACCTTCGACGCCTCCGCCTATCTGAATGCCCATTCGGACCTGCAGGCCGCCTTCGGCACCAATCTGGAGGCCGCGGCGGAGCACTTCGTCGTCAATGGCCGCAACGAGAACTGGCGCACGGTGGTCTGGTACGGCGGCCCCGACGAACGGAACGTCGTCGGCGGCGCGGGTATCGATACGGTCTCTTACGCATACACATCGATCGGGCTGGTCGTCGACCTGAACGCCCAGCGGACCTGGAACGGTTATGCAGGCGACAATTTATTTTCGATAGAGAACGCAGTCGGTTCATACTTCAACGACACGATTCACGGTAGTGCCGGCATCAACGGCATTAATGGTGGCGCCGGCAACGATGAGATCTTCGCTCATCAGGGCAACGATTACGTCGAGGGCGGGGTCGGCCACGACGTCATCGTCGGTGGCTCCGGCAATGACACGCTGTACGGCGGAGACGGGGACGACCAGATCCATGGTGAAGACGACGACGACGTGATCGGCGCGGATGCCGGCAACGATACCGTCTATGGCGGCTCCGGCAACGATAGGATCTTCACTCATCAGGGCAACGATTACGTCGAGGGCGGGGTCGGCCACGACATTGTCGTCGGCGGCTCGGGGAACGATACGCTGTACGGTGGAGACGGCGACGACCAGATCCACGGTGAAGACGACGACGACGTGATCGGCGCGGGCGCCGGCAACGATACCGTCTATGGCGGCTCCGGCAACGACGTGATCCACACTCATCAGGGCAACGATTCCGTCGAGGGCGGCGGGGGCACTGACGACATCGACGGCGGCGACTTCGAAGATCTCCTCAGCGGCGGCGACGGCGACGACAGGCTGACCGGCGGCAACGGTTTCGACACGCTGCGGGGGGATGGGGGCAACGACTCGCTCTATGGCGGCAACGAGGACGACGTCCTGGACGGCGGCTCCGGCAGCAACGTCATCGACGGCGGCAGCGGTACCGACACGGTCAGCTACGAGACCTCCGGCGCCGCCATCGTCATCGACCTGCAGGCTCAGGCGACCTTCGACGGGACCCGCGGCGATCGCCTGGTCTCGATCGAGAACGCCATCGGCTCATCCTTTAACGACACGCTGATCACCGGCAATGGTACCACGCTGCTGGATGGTGGCAGCGGCAACGACACCCTCTGCGTCGTTAACAGCAACCAGGCCAGCATCCGTGGCG
>NZ_LABZ01000199.1 GCF_001043955.1 Methylobacterium tarhaniae | reverse complement strand
CTGCCGCAGCTGCGGCAGATCAGGAAGACCGCGCTCTCGCCGGCGCCGTGGCCGTGCTCGCAGGGCACGAAGGCGTTGCGGCTGGCGATGCGGTGGACGAGTCCGTGCTCGGTGAGGAAATCGAGGGCGCGGTAGACCGAGACCGCGGCGACGCGCTTGCCCGGGGCGCTCAGGCGCTCGGCGATGTCGTAGGCGCCGAGCGGCCGGCCCTCCTCCGCCACCACCTCCAGGGTGCGCCGGCGAAGCGCCGTGAATTGCAAGCCGAGATCCTGCGCCAGCCGCTCAGCCCGCGCGACCAGGTCGGCCGTCCGGGCCGGGCCATGCGGTTCCTGCGCGTGCGGTTCGTGCGCGTGACCGTGATGGCCGCAGGTTCCGTGCTCGTCCATGCGCAACAACCTCCCGGCATCCCCCGCGCCGTCCTAACCCAACCCGGCGGCGGTTGACAGGCCCGGGCTGTTACAGTGTAACGATCGGCGCTTGGGCGGCCGTCGGTCGCCCTCCATATGGGGTTCGCGCAGGCACCCGCCGAGGGTGCCCCGGACCCGAGCGACGATTCGCCGATGCCGCATCATCCTGGCCCCAGGCGGGGCCTCCCGCACGGCCCCGCCCTGCGGGCCGACGCCGCGATCCCGCGGCCCCAGCCGGTGCCGTTCTCCCTGCTGCGCCAGGGCGTCGGGCCGCGCCTCGCGGTGGCCGCCCTGGTGGCGGGCTCGCTCTGGGGCCTGATCGGCTGGGCGACGGCGTGACGGCGTCCCGCGATCTTTCCGTGCCGGGCGGCCTGACCTTTCGTGGCCTCACCCTCGGCTATGCCCGCCATCCGGCGGTCCACCATCTCGACGGCACGATCGCGCCGGGCTCCCTCACCGCGGTGGTCGGCCCGAACGGTGCCGGCAAGTCGACCCTGCTCAAGGGCATCATGGGCGAGATCAGGCCCCTTGAGGGCGAGGTCTCGCGCTCGGGCCTCGCCCGGCAGGACATCGCCTACCTGCCCCAGGCCGCCGAGGTCGACCGGAGCTTCCCGATCGGCGTGTTCGACCTCGTGGCGATGGGGCTGTGGCGCCGGGTCGGGCCCTGGCGCTCGCTCAAGGCTCACCGGCCCGCCGTCGAGGCGGCGCTGGCAGCGGTGGGGCTCACCGGGTTCGAGCGCCGGCCGATCGGCACCCTGTCGGGCGGGCAGCTGCGCCGGGCGCTGTTCGCCCGCGTCCTTTTGCAGGATGCACGGGTGATCCTGCTCGACGAGCCTTTCGCGGCGATCGATGCCCGCACCACCGACGAGCTGCTCGGGCTGGTCCATGGCTGGCACGCGGAGGGGCGCACCGTCGTGGCGGTGCTGCACGACCTCGACCAGGTCGCCCGCCACTTCCCCTCGACCCTGCTGCTGGCCCGCGAGAAGGTGGCCTGGGGCGCGACGCCCGAGGTGCTGACCGCCGACAACCTGCGCCGCGCCCGAAGGCTCTGCGAGGCCTGGGACGAGGACGCCCCGGTCTGCCGCGCCCCGGTCGCCCACCCGCACGACGAGGCCGGACACGGCCACGCGCCGCACGCCCCGGCCCCACAAGATCACTCCATCCACGACCATTCCACCCGAGACCATCCCACTCACGGGCACGCCGCGTGATCGACCTCCTGACGGCGCCCTTCCTCGAATTCGCCTTCATGCGCCGGGCGCTGGCCGGCTGCGTCGCCCTGTCGGTCGGCGCCGCGCCGGTCGGCGTCTTCCTGACGCTGCGCCGGATGAGCCTGATGAGCGAGGCGATGAGCCACGCCATCCTGCCGGGCGCCGCCGTCGGCTTCCTGTGGGCCGGGCTGTCGCTGCCGGCGATGACGCTCGGCGGCCTGGTGGCCGGGCTGGCGGTGGCGCTGCTCTCCGGCTTCATCGCCCGCTCGACGGTCCTGCGCGAGGATGCGAGCCTGGCGGCCTTCTACCTCATGTCTCTCGCCGCCGGCGTGCTGCTGATCTCGGCCCGGGGCTCGTCGATCGACCTCCTGCACATCCTGTTCGGCACGGTGCTGGCCCTGGACGACGACGCCCTGGTCCTGCTCGGCGGCATCGCCACCGTGACGCTCGCGACCCTGGCGATCGCCTACCGGCCGCTGGTGATGGAATGCGTCGATCCGCTCTTCCTGCGATCCGTCGGCCGGGCGAGCGGGCCGGTGCATTACTGCTTCCTGGCCCTGGTGGTGCTCAACCTCGTCGGCGGCTTCGCGGCCCTCGGCACGCTGCTCGCCGTCGGCCTGATGCTGCTGCCGGCGATCTCGGCCCGGTTCTGGGCCCTCGACCTCACCGGCCTGATGCCGGCGGCGGTGATCCTGGCGCTCGCGGCGAGCGTGGCCGGGCTCCTCGTCTCCTACTATGCCAGCCTGCCGACCGGCCCGGCGATCGTGCTCGCCGCCGGCCTGCTCTACGTCGTCTCGATGCTGCTCGGGCCCCGCGGCGGCCTGGTCTGGCGGCTGATTCCCGCGCGGCACCTCGAAGCGTGAGCTATCCGGAGGCCGAAGGGCCGGGCAGGCGCGCCGGCTCGCCCCTTTGCGCCGCCCGCCGGCAGGCATCCGAGCAGTAGCGCACCTCGTCCCAGACCCGCTCCCACTTCTTGCGCCAGGCGAAGGGCCGGCCGCACTGGGCGCACATCTTCTGCGGCAGGTCGCCCTTGCGGCGCATCTTCGGCATCTCAGCGCCCGATCTTGCCCGCATCGGCGAGCGGGATGCTGCTCCAGCGGGTGATCTGCACGTAGCCGTCCCGGGCCGCCACCACGATCTGGCGGCGGTAGGAATGCACCGCCGTGCCGGGCGCATGGCGATGGGCTTCCGTCCAGCCATGGGCCTCCTGGACGAAGACGCGGTTGTCGTTGATGCGCGCCAGGGTCTCGATGGCACCGAAGGCCCGGACCCGGCGCAGGATCGCGTCCACCGGCTGGCGGAAATCGAGGGTACGGTCGAGGTCGGTGACCCGCGGCCAATAGGCGCCGTCGCCCTGCGGCTCGGCCTTGCGCCAGAGGGCGGGCAGGTCCCGGGCGATCGGGCCGCGGGCGAGCCGCATCGCCGCCATCTGGCAGCGGGCGAGCAGGGTCTCGTGCGTCTCCGCGCCCGAGAGGGAGAAGATGTCCTGGGCCAGGATGTCGCCGGTATCGAACCCCTCCTCGGCCAGCACGTGGGCGGTCACGCCCCAGCTCTCGTAGGAGTCCACGATGGCGCGGAACAGCGGGTAGGGCCCGCGCCCGTCCGGCAGCGGCGAGGGATGGATGTTGAGGGCGTAGCGCACCCGGCCCGGCCAGCCGGTGATGAGCCAGGGATAGCCCGCCACCACCAGCGCCCAGTCGCGCCCGTGCTCCGCCGACAGCGCCTCGATATCGGCGACGCGAATGCGCGAGAGCTGGATCGGCACCCGGTGGCGCCGGGCCAGGGCCACGACCGCGTCGTTCTGGTCGTAGATCCCGTCGCAGGGGCGGGAGAACAGCTTGATCGGCTGCCAGCCCGACGCGACCAGGGCCTCGAACACACCGCCCAGGAAGTCGATTCCCGCGAAGGCGAATTTCACGTCATGCTCCTTGCGCCCGCACCCGGAGACCGGATCCCGGCTTCTGCGTCGGTTGGACCCGGGCAGGCCCCGGCGCCGGCGACATCCATCGTCCTAGCTAGGGTTACGGGCAGCCGGAGGGGAGCCGCAATGACCAGTATGTTAATCGCTGATGTCCGCGTCCCCGCGAGAGGCTGACCGCCCTTGCGCACGCTCCGCCTCGTCCTCGGCGACCAGCTCCATCCCCGGCTCGCCACCCTCACCGATCTCGATCCCGGCACCGACACGGTGCTGATGGCCGAAGTCGTCGAGGAGGCGACCTATGTGCGCCACCACAAGCAGAAGCTGGTGCTGGCCTTCGCCGCCATGCGTCACTTCGCGGCCGAGCTGCGGGCGCGCGGCGTCGCCGTCGACTACGTCGCCCTCGAGGATGCGGGCAATGCCGGCTCGTTCACGGGCGAGATCGCGCGGGCCATCGCCCGCCACCGGCCGGACCGTGTCGTCGTCACCGAGCCCGGCGAGTGGCGGGTCGAGGCGATGATGCGGGACTGGGAGGAGCGGTTCGGGGTCACGGTCGAGATCCGGGACGACACCCGCTTCCTGTGCCCGCGCCCGGTCTTCGCCCGCTGGGCGGAGGGGCGCGAGGCACTCCGGATGGAGACCTTCTACCGCGCCATGCGCCGGCGCACCGGCTTCCTGATGGACGGGAGGGAGCCGGTGGGCGGGCGCTGGAACTTCGACCACGACAACCGCCGCCGCCTGCCGGCCGGCCAAGCCGTGCCGGAGCGCCTGCGCTTTCCCCCCGACGCCGTGACGCGGGAGGTGATGGACCTCGTGGCCCGCCGCTTCCCCGACCATTTCGGCGACCTCGACGGCTTCGCCTGGCCGGTGACCCGGGCCGGCGCCCTGCGGGCCCTGAAGCACTTCCTCGACGATTGCCTGCCCGAATTCGGCGACTACCAGGACGCGATGCGGGCGGGCACCCCGTTCCTCTATCACGGGTTGATCGCGCCCGCCCTGAATCTCGGCCTCCTCGACGCCGAGGAGGTCTGCCGTGCGGCCGAGGAGCGCTGGCGCGACGGCGCGGCGCCCCTCAATGCCGTCGAGGGCTTCATTCGCCAGATCCTCGGCTGGCGCGAATACGTGCGCGGGCTCTACTGGGCGCTGATGCCGGATTACCCCGAGACCAACGCGCTCGGCGCCACCCGCGACCTGCCGTGGTTCTACTGGTCCGGCGAGACCGCCATGGCCTGCCTCGCCGAATGCGTGCGCGACACCCGGATCCACGCGCATGCACACCACATCCAGCGCCTGATGGTGCTCGGCAACTTCGCGCTGCTCGCCGGCCTCGCCCCGGCTCAGGTCGAGGAATGGTTCCTGGTGGTCTATGCCGATGCCTACGAATGGGTGGAGCTGCCCAACGTCCACGGCATGGCGCTGTGGGCCGATGGCGGCCTCCTCGGTTCGAAGCCCTACGCGGCGTCGGGCGCCTATATCGACCGGATGTCCGATTACTGCCGCGGGTGCGCCTACGACGTGAAGGCGAAGGCGGGCGCGGCGGCCTGCCCGTTCAACTATCTCTACTGGAACTTCCTGATCGAGAACGAGGAGCGCCTGCGCGGCAACCCGCGCCTCGCCATGCCGTACCGCACCCTCGACAGGATGGCGCCGGCGCGGCGGGACGCGATCGTGTCGGATGCGACCCGCTTCCTCGATTCCCTGACGGCGTCAGAGGGGCATCCAGGCGGTGAGCGTGCCGTAGACGCCCGGGCGCCGGACCTGTTCCTCGTAGACCCAGCCGGCTGAGACCCGCAGGCTCACCTGCGGGGAGATGATGGCAGGAAGCGCGAAGTCGGTGGCGTGGAGGCCGAGGCTCCATTTCCGGTAGCCGGTCCGGTCGGCGTAGAGCGCCGCCTCGGGGCCGAGATAGGCCGGGATCACGCCCGGCAGCCGGACGCCCCAGGACACCCGGCCCCAGGCGCTCCAGCGGGCGGTGCCGGCGATCAGCGTCGCGGTGACGAGCGTCGCGTCGGTCGGCCGGGCCCAGACTTCTCCCTGCACCCGCGCCCCGATGCGCGGCGACGGCAGCCGCTTCGTGCCGGGGCTGTCGAGCACCTCGAAGGCGAGTTCGGGCCCGGCGAACAGGGCGGCCACGCCCCAGCCGCGCACCCATTGCCAGCCGGCCACGGCGCCGGCCTGCACGGTATGGCGCAGGATGCGGGGCGGGGCCGCGCCACCCGTCGCGCGCGGGTCGCCCCACCAATCCCGCTCGGCCCGCAGGCCGTAGCCGAGGGTCGCGAGGGCCGCGACACCGTCCCGGGCGATCCCCTCCGGCGCGAACTTGGCCCCGGCGCTGACGAAGGTCGAGCGGCCCGCATCCAGGCTGCCGAACAGCACGGTCCGCACCTCCTCCCGCTCGTCGGCGCAGGCTCCATCCGGGCCGGCGAGGCCGGCGGCCGCACAGAGCAGGAGGGGACGAACCGAGGAAAGAGGCACGGCAGCCTTGCATGACGTCGCGTGAATGGAAATATCTTTTCCACCATACGCAACGTCAAGGCGCCGCTTCGGCTGCGCCACGGCAATTTGTACCGGGCCGTCGACTTCCCGTTCCCGTCAGGATGACGGATCCGGATCGGACCGGAGGACGTCCTCCCGGTAAGAGGCAGGCAAACCGCACGAGTCTTGTCAGCACTCGCATGAGGAGGCTGCTATTGCTCGAAAAATCAACGCATTAGCTACGGTTTCGGCTTGAGCTTAACCACCGATTAACCGCATCATCGGACGCTTGGTCGGCAAAGCGCCGCGCACCCAAGAAGGATCTCGACATCGCCGAGGAGGTTGCATGGTCTCGAAGGAGTTCCGCCAGCAGATCGAGGGTTACGGCCTGACGACGGCCCACATCCTCTACCGCATCCCAGACCATCCCGGCGTTCTGCAGACCTACGTCTGGCAGGATTACGATCTCGCCCCCCGCTTCCCCGTGCTCACCGGATTCCTGGATTTCTGGAAGCGCGAGCTGGACGGGCCGCTGCACTCCGTCCGGGTGGCGCATTCGCAGCTGATCAAGCCGGCGGAGTTCCGCGCCGTGAACGGGGTGCTGACGCTGCATTGAATGGGTGGGATCGATGGGCAAGCGCGGCATTTTTTCGGCCCGCTGCCCTATGATTGCCCGGTTGACCGTGTGTGAGGCCCCCCACGGCCGCGCTCCCGGAGCACGGCGCTCACCTCGGTGAACCATGCACAGGCTCATCCTCTCCGCGGCCGGGCCGCTTCGACGGCGGCTCGCCCCCCTCCTCGCCGCGGGTCCGGTCCGCGCCGATCTCGGCGCGGGCATCACCCATGCGCGCGGGTTGGCCCGGGCTGCGGAGTGGGCTAGAGGGGGCCGGGCGACCCCGGCCCGGGGCGCCGCGACCCCGCCGGCGAGTGCCGCGCCCCCGTTCGAGGGCGCCACGCGCCGCCCCGGGGGCGCCTCCCCGGCACCGGACGGCCAGAGCCCTGTGACGCAATTCGCCCGCACTTCCGAGGTCCTGACCGTTCTCGCCGCCCAGGAGACCGAGCGGCTGACCGTCGGCGACATCGTGGCGGTTCTGCGCGACCGGGCTTTCGCGCTCCTCGTCGTGCTGCTCGGCCTGCCCAACTGCCTGCCGATGCCGCCGCCGATCCCGCTGATCTGCGGCCTGCTCCTCGCCCTGGTGGCGGCGCAGATCGCCGCCGGCATGTCGGCGCCCTGGCTGCCCCGCGCCCTGCTCGGCCGTTCGATCGCCCGGGCCGACCTGCAGCGGGCGGTCTCCCGCGCGGTGCCGCTGCTGCGCCGGCTCGAGCGCTGGTCGCGGCCGCGGCTGCGGGTGTTCGAGAACGACCTCGGCATGCGCACCATGGGGCTGCTGCTCCTGGCGCTGTCCCTGGTGCTGATCGTCGCCGCTCCCCTGGTCGGCCAGATCCCGCTCGGCCTCGCCGTGACCCTGGTCGGCCTCGGCCTCGTCGAGCGCGACGGCATCGTGGTGGCGGCCGGCCTCGGCGTCGGCATCCTCGGCGTGGCCTTGAATCTCGGCTTCGTCTACGCGGTGTTCACCGCCGTGATGGGGCTGCTGAATCTCGGCGCTGCCGCGGGAATTTAGGGCCGTCTCACGTCCCGATGAGGTCGAAGGGTGCGCCCGGAGCCCGGATGGGCTCGCGGGTGTCTTCGCCGGAGCGAGCCTGAAGGTTCTCTCCTCGCGGCCACCGGTTTTGCGGCAAAAATCTGCGACAAAACAAGAAGCCAAGCGGACGAAGCGTTGGCTTGCCCACAAGACACGCCACAGCAGGTTGCGCGGTGGGGGAGCGAGGGCCGAGAGCATGAACCCTCCCCCCTCTGCGGGGGAGGGTGGCGAGCGAATGCGAGCCGGGAGAGGGGCAGCGCGACGCTGATCCAGGAAGCGCCCGTCAGAACGGTCGCGCCCTCTCCGGAAGCGGCGTCCC
>NZ_LABZ01000198.1 GCF_001043955.1 Methylobacterium tarhaniae | reverse complement strand
ATCGGGCCGAATTCCAAAAGCCCGTTCCCGGCGCCCAGTCGGCGGACCAGCTTTGCGTGTGTCGCGCGGGGCGCCGGGCCGCCAGGACCCAGCAGGTGCGCGAGGACACGCCCGCCCGCCCCATCGCCAAGGTCGGCGTCATCGGCGCCGGCACGATGGGCGGCGGCATCTCGATGAACTTCCTCAACGCCGGCATCCCGGTGACGATCGTCGAGATGAAGCGCGAGGCGCTGGACCGCGGCCTCAAGACCATCCGCACGAATTACGAGAACACCGCCAAGAAGGGCCGGCTGAGACCTCAGGACGTCGAGACCCGGATGGGCCTCCTCACCGACACCCTGGAGATCGAGGCGCTGGCCGATTGCGACCTCATCATCGAGGCCGTGTTCGAGGATATGGGCATCAAGAAGGAGATCTTCTCGAAGCTCGACACGATCGCCAAGCCCGGGGCGATCCTCGCCTCGAACACCTCCTACCTCGACATCGACGCGATCGCGGCGATGACCAACCGCCCTGCCGACGTGATCGGCATGCACTTCTTCTCGCCGGCCAACGTCATGCGCCTGCTGGAGGTGGTGCGCGGCGAGAAGACCGCGAAGGACGTCGTCGCCACCGCGATGCAGATCGGCCGCAAGATCGGCAAGATCTCGGTCCTGGTCGGCGTCTGCCACGGCTTCGTCGGCAACCGGATGCTGGCCCAGCGCCAGCGCGAGGCCAACCGGCTGATCCTGGAGGGCGTCACCCCCTGGGACGTCGACCGGGTGATCTACGAGTTCGGCCTGCCGATGGGCCCGTTCACCATGAGCGACCTCGCCGGCCTCGACATCGGCTGGAGCCGGGAGACCAACAAGTCCGAGAGCGTCCGCGACCTGCTCTGCGAGCAGGACCGCCGCGGCCAGAAGACCGGTGCCGGCTTCTACGACTACGACGCCAAGCGCAAGGCGACGCCGTCCAAGGTCACCGAGGAGATCATCGCGCGCGTCGCCGAGCGCCAGGGCGTGACGCACAAGGACGCGACCGACCAGGAAATCCTGGAGCGCTGCCTCTACCCGATGGTCAACGAGGGCGCGAAGATCCTCGAAGGGGGCAAGGCGATCCGGGCATCGGACATCGATATCGTGTGGATCAACGGCTACGGCTGGCCGGTCTATCGCGGTGGCCCGATGTTCTGGGCCGACACGATCGGGCTGTCGAAGGTCCTGGAGCGCCTGCGCGCCTACCAGGCCGAGTACGGCGACGACTTCAAGCCGTCGGCCCTGCTGGAGCGGCTCGCCGCCGAGGGCAAGGGCTTCAAGGACCTGTAGCGCGATGCGCGTGTGAGAAAACCCTCCCCCCTCTGCGGGGGGAGGGTGGTCCTTGCGTCAGCAAGGGCCGGGAGAGGGGCAGCGCGACGCCGATCCAGAGGGCGCCCCTCACGCCGGTTCAGTCATGTCCGGAAGCGTGGCTCCCCTCACCCGGCCTGCTCCGCAGGCCACCCTCCCCCGCAGAGGGGGGAGGGAAGAGCCTGTGCCGCTTCTATTCTCCGGACAGCCCTACCGCCCGCTGGAGAGAGGAGGGATGCGCACGAACCGATGCGGCTTCCGGGAGACAGGGTTCGCACGCTTCACCTTTCGGCGGCCAAATCCCTACCCCTCCATCCTGCACGCCGCCTCCTCCGCCGTCGGCGCCAGCACCTCCATGTCCTCGTTCGGCCCCGGGATCGCCGGGGTCGAGGTGAAGAGGTCCCACTTGTCCTTCACCTGGTCGGCGGGCAGGGCCGTGATCGCGTACATCTCGCTGATGAACTGGTGGTCGCGGGCGCGGAAATAGCCGGGGCGCGGCTTCTGCACGTCGAACTTGGCGCCGCCCTCGAGATACGAGACCAGCTTCGGCCCCTCGGTCGACTGGGTGTCGGCCATCGCCTTGGCGACGATCTTGACCGCGTTGTAGTCGCCCCAGGCCTGGTTCTCCGGCGGCTTGCCGTACTTCTTGGTGAAGGCCGCCACGAAAGCCTTGGACGACGGCGTGTCGACCTTGTGGTGCCACAGGCACGGCCAGGTGCCGGCGAAGTTGCCCGGGCCGGCGCCCCAGGCCAAAGCCGTGTCGAAGCCGAAGCCGGCGACCGGGAAGGGCAGGCCGTACTCGGCGTATTGCTTGAGGAAGTTGGTGATCTGGTTGCCGGCGAGGTTCGAGATCACGAGGTCGGGCTTGGCCTGCCGGATCTTGATCAGGTAGGCCGAGAAGTCGGTGGCGTCGGTCGGCACCAGCTCGTCGGCCGCGAAGGTCCCGCCATTGCCCTGCATGAACCCCTTGGCGACCCGCAACAGGTCGTGGCCGAAGGCGTAGTCGGCGGTCAGCGAGTACCAGCGCTTGCCCTTGACGAGGCCCTGCTCGGTCAAGGAGCGGCCGACCGCCTTGACGTACATCGAGTTCGCGCCCTCGACGTGGAACATGTAGCGCTTGCAATCCTGCCCGCGCAACGCGTCCGAATTGGCGCCGGTGTTGAGGAAGATCGTCTTTCCGCGCTGCGCCACCTGGCCGATGGCGAGCGCCGAGGCGGAGGAGATCTCGCCGACGATCGCCGCGACCTTGTCGCGCTCGACGTAGCGCTCGGCCTTGCCGGAGGCGGTCTGCGGGTTGACCGAATCCTCGGTCAGGAGCTCGACCTTGCGGCCGTTGATGCCGCCGGCGGCGTTGATCTCCTCGACGGCCAGCTGGGCCGCCATCACGGCGTATTCGCCCAGCGGCCCGAGGAAGCCGGTGCGCGGCGTGAGATGGCCGATGCGGATCGGCTGCCCGCCTTGAGCCCGCACGAGGCCCGGCATCGCGAGCGCGGCGCCGGCCGCGAAGCCGCCCTGCACGAGGCGGCGGCGCGTGAGGGGGTGGCGCGTGGGGGTAGAGCCCTGCGTCATGGTGCGTGTCCTGCCCGAGATCGCATCACGGTCGTTCGGGTTGCCGTGATCTGTGATCACACTTAGGCTGGCATCAAACGGCGCGCCTGTCGAGACGGTCCAAACCGTCCGCCCGCGCCGAGCGAGGAAACGCGAGGGGGAGGTCCGTCGCTTGGAGAGGCGGGACTTGCATGCGCATGGGCGGGAGACGCCGGCGGGCGACCGGCCGGAGCCGGAGGGCGCCCTGGCGCGGATCACCCTCGGCACCCAGGTCTACGATGCGCTCCGCGACCTGCTGATCGCCGGGGGGCTGGCGCCCGGGGAGCGGCTGTCCCTGCGCACGGTCGCCGAGCGGCTCGGCACCTCGATGATGCCGGCGCGGGAGGCGGTGTCGCGGCTCGTCGCCGACGAGGCCCTGGAGGTGCTGCCCAACCGTGCGGTGCGGGTGCCGGTCATCACGCTGCAGAAATTCCGCGAGCTGACCCGGGTGCGCATCGCCGTCGAGGGGTTCGCGGCGGCGGAAGCGGCGCGGGCCGTGAAACCCGGCGACCTCGCGGCGATCCGGGAGCACGATGCGGTCTTCCGGCACGAGGTGCGGGCCCCCGAGCCCGACCTGGAGCGGGCGATGCGGGCCAACCGCGACCTCCACTTCGCGGTCTACGAGGCCGCCGGCCTGCCCTCGCTCGTCGCGATCATCGAGGGCCTGTGGCTGCGCATCGGCCCGGTGCTCAACCTCGACATGCGCTCCTCGCCCCGCCGCCTCGCCGAGGGCGCGGCGCAGGCGCACCATGCCGACCTCGTGGCGGCCTTGGGCGCCGGCGATGCCGAGGGCGCCCGCGCGGCGCTCGCCGCCGACATCGCCGCCAGCGCCGCCTTCATCGAGACGACCGGGCGGCTCGCCCCATAGGCTTCATTCGCCGAAGCGGTCACGGGTTCGGCGAATGATGCAAAAACAAGGATCCAAGCAGCATTGCGCCATGCAACGCTGGTGAGGAACGGAGGAACACCATGGAGATGGGTTTGAGCGGCCTGAAGGTGCTGGTCACCGCGGGGGCCGGCGGCATCGGGCTCGAAGTGGCCCAGGCCTTCGCGGAGGAGGGGGCACGGGTCCATGTCTGCGACGTCGACCGCGACGCGCTCGCGGCCCTGCCCGCCGGCATCACCGGCACCTACGCCGACGTCGCCTCGCGCGACGACGTCGCCCGGCTGTTCGCGGAGGCGCAAAGTCAGCTCGGCGGGCTCGACTGCCTGGTCAACAATGCCGGCATCGCCGGGCCGACGGGCCGCGTGGAGGAGATCAACCCGGAGGACTGGGACCGCACCCTCGACATCTGCATCACCGGGCAGTTCAACTGCGTGCGCCTGGCGGTGCCCCTCCTGCGGGCGAGCGCCAACCCGTCGATCGTGAACCTGTCCTCGGTCGCCGGCCGCTTCGGCTTTCCGCTGCGCACGCCCTATGCGGCGGCGAAATGGGCGGTGATCGGCTTCACCAAGTCGCTGTCGCGGGAACTCGGGCCGGACGGCATCCGGGTCAACGCGGTGCTCCCCGGCATCGTCGCCGGCGACCGGCAGCGCCGGGTGCTGGAGGCCAAGGCCCAGCAGCGCGGGATCAGCTACGCGGAGATGGAGGCGGCAGCCTTCGCGGCGGCCTCGATCAAGGACTACGTCACCGCCCGCCAGCTGGCGGATCAGATCCTGTTTCTCGCCTCGCAGCGGGGCAAGACCATCTCGGGACAGGCCTTGGCGGTGGATGGCGACCTGCAGATGCTGACGTGATCGAATGACCGTCGTCGAAACCCTTTCGATCACGGTCCTTGCGCGGATGATGGGGTAGCGTCCTTCCCACACCGAACCTCATCCTGAGGTGTCGGCGATCTCCGATCGCCGACACCTCAGGATGAGGTCGAGAGCAGGACAGATCAGAGAGTCACCGGAACAAGCTCACGGCAGCCACCGCGCCAGAAACGCACCCACCGCCACGGCGAACACCGCCCACGGGCCGAGCACCAGCCAGATCGGGTGCGGTCCAGCCTCATCCCTCGTCTTCACGTCGTCCAGGATCATCGCGGCCCCCGCCGATTCGTCGCGTAAGGCGAGAGAGCCCGGCGATTATGGTTGGACGGGGGAAGCTTGACCGGTGGAGCTTGCGTCAGGCTGGACGATCCCCGGGCGCCTGCGCCGCCACGGGCCGCGGCCGCGGCCGCGCCGCGTCGAGGGCGTAGAGGGCGAGGCCCGCCCAGATCAGCCCGAAGACGAGCACCCGGGACGGCGGCAGCGACTCGCCGTAGACGAGCACGCTCAACAGCAGCAGGCAGGATGGGGCGATGTATTGCAGCAGGCCGATCGTCGAGAGCTTGAGGCGGGAGGCGGCCGCCGCGAACCACATCAGCGGCAGTGCGGTGGTGATTCCGGTGAGCATCAGGAGCAGCCATTGCGCGGTGCCCTGGCCGGGCGGCGTCGGCGCGACGGCGAGGTAGGCCAGCGCCAGCGGCAGAAGCGCGAAGGTCTCGGCGCCCAGCCCCAGGATCGGGTCGATCGGCACCAGCTTGCGGATCAGGCCGTAGACCGCGAAGCTGACCGCGAGCGTCAGCGCGATCCACGGCAGGGAGCCGGCCGCCGCCACCGCCGCGACGACGCCGATGGCGGCGAGCGCCACCGCGGCGAGCTGGAGCGGGCGCAAGGTCTCGCGCAGCACCAGGGCGCCCAGCGCCACGTTGACGAGCGGGTTGATGAAGTAGCCGAGGCTCGCATCCAGCATCCGCCCGTTCTGCACCGCCCACAGATACAGGGACCAGTTGCCCGCGATGAGGAGCGCAGAGAGCAGCAGGAAGGCGTGACGGCGCTGGAGCGAGACGACGGGCCCCCGGCGCATCAACCGCATGGCAAGGAGCAGCAGCGCGATGAACAGGGCCGACCAGACGATGCGATGGGCGAGGATGCCCCAGGCCGGCACCCCGTCGAGCAGGCGGAAATGGACCGGGACGACGAGGCCCCAGCTCAGGAAGGCGCCGAGCGCGTAGATCAGACCCACGGATGTTTCCCCCGGGCGACGTGCGCCCGCACGGGTTGTGCCGCAGGCGCCGCGCCCCGGCTACGGTCCGGGACGGGGAGCGGTCACCCGCTCCGCGCGGGTCTCTCGCCGGGTTGGGCACGACTGTGCCGAGACGGTGCTGGCGCAGGCTTCTCTTCCCCCCGCCCGCAGCAGGGCCGTCCGGGGGAAAAAGAAGGGCACGGGTTCTCTCATCTCCCGAACAATGCTGCGGATCAGGCGCCGAAGAACCGCTCCAGCGCGGCGAGCGTCGCCTGCGGGTTCTCCTCGGCCACGAAATGGCCCGACGGAACGATCTCGAAGGTGGTGTCGTCCGGCGCGAAGGTGCCGGTCCAGGCCTGGCGCACCGGATCGAGCCCGCCGCGGCCGACGAAGCGGTCGGCGACCAGCACCAGGACCGGGCCGGCGAGGCGGCGCGCTTGAGCGAGATCGGCCTCGTCGGCGGCCCGGTCGGGGCCGGCCCCGGCCCGGTAATCCTCGCAGGACGCGTGGATGCGCTCGGGCACGTTCCAGCTCTGGCGGTAGAGGTCGAGGGCGCCGGGGGAGAAGGCGTCGAGGGTGCCGTCGCCGGTCCAGATCCGCAGCAGGTCCTCGTAATACGGGATCGGGGCCTGGCCGATCTCCCGCTCGGGGATCGGCGCGGGCTGCGCCAGGAAGCGCCAATGCGGGTAGGCCCCGGGCTCCCGGTCCATCTTCTGCCACTGCGAGATCGTCGGCAGAATGTCGAGGAGGGCGAGGCGGTCGATCCGGCCCGGCTCGTCGAGGGCGAGGCGGTAGCCGACCCGGGCGCCGCGGTCGTGGCCGATCAGCCCGAAGCGGACATGGCCCAACCGCTCCATCACGGCGACCACCTCCCGGCCCATCTGCCGCTTGGAATAGGCCTCGTGCGCCGCATCCCCGGCAGGCGCCGCCGACCAGCCATAGCCCTTGAGGTCGAGGCAGATCACCCGGTGGGTGCGGGCGAGCGCGGGGGCGATCCGGTGCCAGCAGGCATGGGTCTGGGGAAAGCCGTGCAGCAGCACCAGGGGCGGGGCACCCTCCGGGCCGCCGGCCCGGGCGAAGAAGCGCCCGTCGGGCAGATCGATCCAGTGCGACGTGAAGCCGGGAAACAGGTCGGCGGGCATCGGGCGCTCCCCACGGTCTTGATGCCCACGCCGAGGCGTGGGCGAGCCGAGGTTAACGCACGATACGGCTCAGGTCTCCCGCGCCACCGCGCGCCAGCCGATGTCGCGGCGGCAGAAGCCCTCCGGCCAGTCGATCCGGTCGAGGGCGGCATAGGCGCGCCCTTGCGCCTCCCGCACGTCGCGCCCCAAGGCCGTGACCGCCAGCACCCGGCCGCCATCGGCGACGAGCCGGTCGCCGTCGCGCTTCGTGCCGGCCTGGAACACCAGGGCACCGGCGGCCTCCGCCTCGGCCAGCCCGCGGATCTCCGAACCCTTGGCGACGGTGCCGGGATAACCGGGAGCGGCCATGATGACGGTCAGCGCGACCTCGTCACGCCATTCGGGCACGACGCCCGACAGGTCGCCCGCGGCGGCGGCGAGCAGCAGCGGCACCAGGTCGGAGGCGAGGCGCGGCATCAGCACCTCGCACTCGGGGTCGCCGAAGCGGGTGTTGTACTCGATCAGCATCGGGCCCTCTTCCGTCAGCATCAGCCCGGCATAGAGGATGCCCGAGAAGGGGGTGCCCCGCGCCCGCATCCCGTCGAGGGTCGGGCGGATGATCCGCTCCATCACCTCGGCCTCGAGTTCGGGGGTGAGCACGGGGGCGGGGGAATAGGCGCCCATACCGCCGGTATTCGGCCCCTTGTCGCCGTCATGGACGCGCTTGTGGTCCTGGGCGGTGCCGAGCAGGACGGCGCGGGTGCCGTCGCAGAGGGCGAACAGGCTCGCCTCCTCGCCGACCATGCACTCCTCGATCACCACCTCGGCCCCGGCGGCGCCCATCCCGCCGCCGAGCATGTTTTCCACGGCGGCCTCGGCCTGTTCGAGCGTCTCGGCCACCACCACGCCCTTGCCGGCGGCGAGGCCGTCGGCCTTGACGACGACCGGGATCCGGCCGGCGCGCAGGTAGGCGAGGGCCGGCGCGACGTCGCGGAAGCGCGCGAAGCCGGCGGTCGGGATCGCGAACTCCCGGCACAGCTCCTTGGTGAAGGCCTTCGAGCCTTCGAGCTGGGCGGCCGCGGCGTTCGGCCCGAAAGCCCGGATGCCGGCCTCCGCGAGCGCGTCGACGAGGCCCGCCACCAGGGGCGCCTCGGGGCCGACCACCACGACATCGACGCCCTCGCGCCGGCAGGCGGCGATCACCGCGGCGTGGTCGGTCACGTCGAGGGCGAGGTTGGTACCGTGGGCGGCGGTGCCGGGATTGCCGGGAGCGATCAGCAGGCGCCGGCAGAGCGGGCTCTGCGCCAGCTTCCAGGCGAGGGCGTGCTCGCGCCCGCCGGAGCCGATCAGCAGGAGGGTGAGGGGGTGCTGGTCGCGCATCGCCGGTCCCGACATGGATCTGAAGGATCTTGGATCTTGAAATCTCGCGCGACGTTTAGGGAAGGCGGGTCCTGGCGGCAACCGGACTGATGCGCGGGGGTCACGCGCCCGCTCAAGCGGCGGGGCGGCCTTCCGCGGCCGGGCCCGAGCCGGTAGCCTCGCGCGCGATGTCCGCCTCCGCCTTCTCCGCCCCGATCGCCAACGTGCCCGAATGGTCGGTCACCGAACTGGCGACCGCCCTCAAGCGCACCCTCGAGGATGCGTTCGGGCATGTCCGCCTCAAGGGCGAGATCTCGGGCTATCGCGGCCCGCACGGCTCCGGCCACGCCTATTTCAGCCTCAAGGACGGCGGCGCCAAGATCGACGCCGTGATCTGGAAGGGCACGATGCTGCGGCTGCGCCACAAGCCCAAGGAGGGGCTCGAGGTCGTGGTCACCGGGCGGATCACCACCTATCCGGGCAAGTCCGCCTACCAGATCGTGGTCGACTCGCTCGAACCCGCGGGGGCCGGCGCCTGGATGGCGCTCCTGGAGGAGCGCCGCCGGCTGCTCGCCGCGGAAGGGCTGTTCGACGCCGCCCGCAAGCGGCCGGTGCCCTATCTCCCGACGGTCGTCGGCGTCGTCACCTCGCCGACCGGCGCGGTGATCCGCGACATCCTGCACCGGCTGGCCGACCGGTTCCCGCGCCCCGTCCTGGTCTGGCCGGTGCGGGTCCAGGGGGAGGGAGCGGCCGAGGAGATCGCGGCGGCGATCCACGGCTTCAACGCGCTGGAGCCTGGCGGCGCGATCCCGCGGCCGGACGTGCTGATCGTCGCCCGGGGCGGCGGCTCGATCGAGGACCTGTGGTGCTTCAACGAGGAGAACGTGGTGCGGGCCGCGGCTGCGAGCGCGATCCCGCTGATCTCCGCCGTCGGCCACGAGACCGACGTAACGCTGATCGACCACGCCGCCGACCGGCGCGCCCCGACGCCGACCGGCGCCGCCGAGATGGCGGTGCCGGTGCTGCACGAGCTGCTCGCCGATCTCGATTCCTTGAGCCGGCGCCATGCCGGCGCGCTCTCGCGTCTCGTCGACCAGCGACGGGGCGAATTGCGCGGCCTGACCCGGGCGCTGCCGGGCCCGGAGGCGCTGCTGGCGCAGAAGCGCCAGCGTCTCGACCTCGCGGAGGCCCGTCTCGCCCCGGCGCTCGCCGCCAATGCCCGGGACGCGCAAGCGCGGCTCAACCGGGCGCTCCAGGGTCTCGCCCGCAACCCGCC
>NZ_LABZ01000197.1 GCF_001043955.1 Methylobacterium tarhaniae | reverse complement strand
GCCGTGTGTCTCCCGTGCAGTGCTCTTGCGTATTCGGAGTTTGGTTGAGTGCGGTACCGCTGTGGGCGGCCCTAGCCCATCCAGTGCTCTACCCCGCAAGGCATTCACACGAGGCGCTACCTAAATAGCTTTCGCGGAGAACCAGCTATGTCCAGGTTTGATTGGCCTTTCACCCCTAACCACACGTCATCCAAGACCTTTTCAACGGGCACTGGTTCGGACCTCCAGTGCGTGTTACCGCACCTTCATCCTGCGCATGGCTAGATCACCTGGTTTCGGGTCTAGAGCCACGAACTGAACGCCCTGTTCAGACTCGCTTTCGCTGCGCCTTCGCCTACCGGCTTAAGCTTGCTCGTAACTCTAAGTCGCTGACCCATTATACAAAAGGTACGCGGTCACCCAGAACGCATCTTGGGCTCCCACTGTTTGTAAGCATCCGGTTTCAGGAACTGTTTCACTCCCCTCGTCGGGGTGCTTTTCACCTTTCCCTCACGGTACTGGTTCGCTATCGGTCGCTGAGGAGTACTTAGGCTTGGAGGGTGGTCCCCCCATCTTCAGACAGGATTTCACGTGTCCCGCCTTACTCGTGTCCTGGCATTGGCTTGTCCCGTACGGGGCTGTCACCCATCCTGCCGGCCATTCCAGGCCGTTCCGGTAAGCGTCATGCCAGGCGCTGGCCTGGTCCGCGTTCGCTCGCCACTACTGACGGAGTCTCGTTGATGTCCTTTCCTCCGGGTACTGAGATGTTTCAGTTCCCCGGGTTCGCTTCAAA
>NZ_LABZ01000196.1 GCF_001043955.1 Methylobacterium tarhaniae | reverse complement strand
GATCTCGGGGCGGATCTCGGGGCGGGTCTCGTCGGATCGTCACCGCGAACTGCGCATCCCGTCGCTCGACGTCAATCCCGGCGCGAGCGCGTAAGGCCGGTCCTCCTTCGCGGGGATCACGCCCGGATGGCCGGGCGCCTCCAGGGCCGGATGCGCGAGGCGGGAGGCCTCGTCGAGCCTCAGTGGCACGCAAGCGGTCCGGCTGCGGCGAGAGGCCAGGGTCTCGTCCGGGCAGAAGACCGCTGCCCGGACGGTCGAGGGCTCAGTCGTCCTTCTTGCGCGCCGATTTCACCGCCGGCTTCGCGGCTTCCTTCGCCTCGGCCTTCTGCGCGGGCTTCGCCGCAGGCTTGGCGGCCGGCTTCGGCGGCGGCGCCTTCACGGCCGCCTTGTGCCCCTTCGGCTCGGCGATCACGGCGGTGCTCGGGCCGGTGGAGGCGAAGGCGGAGGCCGCGGCCGGCGCCGCGGCCTTCTGGCGGGCGAGCAGCTTGGGCTGCGGCACCGTGGCGCCGGTCGCCGCGATGCTGCGGCTCGGCGCGGGCTTGTGGGGCGCTGGCTTGGCGACCTTGACCCGCGCGGTCGGCTTCGACGTGGCGGCTTTCGGCGCCGCCTCGTCGGCCGCCGCGATGGCGCTCTCGGCCGGGTCGCGCCCGGTCCAGACCAGCACCGGCTGCAGCGGCGCCCGGGGCGGCAGGGCGCGGTTGCGCAGGGCCGCGCTGTTCATGGTCGCGAAGGCGAGCGCCGAGGAGGGCGGCGCGCCCACCGCCATCAGCTGGGCGTTGGCGTTGTCGGCATTGCCCCCGGCGGCGGCGCCCGCGGTCACGGCGGAGGAATCCGAATCCGTCGGCATCGGCCGGCGCTTGTCGCAGATATAGGGCCGCATGTCCGGCGGGGTGGCGACGCTCGAGGCCGGCAGCTCGGTCAGGGTCTGGCCGCCCCAGCCGAAGCCGGACTGGCCGAAGCCGTAATCGAACAGGTCGGCGGCCTTCAGGTCGCGCTCGCGGGCGCTCGCCTGGCCCATCACCACGGTGAGGATGCGCCGGCCGTTGCGGTTGGCGCTCGCCACCACGTTGAAGCCGCCCGAGCAGATGAAGCCGGTCTTCATGCCGTCGACGCCGGCATAGCGCCCGAGCAGGCCGTTGTGGTTCGCCATCACGGCCCGGCCGAACTGGATCGCCGAGATCGAGAACAGGTCGCGGTTCTCGGGGAAGTCGCGCAGCAGCGCCCGGCCGAGGATCGCCATGTCGCGGGCCGAGGTCCATTGCCGCGGGTCGGGTAGGCCGTTGGGGTTGGTCCAGCGGCTCTCGTGCATGCCGAGGCGCTGCGCGGTATCGTTCATCAGGGCGGCGAAGCCGTCGACGGAGCCGCCGAGATTCTCGCCGATCGCCCAGGCGACGTCGTTGGCCGACTTCACCATGATGATCTTGAGGGCGTTGTCGAGGGTGAGCTGGGTGCCGGGCTTGAAGCCCATCTTGGAGGGCGGCTCGGCCGCGGCGGCCTCCGAGATGGTGAGCAGCTGGTCCATCGAGGCGCGGCCCTGGCGCACCATGTCGAGGGCGACGTAGGTCGTCATCAGCTTGGTGATCGAGGCCGGGTACCAGGGGTCGGTGGCGCCCTGGCTGTAGATCACCTTGCCGGAATCGACGTCGACGACCAGCATCGGCGCGGTGACCGCCCCCGCCGCCCCGGCGGCGAAGGATCCGGCAGCCACGAGGGCGCCGAGGCCGAAGAGGCGTCCGGCGAAGCGCGGCAGCAGCGCAGCTGTGAGCATTCCGATGAGTTCCCGTCGTGCCGGTGCCGCCCGCGCGGCGCCTCCCGCGACCATCCGGCTCCCGTGGGGGCCGTCCGGTCACGCCGCCCCGGGCACCGCACGGCGGACCGACCGTGATTGTAGGGCAACGGCGAAGCTTTTGACAGCGCCGCGCGACGCCTCCATGAACGCACCATCCATGGCGGGAGCATGGCGGCGCTGCCATCCCGTGCCCGCTCACAGGCCCGTCCACAGGTGCGGAGGTGGCCTGCGCCCGGTGCGCTTGCCGGAGCGATCCCCATCTGACACGGCAGGACGACCACGACGAACGACATGGAGCAACGCGCGCGGGCCTTCGCGGGCCGCCGACGACCGAGATCATGAGCTACGCCGTCAAGGAGATCTTCCATACCCTCCAGGGCGAGGGCGCCCAGGCCGGGCGCGCCTCCGTGTTCTGCCGCTTTGCCGGCTGCAACCTGTGGAGCGGGCGCGAGGCCGACCGGGCGGAGGCCGTCTGCCGCTTCTGCGACACCGACTTCGTCGGCACCGACGGCGTGGGCGGCGGCCGTTTCGCGGATGCGGTGGCGCTCGCCGACGCGATCGAGCGGAGCTGGGGCGGGGCCCGTGGGCGGCGCTACGTGGTGTTCACCGGCGGCGAGCCGCTCCTGCAGCTCGACGAGGCGCTCCTGGCCGCCGTGCATGCGCGGGGCTTCGAGGCGGCGGTGGAGACCAACGGCACGCAGGACGCACCGGCGGGGATCGACTGGATCTGCGTCAGCCCCAAGGCCGGCGCTCCCTTGCGCCTCACCCGCGGCGACGAGCTGAAGCTCGTCTACCCGCAGGCCGCGCTCGATCCGGACGCGCTCGCCGGGCTCGACTTCCGCCATCTCTGGCTCCAGCCGATGGACGGTCCCGACCGGATCGCCAACACGCAGGCCGCCGTGGCCCATTGCCTGCGCGACGCCCGCTGGCGCCTCAGCCTGCAGACCCACAAGCTGATCGGGATCCCGTAGGGGCCGGCGCAAGCCGAGGCTCGCGCAGGCTCCTCGGTTTCGTGCGAGGGTTCGCCCGCCGGATCATCGGTGCTATGGGGCTGCCCACAGACATCCCCAGAACCGTAAACAGATGAAGATCACCCAGGCCTTCACGTTCGAGGCGGCCCACCGGCTGCCGAACGTGCCCGCGACCCACCGCTGCCACCGCATGCACGGCCATTCCTACCGGGTGGAGCTGACCCTCGACGGGCCTGTCGACCCGGAGACCGGCTGGGTGGTCGACTTCTTCGACGTCGAGGCCGCCTTCGGGCCGGTGCTCGAGCGCCTCGACCATTACTGCCTCAACGAGGTGCCGGGCCTCGAGAATCCCACCGCCGAGCACATCGCGGTCTGGATCTGGGAGAAGACCCGGCCGGCCCTGCCCCTCCTGTCCTCGGTCAAGGTGTTCGAGACGCCGATGTCGTGGGCGGAATATACCGGCGTGTGACACCGAGCACCCGTTCGAGCGCACGCAGCGAGCGGCGCTCCGGAAAACAGGTCTTCCTATCCTCCATCCTCATTCTGAGGCGAGAGAGTGGGACACTCCGTCGTGCTGACACAAGTGACCGAAAGGCCCGCTCACGCAGGCTCCGGCGATGCAGCGCACTCGCACCGTCTTGCGGCGATCATCCGGGCCGATCCCGAGCTGATGCGGCTGCTCGTCGCGGCCCGCGGCCTCGCCCTGCCGCAATGGCGGCTCGTCGCCGGCTGCTTGTACCAGACGGTCTGGAACGCCCTGACCGGCCGCCCGCGCGGGCACGGGATTCGCGACTACGACCTGATCTATTTCGACGACACCGACCTGTCCTGGGAGGCCGAGGACGCGGTGGTGCGCCGCGCCGCCCCGGTCCTCTCGTCCTGCATCGGCCCGGTCGAGATCCGCAACCAGGCCCGGGTCCACCTCTGGTTCGAGGCTCGCTTCGGCAGTCCCTACCCTCCCCTGCCGGGCGCCGACGCGGCGCTCGGCCGCTACGCGGCCGTGGTCCACGCGGTCGGGGTGCGGCTCGAACCCGACGACAGCCTCGACATCGCCGCGCCGTTCGGCCTCGCCGACCTGTTCGGGCTGGTGCTGCGCCCCAACCTCGCCATCGCCAACCGGGCGACCTACGACGCCAAGGCCGAGCGGATGCGGGCGCTCTGGCCGGAGCTCACGGTGCTGCCCTGGCCTGGAGCGGCGGAGGATCCTGTCAAGTGCGCGCAGGACACGGCGGCGGTTTCCACCGGGCTGTCCCCGGCGCCCTCCCCGTTCTCGACAAGCCGTTGAGCCTGCACGGATCTTTCGAGGGCCATACGGGCACTTCAACGAAACGGTCACGATTCCAGGGCGTTGCCGCCGGACAGGCTGTGGATCCGGCGTGGGTGGCACAATCCCGTAACGATCGGTTTACCCTGCGGCCGATCCTTCCTGTTGCGAAGCTTCCCCCGACCGGCCTAGTTTTCCCCATGCCCGCTGCTCGCCGCGGGTCTCGCTCCTCTGCAACGATCGCCGGACCCGAAACGGGAGCCCGTCTCCCGGGCACGCCCGCGTGTCGGCCGCCAACCCTCGGCGCCGGCTCGCGGATTCCAGGCTCCGAGGCCTTTAAGAGAAACGAGACCAGTTGTTGATAGACCGGGGCGAACCACGGGAAAAAGGACCGGGAGCCGTTGACTTCCCGGGCCTTCACCCGGCCGCCCGCCCCTCGTCCGGGGCTGCGGCGGCAAGCGTATCTGCGTACGGGCCGGGAGCGGGCAGCCGCCACCGGGCCGAGAAGGGACCAGTCATGCGTGTGGACGGCAGCTTGGCGGAAGGGGTCGGCTCCGGCCGTGGCGGCAACGGCGACGATGGCCGCGGCCACGGCGAGATCGCGGCGGCCGAGATCACGGGAGCGTGGCAGAGGGTGAAGCGCCGCCTGCGGGCGGAGCTCGGCGAGGACGTGTTCGCGAGCTGGTTCGCCCGGCTCGAGCTGCAGGAAGTTTCCGGCGGCGTCGCCCGCCTCACCGTCCCGACCCGCTTTCTGAAGAGCTGGATCGAGTCGCACTACCTCGACCGGGTGCTGGCCACCTTCCGCAGCGAGGCCGACGGCATCGAGAGCCTGGAGGTCGGCGTGCGCGGCGCCATGGCGCCGGCCCGACCGGGTGCGGCCGCCATCGCCAAGCCCGCCCCGAGCCCGCGTCCGGCCGCCAGCGTGAGCCCGGTCGCCGAGCTGCCGGAGCCCGAGCGCGCCGCCCGCGGAGCCGCCCCCGAGGGCGATCTCGGCGGCGCCCCCCTCGACGCGCGCCTGACCTTCGAGAGCTTCGTGGTCGGCCGCTCGAACGCCCTGGCGCATGCCGCCGCCGAGCGGGTCGCCCGGCACGACGGCGGTCCCGCCCTCTACAATCCGCTCTACTTCCATGCCGGCGTGGGCCTCGGCAAGACCCACCTCCTGCACGGCATCGGGCATTCGGTGAAGAATGCCGGACGGCGGGTGATCTACCTCACCGCCGACCGCTTCATGTACGGCTTCGTCAATGCCCTGAAGACCCAGAGCGCGCTGGCCTTCAAGGAGAAGCTGCGGGCGATCGACGTCCTGATCCTCGACGACGTGCAGTTCATCCAGGGCCGCTCGATCCAGGCCGAGTTCGGCCACACCCTGAACGCGCTCATCGATGCCGGGCGCCAGGTGGTGGTGGCGGCCGACCGTCCGCCGACGGAGCTGGAAGCCCTCGACGAGCGGGTGCGCTCGCGCCTCGCCGGCGGCCTGGTGGTCGAGATCGGCACCCTCGACGAGGCCCTGCGTGCCTCGATCCTGCAATCGCGCCTCGAAGCCGTGCGGGCGTCGCATCCGGCCTTCGAGGTCGGCCCGGCGGTCGCCGAATACGTCGCGAAGGCCATCACCGCCAATGGCCGCGACCTCGAAGGCGCGGTCAACCGGCTCCTCGCCCACGCGACGCTCACCGGCGCCCCCGTCACCCTCGACACCGCCGAGACGGCGATCCGCGACCTCGTGAAGAACCGCGAGCCGAAGCGGGTCAAGATCGAGGACATCCAGAAGCTGGTGGCGAGCCGCTACAACGTCTCGCGCTCCGACATCCTCTCCGAGCGCCGCACCGCGGCGGTGGTCAAGCCGCGCCAGATCGCCATGTACCTCTCGAAGGTGCTGACTTTGCGCTCCCTGCCGGAGATCGGCCGGCGCTTCGGCGGGCGCGACCACACCACGGTCCTGCACGCGGTGCGCAAGATCGAGAAGGCGATCGGCGAGGATACGGCGCTCTGCGACGAGGTCGAGCTCTTGAAGCGGATGCTCCAGGACTGACGTCCTGGCGGAGGCCGGCGGGGGAGGCTCGTGGATGAGCCCCCCCCGCCGGCTTGCGTTCGGGGAGCGCCTTCGCCAAAGTTCCCGTCCCGTGCGTGCACGGGGCAACGAGTGCGGTTGCCGGCCTTGAACGGTCGGTCGTTCGAGACACGGATCACCCTGATGAAAGTCACCGTCGAGCGCGCGGCCCTTCTTCGGTCGCTCGGCCACGTGCACCGCGTCGTGGAGCGGCGCAACACGATCCCGATCCTGTCGAACGTGCTGCTGCGCTCGGGGCCGGACGGCCTCCAGCTGAAGGCCACCGACCTCGACATCGAGGTGACCGAGACGATTCCCGCCGACGTGGTCGATGGCGGCGCCATCACGGTGCCGGCCCACGTCATCTACGACATCGTCCGGAAATTGCCCGACGGCGCCCAGGTCTCGCTCGAGACCAGCGGCGAGACCGGCCAGATGCTGATCCGCTCCGGCCGCTCGCGCTTCACCCTCGGCGCCCTGCCGGAGGCCGATTTCCCCGATCTCGCCGCCGGCGAGCTGCCGCATCGCTTCGAATTGCCGGCCGCCGACCTCAAGCGCCTGATCGACAAGACCCAGTTCGCGATCTCGACCGAGGAGACCCGCTACTACCTCAACGGCATCTTCTTCCACACCATCGACGCCGAGGGCTCGCTCAAGCTGCGGGCGGTCGCCACCGACGGCCACCGCCTCGCCCGCGTCCAGATGGAGGCGCCGGAGGGCAGCGGCGGCATGCCGGGCATCATCGTGCCGCGCAAGGCCGTGGCCGAGATCCAGAAGCTCGTCGAGGATGGCGGCGAGACCGTCGGCGTCGAGATCTCGTCGGCCAAGGTGCGGTTCAGCTTCTCGTCCGGCGTCACCCTGATCTCGAAGCTCATCGACGGCACGTTCCCGGACTACGCGCGCGTCATCCCGACCGGCAACGACAAGCGCCTGACGGTGGAGCGCGACCAGTTCGCCAAGGCGGTCGACCGCGTCTCGACCATCTCGTCCGAGCGCGGCCGGGCGGTGAAGCTCGCCATGACCGACGGGCGCCTGTCGCTCTCGGTCAACAACCCGGATTCGGGCTCGGCGACCGAGGAGCTGGACGTCGATTACGAATCCGGCCCCCTCGATATCGGCTTCAACGCCCGCTACCTCCTCGACATCACGGCGCAGCTCGACGGCGACACCGCCCTGTTCCGCCTCGCCGATCCGGGCTCGCCGACGGTGATCCAGGACCGCGAGGGCGCGCCGGCGCTCTACGTGCTGATGCCGATGCGGGTGTGAGGCCGGGATTGCGCGCGGCGAGAGTCGCGCGCACGTTCATGGCATGTCGAAATCCGTCTCCCTCGATTCCCCTTCCGCATCCCTTCTGGATGCCCTCGTCGGAACCGGCCGGTACGGTTCGGAGAGCGAGGTCGTGGAAGAGGCCCTTCGTCTGCTGAGCAGCCGGGAGGCCCAGATCGCGCGTGTCCGGCAGGCGTGGCGCGAAGGCGTGGAGGGCGGCAACTATCAGCCGGCCGAGATCGTGTTCGCCGAGTTGGAAGAACGCTACAGGACCACGGATAGCGACGCGTGAGACGCGTCGTCATCTCCGCGCCCGCAGCCAAGGACCTCAGGGATGTCGGCGATTACGTTGCGACCGATAGCCCTGCTCGGGCTCGACGATTCGTCGCCGCGCTCAAGGAGCGCTGCCTCAGCCTCGCGTTCCATCCGTTCCGCGGGAAACCTGCTCCTGAGATCGGCCTTGACGTGCGTATGCCGGTCGCGGGCAACTACCTGATCCTGTCCCGCGACCAGACCGAGATCGTGATGATCGATCGGATCATCCACGGCGCACGCGACATGGCGGGCCTCGACGACGACCTGTGATATGGCCCGGAAATGACCGAGCCCGATCCCTTGCGCGTCACCCGTCTGATCGCCCGCGACTTCCGCAACCACGCCGATCTCGACCTCGCGGTCGGGCGCCACTTCGTCGCGCTGGTGGGGGAGAACGGGGCCGGCAAGACCAACATCCTGGAGGCCCTGTCGCTGTTCGCCCCCGGACGGGGCCTGCGCCGGGCGGACTTTTCCGGGATGGCGCGCGAGGGCGGGGCCGGCGGCTTCGCGGTGTCGCTGACGCTGGAGGGGCCGAACGGCGACCACCGCATCGGCACCGCCTGGGAGCCGCCGCGGGGCCGTGACGAGCGCGGCGGCCGGCTCTGCCGCATCGACGGCGCCACAGCGCCCTCCCCCACGGCGTTCGCCGAGCAGGTGCGGGTGGTCTGGCTCACCCCCGACCTCGACGCTTTGTTCCGTGGGCCGGCCGGCGACCGGCGCCGCTTCCTCGATCGATTGGTGCTCGCCGTCGATGCCGGCCACGGCGCCCGGGTGAACGCGATGGAGCGGGCCCTGCGCTCGCGCAACCGCCTCCTGGAGGAGCGGCCCGACGACGGCCCCTGGCTCGACGCGATCGAGCGCGAGGTGGCGGAACTCGCGGTTGCGGTGGCGCTCGCCCGCCGCGAGACGGTGGAGCGCCTCGACAGCCTGATCCTGTCCACCCGCGACGAGGCCTCGCCCTTCCCCTGGGCCGGGGTGCGGCTGGAGGGCGACATCGACGACCTCGTGGCGGTCTGGCCGGCGGTCGATGCCGAGGACCGCTACCGCGCCACCTTGCGCCAGAACCGGTTTCGCGACCGCGCCGCCGGCCGGACGCTGGCCGGCCCCCAGGCCTCCGATCTCGTGGTGCGTCACGGCCCCAAGGACGTGCCCGCCGCCACCGCCTCGACCGGCGAGCAGAAGGCGCTGCTGATCGGCCTCGTCCTCGCCCATGCCCGCCTCGTCACCGGGATGAGCGGCCTTGCCCCCCTGGTGCTCCTCGACGAGGTCGCCGCCCATCTCGATCCCCGCCGCCGCGCCGGCCTGTTCGACGCGCTCGAGGCCCTGCCGGGGCAGGTCTGGATGACCGGGGCCGACCCGGTGCTGTTCGGGGAGCTGGCCGGGCGGGCGGACGTGGTGCAGGTGGCGGAGGGCGCGATCCGCGTCGCGGCACCGTGATTATGGGACGATGTCGGTCCGGCTGAAGTCGTTGCCGACGAAGAGCAGCTCCGCCTTGCACGTCCGCGCACAGGCATAGGCGAAGCAATCGCCCATGTTGAGCTGGGCGGGGTGCCCCTGGCCTTTGCCGAAGCGCGCGAAAGCCGCAAGCGCCTCCCGTGCCTCTGCATCGGCGATCGGTACGATTGCGATGGCCGCTGCTTGCAGGAAGTCCCGCACATGGGCTTCGGCCGCCGCGATCGTCAGCTGCTTCAAGCGCGCGACCGCCATCACCGCCTCGAAGACGGCAAGCCCGCTCGTCGACCGGGAGGACGCGGCATGCAGACGCTCCCCGATCGGGATGTAGCCCGGCTCCTGCGCCAGGATGGCCACGAGCGCCGAGGCATCGACGAACATCAGGGCTGGCCGCTCAGCGCGTCGTAGAACGCCTTGTCGGCCTTCAGTCCGGTGGACGGAGCGGCCGCGATCGCGTCCTGGATCGGCTTGATGCGGGCCCAGAACTCGGCCAGCGACTGTTCGCGCCGTTGCAGTTCGTTTGCCAACGCCATACGAACCGCTTCGGTCTTGCTGAGTCCCGCCATCGATGCCAGCGTCTCGGCGAGGCGGTCCACGTCCTCATCGCGAATGTCGAGCGTCATGGTGGCGTCCCGCGTCGGCGAGGAAGTGCTATCGTCGATCCGAAGCACCCGCAAGCCGTCCCATTGCCGCCCGCCCGCAACGAGCCCACAGAACCCCATGACAGACCGCCTCGACGAGGCCCGCGCCGCCCTCCGAAAGACCTTCGGCTACGAGGATTTCCGTCCCGGCCAGGCCGAGGTGATCGGCGCCGTGCTCGACGGGCGCGACGTCTTCGCGGTGATGCCGACGGGCTCGGGCAAGTCGATGACCTACCAGCTCCCGGCCCTGGTGGAACAGTCGCTCACCGTCGTCGTCTCACCGCTGATCGCGCTGATGCACGACCAGGTGAAGCAGATGGAGGCCTTCGGCGTCGCGGCCGGCACCCTCAACTCGACGGTGTCGGAATCGAGCGCCCGCGAGACCTGGCGCGGCATCCGCCAGGGGAGCTTGCGCCTGCTCTTCGTCTCGCCCGAGCGGCTGCTGATGGAGGGATTGATCGAGGCCCTGCAGGGCGCCGGCGTCCGGCGGCTCGCCGTCGACGAGGCGCATTGCGTCTCGCAATGGGGCCACGACTTCCGGCCCGAATACCGCGATCTCGCCCGCGCCCGCGAGGCGCTCGGCGACGTGCAGACCGTGGCGCTCACCGCCACGGCGGACGCCGCGACCCGGGCCGACATCTCCGAGCGGCTGTTTCCCCGCGGCCGCAAGCCGGAGCTGTTCGTCCATTCCTTCGACCGGCCGAACATCCGCCTGACCTTCGCGCCGAAAGAGCACCCGACCCGCCAGCTCTCGCGATTCCTGCGCCCGCGCAAGGCCGAGAGCGGCATCATCTACTGCTCATCGCGAAAACGCACGGAGCAGATCGCCGAGATCCTGCAACAGGACGGGTTCAACGCGCTCGCCTATCATGCCGGCCTGGATCAGAGCGTGCGGATGCGCAACCAGGACACCTTCCTCCAGGAGGACGGCGTCGTGGTGGTGGCGACCGTGGCCTTCGGCATGGGCATCAACAAGCCGGATGTGCGCTATGTCTGCCATGCCGACATGCCCTCGACGATCGAGAGCTACTACCAGGAGATCGGCCGCGCCGGCCGCGACGGGCTGCCAGCCGACACCCTGACCCTCTACGGCCTCGACGACATGGCCCTGCGCCGGCGCCAGATCGACGAGAAGGAGGTGCCCGACGACCGCCGCCGGGTCGAGCGCCGCAAGCTCGAGGCGATGATCGCGCTCTGCGAGGGCGCGACCTGCCGGCGCCAGTCGCTGCTCGGCTATTTCGGCGAGCAGAGCCAGCCGTGCGGCCGCTGCGACCTGTGCCGCGGCGGCGTCTCGCTGATCGACGGCACGGTGGCGGCACAGAAGGTGCTCTCGGCGGTGGTGCGCACCGGCCAGCGCTTCGGCGCCGCCTATATCTGCGACCTCGTCCACGGCAAGGAGAGCGAGCAGATCCGCCGCAACGGCCACAGCCAGCTCAAGACCTTCGGGGTCGGCTCGGACAAGCCGGTGGCAGCCTGGCGGGCGATCCTGCGCCAGCTCTTCGCGGCGGGCGCGGTGGCGGAGAACGGCGACGGCTATGGCGGCCTCTCGCTCACCGACAAGGGCGAGGCGATCCTGTTCGGCCGCGAGCCCGTGCAATTGCGCCCCGATCCCGAGCCGAAGGCCCCGAAGGAGCGCCGCCGCGGGTCCGCCGCCGACCGCGACGACTCGCTCGGCCTGTCGGAGGCCGACGAGGCGCTGTTCCAGCACCTCCGGGGCCTGCGCGCGACGCTCGCCCGCCAGGAGGGTGTCGCCGCCTACATGATCTTCCCAGACCGCACCCTGATCGAGATGGCCCGCTCCAAGCCCGTCGACCTGTGGGCCCTGCGCTCGGTCCACGGGGTCGGCGAGCGCAAGCGGGATGCCTACGGGCAGCCCTTCGTCGAGGCGGTGGCGGAGTTTCTGGCGGATGCGGCGAAGCGGGCGGGGTGAAACGGGGCTTCTGACGGAAAACCCTTCAAACCCCGTTTCCGCACATCCCATCAATCCGACAGGATTTGTCACATACCCTCTTCGGCGGAGGTCGATGCACTTCGTGGTTGGCGGTTCCTCCTGTCGGTAAACACATGTTTGCCGTACGTCCGAGCCTGACATGCGGAATGACCGCATGGGGTGAGAGCAGATCTTGGCGCTGCGGCTGAAACAGGAGGTCTCGCCTACCGTCCACCACCTTGAAGGTGGCACCCACGGTCGCGACTGGCTATGGCAGATTTACCATTGCCTGTGGAACCTCTCTGAGTTATGGTGGTTCCGCCATAACAAGAATGGTACAACATGAGTGATCCACCTTCGCAGCCGCCCGATAGCGAACTCGTCTGGCTCGGCCGGACGAAACAGGCGGTGTCGGACTTCCCGCCCGAGGTGAAGCGGGAGGTTGGTTTCGCCCTCCGCCTCGCTCAAAAGGGACGCAAGCCGATCTCAGCTAAGCCCCTGAAGAGCGAGAAGGACTTCAAGGGCGCAGCGGTTCTGGAGATCGTCGAAGACGATGACGGAAACACCTACCGGACGGCCTATGCAGCCAAGTTCGCGGGTGTGGTCTACGTCCTCCACGCTTTTCAGAAGAAGTCGACAAGTGGTGTCGCCACGCCGCGCAAGGACATCGACCTGATCAAGGATCGATTGGCCGAGGCGAAGAGGCACTACGCCGAACATTTTGCGAAGAAGGACACCGGCTAAGGCCGATGTTGAGTACCCGAGTTGCGCCCTTCTCCCGATCGGGGGAGGGGCACCCCACACATACTAGGTAAACAGACCATGGCTTATCATCTTGCTCATTCTGCCGGCTCCGCGGATATCGCGACCGGTGCGGCGAACACAGATGACGTGACCACTCGTAGCAGCGGCAACGTCTATGCTGATCTTGGCTTTGACGATCCCACCGAGGAGAGCCTCAAGGCTGACCTCGTTATAGGGATTATCGATGAGATCGAGCGTAGAGGGTTGTCGCAAACGGCGGCTGCGCGCCTTATGGGTGTCAGCCAACCAGACGTATCCAAACTTCTGCGCGGTCGCACAGGCGGCTACTCGCTTGAGCGTCTGCTTGGCTTCACACGCGCATTAGGGGGCGATGTTGAAATCACCGTCAGACGTAATGCGCCTAAGCAACGCGGTAAATTAAAACTGCGCGTGCTTGATCCTGTCTGATTGCACTAGTATAATCCTTTCCTGTTTTTGGCAGAGAGCGCCGTCGGCCGAAAGGCGGGCGGCGTTTTTATTTGAGCAGAGCTCCCCTATTAGGGCGGGGTTCTGGGGCATCTGAACGTCGAACGTCTGCTTGGCCGAGGAACTTGCAAGCGGTCATCCCCAGCTTCTGCAAGAAGTTGAGAGTATCCCCCCATAAAACCTCTGTCAGGTTCCAGCCGGCTATCTTGGATGTACGGAAAACACCTGTTTCCCGTACGCCAGGGTGTGAAAAGCTAAATGGGCGTATGGGGAAAAGCAGCCGCTCACGTAGCCGAGCCGATCGGAGTAGAATCGCAGATCCTCGCCTTAACGAGAGACGAAAAACGCATTCGCCTCTCAGGCGTCAGAATGTCCTGATCGCCATCGTTGGCTGGAGCCGTGCCCGGAAATCCCGCAAGGTCGCGCTCAGGCGCTCCCGCAACGCCGCTTCCGACAGCGGCCCGGTCACGACGAGGCTCACCACCACCTCCGGATGCTTGAGCCGCTGCTTCGGCGTGCGGGCGTGGTTGGCCACCCGCAATTGCCCTTCGGCACTGGGCAGGCCGAAGTAGAAGCTCTCGCCCCGCGTTCCCCGCCCGATCTCCGAGAAGCCCTCCGCCAGGAGGAGCGCCCGGGCCCGCTCGATCGCCGCCGCCGGCGTCACGGTCGCCAGCCCGCCTCGTCCTCCCCGTCGCGGTCATCGGTCTCGCGATACGGCCCATCCGTCGCCTCGGCGCCCCGATAGCCGGTTGCCAGCACGTAGAGCTCGCTCGAATCCGCCCGGCTCGCCGCCGGCTTGACGTGGCGCACGCTCGCAAAATCGCGCTTCAGGTCGGTGAGCAGGCCGCCCTCGGTGCCGCCCTGGAGCACCTTGGCGAGGTAGATGCCGCCCGGCGCCAGGATCTCGCGGGCAAAGGCGAGGGCCGTTTCGGCCAGCCCCATGATGCGCAGGTGGTCGGTCTTCTTGTGGCCGGTGGCGTTCGCGGCCATGTCCGACATCACCACGTCGGCCGGCCCGCCCAGCATCTCGGTGAGCAGACCGGGCGCGGTCGGATCGAGGAAGTCGAGGGTGACGAAGTCGACGCCCGGCATCGGCTCGATCTCCAGGAGATCGATGCCGACCACCCGGCCCCGCGGCGCCGGCGCGCCCGGATGGCTGCCGACCTTGGCGGCGGCCACCTGCGACCAGCCGCCCGGCGCCGCCCCGAGATCGACCACCCGCTGGCCCGGCCGCAGCAGCCGGAAGCGGTCGTCGATCTCCATGAGCTTGAAGGCCGCCCGCGAGCGGTAGCCCTCGCGCTTGGCGCGGGCCACGTAGGGGTCGTTGAGCTGGCGTTCGAGCCAGAGCTTGGAGGAGACCGTGCGCCCGCGCCCGGTCTTGACCCGCTGCTTCAGGTCGCCCCGGAGGCCGCCGCCGCGACGATCGCTCATATGCCGTGACCTTCGATGATCGAAAAAATCGTTCAAGGTCAATGACGCCCCGGGCTCTCATGCGCAAGCCCGGAGCGGTCTTCAGCCCGGCCGCACGCCCCGGCGCCAGACCCCGTCCTCGCGCATCATGTTCATGAGCAGGCCCTCGCGCAGGCCGCGATCGGCAATACGCAGGCGCTCGGACGGGAAGGCGCGGCGTATCGCCTCCAGGATGGCGCAGCCGGCGAGCACCAGGTCGGCCCTGTCGCGGCCGATGCAGGGATTCTGCGCCCGGTCCGACAGCCGCGTCGAGAGCAGGCCGTCGATCGCGTCGGTGACCTCGCGGTCGCGCATCCACAAGCCGTCGATCCGCCGCCGGTCGTAGCGCGGCAGGCGTAGGTGGGTGGCGGCCAGCGTCGTCACCGTGCCGGAGGTGCCGAGGAGGTGGAAGTTCGGCGCGTGGGCGGCGGCGCCGGCGATCAGCGCGAACTTGGTCAGGCGGTCGGCGACCTCCTCGACCATGCCCTCGAAGACCGGGCGGGTGACGTCGGCCCCGCCATAGCGCTCGGCCAGGGTCACCACGCCGACGGGCAGCGAATCCCAGGCCCGGATGCGCAAGGTGGGGTCGGCGCTGCGGGCGAGCGCGGCGGAGCCGTCGAGCCAGACGATCTCGGTCGAGCCGCCGCCGATATCGAAGATCACCACCGATTCGGCGTGCCGGTCGGCGAGGGCCGCGCAGCCGGTGACTGCCAGGTAGGCCTCGGTGCGCCGGTCCACCACCTCCAGGTCGAGTCCGACCTCGCGGTGGACGCGGTCGACGAAGGCCGGGCCGTTCACCGCGAGCCGGCAGGCCTCGGTGGCGATCGACTTCGCCCGCACCACCCCGCGGGAGCGCATCTTGCCGAGGCACACCGCCAGCGCATCGACCGTGCGGTCGATGGCGTCGTCGCTCAGCCGGTCGGTGGTGCCCAGACCCTCCCCGAGGCGCACGATGCGCGAGAAGGCATCGATCACCCGGAACCCGTAGGGCGCCGGCTCGGCGATCAGGAGCCGGCAATTGTTGGTGCCGAGATCGAGCGCCGCGTAGGCGCGCCGCTCGGCCCGGCGTGGAACATCATCCCCCGCCGGGTGGGGCGGAGGCGCGGTCGCGCGCGCTGTCTCGGCGTACTCCGCGGCGCGCGCCGGCACGGAGACGGCCGTCTCATCCCTCATCGGCGACGCCGACATCCTTCACATCCGCGCCCGTGCGGGGCGGAACAATCCATCACATGATGGGGAGCTTACGTGGCTCCGGGCCGAACGCAAAGCAGCGATCGTGCCGCGGCCGCCGCCGTCTCACAGCGACAACCCTCATGCCGCCCAATGAATTGCGGTCGATCGACCACCGGGGTGGATGATCAGTCGACTGCCGACCCCGTCAATTCGGCCTGCGTGAAGCGCTGTTGCTCCTCCATCACCAACCCGGCGAGCTCGCGCTTCAGCGCGTTGAACTCGGCCGAGGCGGTGTCGCGGGGGCGGGCGAGCGGCACGGTCAGGTCGCGCTTCATTCGGCCCGGGCGATAGGTGAGCACGACGATCCGATCGGCGAGGTAGATCGCCTCCTCGATCGAGTGGGTCACGAACACGATGGTCTTTCGGTACTCGGCCCAGATCCGCAGAAGCTCGTCTTGAAGCGTGCGCCGGGTCAGCGCGTCGAGGGCTCCGAACGGCTCGTCCATCAGCATCACCGGCGGGTCGAGGGCCAGGATGCGGGCGATGGCGACGCGCTGGCGCATGCCGCCGGACAGGTCCTTCGGGAAGCGGCCGAGGAAGTCGGACAGGCCGAGCGTCCCGGCGATGCGGGCGACGATCGCATCCGCCTCCCCGCGTCCGACGCCCTTGATGTCGAGGCCGAAGCGGATGTTCTGCTCGACCGTCATCCACGGAAACAGGGCGTATTCCTGGAACACCATGCCCCGGTCGGGACCCGGATCGACCACCGGGCGCCCGGCCATCCGGATCGTGCCGCTGGTGAGGGGCGAGAAACCCGCGATGGCGTTGAGCAGGGTGGACTTGCCGCAGCCGGAGGGACCGAGCAGGCAGACGAACTGCCCGCTCGGGATCGTCACCGTGACGTCCTCGAGCGCCACCACCGCCCCCTCCCCGGTGCCGAACACCTTCGAGGCGTGGTCGATCGCGATCTCGGCGGCGCCCGGCGCGGCGGCGTGAGCGGGCTCGGGCTTTCGGAGCGTGGCGGTCGCGGTCATGGGTTCAACGCTCCAGGCCGCGATGCCAGCGCAGCAGGTGATCGTTCAGGCGCGACATCGCACCGTCGATGACGAGGCCGAGGATGCCGATCGTCAGCATGCCGCCGATGATCTTGTCCGACCACATGTATTCGCGCGCTTCCAGGATCCGGTAGCCGAGCCCGTCCGAGACCGCGATCATCTCGGCGACGATCACCACGATGAAGGCGGTGCCGATGCCGATGCGCATGCCGGCGAGCACGAAGGGGCTCGCCGCCGGCAGGATCACCCGCCGGAACATCGTCCAGGAACTCGCTCCGAGATTGCGTGCCGCGCGCACGTAGATCGAATCGACCTGGCGCACGCCCGCGATCGTGTTGACGAGGACCGGGAAGAAGGTGCCGAGCGCGATCAGGAACAGGGCCGGCGGGTTGCCGAGCCCGAACCACACGATGGCGAGGGGAATGTAGGCGATCGGCGGGATCGGCCGCAGGATCTGCAGCAGAGGATTGACGAGGCCGTACAGCCGGTCGCTCGTGCCCATCAGGAGGCCGACCGGCAGTGCCAGCCCGACGCCGATCGCGAATCCGGCGATCACCCGGCTCAAGCTCGCCACCGCGTCATGCGGCAACTCGCCGGAGAAGAGCCAGGCGGTGTAGCTCTGCGTCGCCGGATCGTAGGGCAGGGCCGGGATCAGGCTGGCGAACCAGCGGGAGGCCACGGCGCTCGGCGGCGGCAGCACCACCGCCGAGAACAGGCCGGCCCGGCTGGCGATCTCCCAGACGATCAGCAATCCGATCGGCAGCAGCGCGCCGCGGTAGGTGGAGAGGCGGGTCACGATGGCGGCTCAGTTCGTCTTCGCGCCGAGTTCCGTCTTCGCCTGCTCGAGCAGGTCGAGCTTGACCCACTCGGCGTCGCCCTTCGGCGGGTTGACCATCTTGCCGAGGCCGTATTTGTGCATCAGGTCGGCCGTGACCTGCATGTGGCCGGCCGGCATGTCGTAGGTGTAGTCGGCGTTCTCCATCGAATCGCGGAAATCCTTGCTGCTGAGCTGGCCCTTGAAGACCTGCTCACGCACGTATTTTTCGGCGAGGTCCGGCTTCTCGATGAAGGTCTTGGTCGCCTCGACGAACAGCTTCAGGACGCGGGCGGCGACTTCCGGCTTCTCGGTATACATCTTCTCGGTCATGACCAGCGGACGGTAGGGCACGCCGACCGGGGTGTCGTAGGGCTTGACGATCTCGTAGCCCCAGCCATTCGAGATCGCCTGCGTCGATTGCGGCTCGCTCTGGCAAATCACGTCGACGTATTTCTGCGCCAGGGCCTGGTTCAGGTCGGCGTAGTTGTTGAAGTAGACCAGCTGCACGTCCTTGCCCGGCCGCTCCGACCAGGTCAGGCCGTTCTTCTCCAGTTCGGCCAGCAGCATCAGGTCCTGGGTGCCGCCGCGCACCACCGCAACCTTCTTGCCCTTCACGTCGGCCAGCGACTTGGCACCGAGGTCGGGCCGGCCGAGGATGCGCACGCCGCCATTGGCGAAGCCCGCCACCACCAGGAGCTTCACGCCGTTGCCGCGCGCCGCCACCGCGCCGTCGGCACCGGAGGCCGCGATGTCGATCTGGTCGACCGCCATTGCGGGATAGATGTCGGCCCCCTTGGCGAACTGCTTCTCGTCGATCTTCAGGTTATACTTCGCTGCAATCTCCTTCATGTACGAGATTGCCCCGTAATGGGCGAATTTCAGGTTGCCGAGACGCACGACGTCCTGGGCGGCGGCCGGGCCGGAGATGGCCGCCAGGATGGCGGCGACGGCGGCGAGGCGCGTGAGCATGCTTCTCTCCCTGTCCATCCGGACGGCTGGAGCGCCCGGTTTGGTCGGGATACTGGACAAAGGTCGGGCCTGCTGGAAGCCGGATTACGGTGTGAGAGATAAGACTTTAGACTCGCGGATTAAATCGCGATGCAGCCTGGGGACCGTTAGAGCAGGCCTTTGACGGCCGCCGCAGCGGCGAGGCGCGGTTGTGGCCGCAGCAGGCTCTTGACCTGCGAGAACGGCCGCGGCCGGTTGATCACCTCGTCGAGGCGCGACCACAGCGTCTTGGGCGAGAACGGCTTGGCGATGATCTCGTTCACCCCGAGATTGATCGCGCGATCGACGACGTTCCGGCGTGGCTGGGCCAGCATCAGGATGATCGGCACGGTCGGGGCCGGCGAGGTCGCCGGGGTGCGGGCGAGGCGGATGAATTCCTCGCCTGAGAGGATCGCCAGGTCCCAGTCGAGGACCACGAGGTCCGGCTTGCTCTCGGCGAGGACGCCCAGCGCCTCGGCGCCATCCGGCGCCTCGAGCAGGCGCTTGATCCCGACCCGCATCAGCATGTCGCGGACGATGCGGCGGATATAGAGGCTCTCGTCGACCACGAGGGCGGAGAGGTCCGGGAAGGTCGGGGTAGCGATCATCGCGGGCTTGGTCTCGGGACTCGTCCGAGCGTAAGAGCGGCAAGCCTGCAGCTTCGCTAACCGAGATGGTTAATTTGCACGGATCCTCGATGGCGACGCGGCGGCCGCCCCTCCTTGATCAGAGCCCGAAGGTGCCCATGCCTACCGAACTCCTCTTTCGCGACGACGCCTATCTGCGCGAGGCCGAGGCCCGGATCGTCGCGGCGGACGAGACCGGCCTCGTCCTCGACCGGACCCTGTTCTACGCGCAGGGTGGCGGCCAGCCCGGTGATCGCGGCCGGATCGTCCGCGAGGGCGGCACCGAGGTCGCCATCCTCGACACGGTCTACGGACCCGACAAGAGCATCGTCCTCCATAAGGTCGCCCCGGGCGAGGCCGGCCTGATACCGGGCGAGCGGGTGCGCCTCGTCCTCGATTGGCCCCTGCGCCATGCCCGGATGCGGGTCCACACCGCCCTGCATCTGCTCTCGGTCGCCCTCCCCTACCCGGTCACCGGCGGCGCGATCGGTGACGGCGAGGGTCGGCTCGACTTCGACATCCCGGATGCCGGCCTCGACAAGGAGGCGGTGACGGCGCAGCTGCGGGAGATGATCGCACGGGACGCCGCCGTGACGGATCGCTGGATCAGTGACGACGAGCTGCTGGCCAATCCGAGCCTCGTCAAGACGATGTCCGTGAAGCCGCCGATCGGCAGCGGCCGGGTACGGCTGGTGGCGATCGACGGCCTCGACCTCCAGCCCTGCGGCGGCACCCATGTGCACCGTACGTCTGAGATCGGCACCGCGACCGTCACGGCGATCGAGAAGAAGGGCAAGCAGAACCGGCGCGTGCGGCTGTCGCTGGCCTGAACGCGACGAAGCCCGCCAGGATGACCTGACGGGCTTCTTGATCGATTTGGTTGCGGGGACAGGATTTGAACCTGTGACCTTCAGGTTATGAGCCTGACGAGCTACCGGGCTGCTCCACCCCGCGCCAGGGTGTGATCCGAGTGTCGTGACGAGGGAATGAGGCGTGCTTGGCAGGTCTGGC
>NZ_LABZ01000195.1 GCF_001043955.1 Methylobacterium tarhaniae | reverse complement strand
TCCGGAAGCGTGGTTCCCCTCTCCCGCCCCGCATCCGCGGGGCACCCTCCCCCGCAGAGGGGGGGGAGGGTTCTCGCACGCGCGTCGTGCCTTACCGGTCCGCCGCCTTCTGCACCGCCCGGCGCGCCATCACGCCGATCAGGTGGGCGCGGTAGTCCGCATCCGCATGGATGTCGCTGTTGAGGCCGCCTGCCGAGGGCGACATCCCCTCCAGCGACTTCGCGGCGAAGCGCTTGCCCAGAGCTTCCTCGGCCTCGGTCCAGCGGAACACACCGTTCGAGCCGGCGCCGGTCACGGTCACTCGGATGTCGCTCGGGCGCTTGGCGACGAACACGCCGACGAGGGCGTAGCGCGAGGCCGGGTTGCGGAACTTCTCGTAGGCCGCCTTGTGGGGGATCGGGAACGAGACGCCGGTGACGATCTCACCCTCCTCCAAGGCCGTCTCGAACAGGCCGGTGAAGAACTCCTCCGCGGCGAGCTTGCGCTTGTTGGTGCTGATCGTGGCACCGAGCGCCAGGCACGCCGCCGGGTAATCCGCTGCGGGATCGTTGTTGGCGACCGAGCCGCCGATCGTGCCGCGGTGGCGCACCGCCGGATCGCCGATCAGGGCCGCCAGTTCGGCGAGCGCGGGGATCGCCTCCTTCACGTCGGCGGAATCGGCGACCGCGCCGTGGGTGGTCATGGCGCCGATGGTGATCGAGCGCGGGCTGCGCTCGATGCCGACGAGGTCCGGCACCTTGCCGAGATCGATCAGCGTGCCGGGGGCGGCCAGCCGCTGCTTCATCGTCGGGATCAGGGTGTGGCCGCCGGCGACGAGCTTGGCATCCTCGCCGGCGAGCAGGCTCACGGCCTCCTTGAGGCTGGTCGGCTGGTGATAGGCGAAAGCGTACATGATGCTCTCCAGACTTGATCTTATTCCGCGGCTTCCGGGCGCAGGTGGGGGCTGGCTTGCGCGGCCCGCCACACCGCCAGCGGGGTCGCCGGCATCGCGATGGCCTCGTGGCCCAGCGCATCGGTGAGCGCGTTCATCACGGCGGCGGGGGCCGCGATGGCGCCGGCCTCGCCGCAGCCCTTGATGCCGAGCGGGTTCGAGGGGCAGGGCGTCACCGTCATGCCGACCTCGAACGACGGCAGGTCCGCCGCCCGCGGCATGCGGTAATCCATGAAGCTCGCGGTGACGAGCTGGCCGTCGGAATCGTAGAGAGCGCCCTCGAACAGGGCCTGGCCGACCCCTTGCGCGATGCCGCCATGGACCTGGCCCTCGACGATCATCGGATTGATGACGTTGCCGAAATCGTCGACCGCCGTGAACTTCTCGATGGTAACGACACCGGTGTCGGGATCGACCTCCAGCTCGCAGATGTGCATCCCGGCCGGGAAGGTGAAGTTGGTGGGATCGTAGAACGCCCCCTCCTTCAGGCCGGGCTCGAGTTGCGCGCCGCTGAACTTGTGGGCGACGTAGGCCTGCAGCGCCACTTCCCCGAAAGCGAGAGACTTGTCGGTGCCGGCGACCGAGAAGCGGCCGTCCTTGAACTCGATGTCGTCCTCGCCGGCCTCCAGCGCATAGGCCGCGACCTTGCGGCCCTTGGCCACCACCTTGTCGATCGCCTTGGCGATGGCCGACATGCCGACCGCGCCGGAGCGCGAGCCGTAGGTGCCCATGCCGAACTGCACCTTGTCGGTGTCGCCGTGCACGATCGTCACGCTCTCGATCGGCACGCCGAGCCGGTCGGAGACGAGCTGCGCGAAGGTGGTCTCGTGGCCCTGGCCGTGGCTGTGCGAGCCGGTCAGCACCTCGATCGAGCCGGTCGGGTTCACCCGCACCTCGGCCGATTCCCACAGGCCCACCCCGGCGCCGAGCGAGCCCACCGCCTGGGACGGGGCGATGCCGCAGGCCTCGATATAGGACGAGAAGCCGATCCCGCGCAGCTTGCCGTTGCGGGCGCTCTCGCGCCGGCGGCGGGCGAAGCCCTTGTGGTCGGCGATCTCCAGCGCCTTGTCGAGGGAGGCGGAATAATCGCCGCCGTCATACATCATGATGACGGGCGTCTGGTGCGGGAAGCTCTTGATGTAGTTCTTGCGCCGGAACTTCGCCGGGTCCTGGTTCAGCTCGCGGGCCGCGACCTCGACCAGCCGCTCGATGACGAAGGTCGCCTCCGGCCGCCCGGCGCCGCGATAGGCGTCGACCGGCGCGGTGTTGGTGTAGACCCCGTCGACCTCGCAATAGATGGCCGGGATGTTGTACTGTCCCGACAGCAACGGCGCATAAAGATAGGTCGGCACCGACGACGAGAAGGTCGAGAGATAGGCGCCGAGATTGGCGATGGTGTGGACCTTGAGGCCTAAGATCTTGCCGCCCTCGTCCATCGCGAGTTCGGCATGGGTGACGTGGTCGCGGCCATGGGCGTCGCACAGGAAGGCCTCGGTGCGGTCGCTGGTCCACTTCACCGGCCGGCCGACCTTCTTCGCCGCCCAGACGCAGACCGTCTCCTCGGCATAGATGAAGATCTTCGAGCCGAAGCCGCCGCCGACATCCGGCGCCACCACTCGCAGCTTGTTCTCCGGCGCGATGCCGATGAACGCCGAGAGCACGAGGCGGGCCACGTGCGGGTTCTGGCTCGTGGTGTAGAGGGTGAAGGCCTCCTCGGCCTCGTCGTACTCGCCGACGGCGGCGCGGGGCTCGATCGGGTTCGGCACCAGCCGGTTGTTGACGATGTCGAGCTTGGTGACGTGCGCCGCCCGGGCGAAGGCCGCCTCGACATCGGCCTGGTTGCCGAGATGCCAGTTGAAGACGGTGTTGTCGGGGGCGACGTCGTGGACGACCGTGCCGGCGCCCGCCGCCTTGGCGGTCTCGACCACCGCGGGCAGCACGTCGTAATCGACCGAGATCGCCTCGGCGGCGTCCTTGGCCTGGGCCAGGGTCTCGGCGATGACGACCGCGACGTGGTCGCCGACATAGCGCACCTTGCCCTGGGCGAGCGCGGGATGCGCTCCGGCCTTCATCGGCGTGCCGTCCTTGGAATGGATCATCCAGCCGCAGATCAGGCCGCCGACCTTGTCGGCCGCCAGGTCCTCGCCGGTCAGGATCCCGACCACGCCCGGCATCGACGCGGCCGCCGAGGTGTCGATGCCGCGGATCGTGGCATGGGCATGGGGTGAGCGGAGGAAACAGGCGTAAGCCTGGCCAGGGCGGTTGTAGTCGTCGACGTAGCGGCCCTTGCCGGTGATGAAGCGCTGGTCTTCCTTGCGGCGCACCGAGGCGCCGATACCCGTGGCGGTCATGGGCGTGTCTCTCCCGGATCTGGCCTCATGGGCCGGCGCGTCGGGGTTCGAGGCCGGCCTCGGTTCTTGATGGCGTCTTGTCGTTGGTCCGGATGGCGCGGACGGGATCTCATGAAGCGCGACGCCCAACCCTCCCCCCTCTGCGGGGGAGGGTGGCGAGCGTAAGCGAGTGCAGCGGGACGAAGTCGCGCCGAGAGGGGCAGCGCGACGCTGATCCAGGGAACGCCCGTCAGAATGGCTCCGCCATATCCGGAAACGTGGTTCCCCTCTCCCGTCCCACTCCGTGAGGCACCCTCCCCCATTCCCAAGTCGGGCAAGCCCGACTTGGGCGCTGAAAGGCGGAACTCGGGCAAGCCCGAGTTCCGTAGGGGGAGGGTTCAGGGCGGTGCTACTCCGCCGCGACCTTCTGCGGCTCCGCCGCCATGGCTTCGGCGCTCGAGGCGATTGCCTTCACGATGTTGTGGTAGCCGGTGCAGCGGCGGATATGGCCTTCCAGCTCGTGCCGGATGGTGTGCTCGTCGAGCGCGTTGCCCTTGCGGCGCACCAGATCCACGGCGGGCATGATCGTGCCGGGCGTGCAGTAGCCGCACTGGAGGCCGTGATGCTCGCGGAAGGCCGCCTGCAT
>NZ_LABZ01000194.1 GCF_001043955.1 Methylobacterium tarhaniae | reverse complement strand
CCCGCCCCCTCGTCCTCCGGCACCACGTCCACCGCGACCTGCAGGCTCTGCGCGCCCGAACCGGCGATGATGCCGGCGACCGGCGCGACGTCGGCATAGTCGCGCCCGCGGGCGACGACGATGTGGTCGTCCTGCACGCCGATGCCGTTGGTCGGATCGAGGCCGATCCAGCCCTCCCCGCACCAGACGGCCACCCAGGCATGGCTCGCATCCGCCCCTTCGAGCCGCGGCTGGCCCGGGGGCGGCAGAGTGCGCAGATACCCGCTGACATAGGCCGCCGGCAGGCCGAGGCCGCGCAGGGCCGCGATCATGATGTGCGAGAAGTCCTGGCACACGCCGCGTCGGCCGGCGAAGGCCTGCGCCAGGGGGGTGCCGACCTCGGTCGCCTCGGCGTCGAAGGCGAAGTCGGCCCGGATGCGGCGCATCAGGTCGAAGGCGCCCGCGACCGCGCCGCCGCCGGCCGGGAAGCTCGCCCGTGCGTAGTCGGTGACCTCGGGCAGGAGCGGCACCCGCCGGCTCGGAGCCGCGAAGTGCAGCGGCGCGTCGGGGCCGAGGCCCGGATAGGTCAGGATCCGCGCCCGCACCTCCTCCCAGGCCGGGCCGGTCTCCGGGTCCGGCAGGGGCGGGCGTTCGACCCGGACGCGGGAGCGCGCGTCGATGCGGAACTCCCGGTGCGGGGTCTCGACGGTGAGCGACACCGTGCGGTTGCCGAAGAAGTCGGAGCGCTCTGTCGCGGTCCGGGGGGCCGGCTCGACCACCACCTCGTGCGACAGGAGCGCCTGACCCTCTCCGGCTGCCGGAGCGAGGCGCAGCGTGCAGCGGGCAAATCCCACCGGGTTGCGGTAGGCGTAGGCCGTGAGGTGGCGCAGGCGGTAGAGCATCGTCGGGGAGAGCGGGTGCCGGAGAACGGGTGCCGGAGAAAGGGTGTCTCGGGCTCACGCCAGGGTGGTGAGGGATTCGGGCCGGGCCGCATCCGACCCGCCCGGGAAATAGCGGGCACCGATCGCCTCGGCGATGCCCCACAGGCGCATCTCCCACTCCGCGACCCTGTCGAGGGAGAGGGAGGCGGCCTCCGCCGCGGCGATCTCGCCCGACAGGCCCGCGACGAGCCGCACCGGCACCTCCGCCACCCCGTCCTGGCGCAGGGACGGCAGGCCGGCCAAACGCTCGGCCAGCCGCCCGACCTGGAACGCGACGGAGCGCGGGTTGTAGGGGTCGAGCAGCACCATGTCGCGCACGGGAGCCAGCGCCACGCCGAGGATGTAGCGGGCGCCGTAGGAGATGCGGGAATCGACGAGGTCGAGCAGCACGCCGAGATCGTCGGTGCTCGCCCCCGCCCCGCCGAAATCGAGGGCGAAGCGGCAGGCATTGATCGCCCGCTCGACGCGCCGCCCCATATCCACGAAGGCGAAGCCGCCGGCCCGGTTCATGTTCTCCTGGGCGAGGCCGGCCAGGGCCGCGGTGAGCGACAGGGCGCGCTCGGCCCGGTCGAGCAGCGCGGCCTCCGAATCCGGGCCTTCGGCCGGCGCCTCCAGGGTGGCGCGCAACGCCGAGAGTGCCCGCCAGGCCTCGCCCGAGAGGCGCTCGCGCAGGGCCGCGGCATTGCGCCGGGCCGAGAGGGCATGGGCCAGCCCCGAGCCCCATTGCCCCCCGTCCGAGAGCGCGTGATGGGCGAGCCGCACCGCCGGCCCCTCGGTCGAGGGCACGGCGCCCCAGGCGTGGAGCAGGGTGCGCAGGCGGGCCGAGGTGGCGCGGTCCTCCTCGGCCATCGAGACGCTGCCCGCCCCGTCGAGCAGGCAGGCGGTGAGGCGGATCACCGCCTCGGCCCGTTCGAGGTGGCGGCCGAACCAGAAGAGGTTGTCGGCGGCCCGGCTCGGCAGCAGGCCGGGCACCCGGCGCACCGCCACCCGGTCGCCCGCCGGCAGCAGGCTGGCCTGGGCGGCGGTGCAGCCGGAGGACAGCACCCAGACATCGGCGGCGCGCACGCCCGCCCCCATCGCCACTGGGCGCACGTCCGGCGTCTCGGAGATGCGGCAGAAGCCGCCGGGCATCACCCGCCAGCCCTCGGGCGTGGCGGCGGCGAAGACCCGGAGCGCGAAGGGGCGGGGCACGAGCCGCGTGCCGTCCCAGACCGGGGCGGTGGAGAGCCGCACCGGCTCGTGCGCGACGAGGTCGCCGGGCCGGTCGCGCAGGACGGCGCGCAGGCGCTCGGTCTCGGCGGCGTCGCGCCCCTCGCCGAAGGCCCGGCTGGTGAACGCGCCTTGCGCCGGGGCCGCGGCCGGCCGGAACGCCAAGGTGTCGAATCGCTCCAGCACGGCGTCGCGCTGAACGGGGTCGCCGCACCACCAGGTCGGCAGGCCGGGCAGGAGCAGGGACTCGCCGAGCAGCCGCTCGCACAGGGCCGGCAGGGAGGCGGCGAGCCAGGCGCTCTCGACGAGGCCGGTGCCCGGCATGTTGCCCATCGCCACGGCGCCGGCGCGCAGGGCCTCGACCAGGCCGGGGGCGCCGAGGCGGGAGGCCGGGTTGAGCTCGAGGGGATCGACGAAGTCGCCGTCGATGCGGCGCCACAGCACGTCGGCCCGCTTGAGGCCGGCGACGGTGCGGATGAAGACCAGCCCGTCCCGGACCAGGAGGTCGTCGCCCTCGACGAGGGAGAAGCCGAGATAGCGGGCGAGCACCGCCTGCTCGACATAGGTGTCGCTGTAGGGCCCCGAGGTCATCAGCGCGATGCGCGGCTCCGCGCGGGTCGCCGCCGCCGCGAGGCCGTCGCGAAACGCCTGGAAGAACGAGGCCACGCGCTCGACATCCAGCGCGCCGTAGACCTCGGGCAGGGCCCGGGCCATGACCAGGCGGTTCTCGAGGGCGTAGCCGGCGCCGGAGGGAGCCTGGGTGCGGTCGGCCAGCACCCGCCAGGCGCCGTCGGGCCCGCGGGCGAGGTCGGCGGCGTAGAAATGCAGGTGGCGCCCGCCCGGGGCCGGGACGCCGACGAGGGGACGCAGGAATTCCGGATCGCCGGCGGCGGCCGCCGCCGGCAGCAGGCCGGCCCGGGCCAGAGCGCCCTCGCCGTAGAGGTCGGTCAGCACCGCTTCCAGCAGCTCGGCGCGCTGCGCCACCCCGGCGGCGATCGCCTGCCACTCCGCCCCCTCGATCAGGAGCGGCAGGGCGCCGATCGGCCAGTCGCGCTCGGTCGCCTCGCCGTAGGCCCGGTAGGCGATGCCGGTATCGTGGATATGCCGCCCGGCCGCGGCGAGGCGCGCGGCGATCTCGCCCTCCGGCAGGTCGGCGAGGCGGTGCAGGAAGCGGTTCCAGGCCGGGCGCAGGGTGCCGTCGGCCGAGACCAGCTCGTCGGGCAGGCCCGGCAGGGCGGCGTAACCCGCCGTCCAGCGCGCCAGCCGCTCTTCGGGACCGTCCTGCGGCCCGTCCTGCGGCGCGGCCGGTACGGCCGGGACCTGCAATCCCGCCAGCGCCTCGCTCATCGAGGCTTCGGCGTGCGCAGGTCGAGGGTGAGGGGGAACTCGCGCCGGGGCTCCTCCGGCGGCGCGCTCACCCGGCCCGGGGTATGGCCGTTCTCCTGGAAGCGGGCGAGGCGGCGCCCTTCCGCCTCGTAGGTGTTGATCGGGAAGGTCTCGTAGTTGCGCCCGCCCGGATGGGCGACGTGGTAGACGCAGCCGCCGAGCGAGCGCCCGCTCCAGGTGTCGAGCACGTCGAAGGTGAGCGGCGCGTGGACGGGGATCGTCGGGTGCAGGGCCGAGGCCGGCTGCCAGGCCTTGAAGCGCAGGCCCGCCACCGCCTCGCCCGAGCGGCCGGTATCGGTCAGGGGCAGGCGCCGGCCGTTGCAGGTGACGACGTGCCGGCTCGGCACGTAGCCCGAGACCTTGACCTGAAGCCGCTCCACCGAGGAATCGACGTAGCGCACCGTGCCGCCGACGGCGCCCTCCTCGCCGAGCACGTGCCAGGGTTCCAGGGCCTGGCGCAGTTCGAGCTTGACCCCGCCGCGCTCGACCTCGCCGTAGCGCGGGAAGCGGAACTCTCCCTGAGCCTCGTACCAGGCCGGATCGAAGGCGTAGCCGGCGCGGGCGAGGTCGCCGAGGACCGACTGGAAGTCCTCCCACAGGAAGTGGGGCAGCATGAAGCGGTCGTGGAGCGCGGTGCCCCAGCGCACGAAGCCGCCCTCCTGCGGCTCGCGCCACAGCCAGGCGACGAGGGCGCGCAGCAGCACCTGCTGGGCGAGGCTCATCCGCGCCTCGGGCGGCATCTCGAAGGAGCGGAACTCCAGCAGGCCGAGGCGCCCGGTCGGGCCGTCCGGCGAGTAGAGCTTGTCGATGCAGATCTCGGACCGGTGGGTGTTGCCGGTCACGTCGGTGAGGATGTTGCGGAACAGCCGGTCGACGAGCCAGAGCGGCACCTCCGGCCCGCCCGGGGGCGGCACCTGGGCCAGCGCGATCTCCAGCTCGTAGAGCCCGTCATGGCGCGCCTCGTCCATCCGCGGCGCCTGGCTGGTCGGGCCGACATAGAGGCCCGAGAACAGGTAGGACAGGGACGGGTGGCGCTGCCAGTAGAGCACCAGGCTCTTCAGGAGGTCGGGGCGGCGCAGGAACGGCGAATCGGCCGGGGTCGAGCCGCCGAGCACGACGTGGTTGCCGCCGCCGGTGCCGGTATGGCGCCCGTCGATCATGAACTTCTGGGCGCCGAGCCGGGTCTGGCGGGCATCGGCATAGAGGCCGGTGGTGATCTCGACCGCCTCGCGCCAGGATTTCGCCGGCTGGACGTTGACCTCGATCACGCCGGGATCGGGCGTGACCTTGACCACCGACAGGCGCGGGTCGAAGGGCGGCTCGTAGCCCTCGACGTGGAGCGGCTGGCCGATCTCCGCGGCGGCCTCCTCCAGGACCGCGAGCAGGCTCAGATACTCGTCGACCCGCTCGATCGGCGGCATGAACACGCAGAGCACCCCGTCCCGCGGCTCGATCGCCAGGGCGGTGCGCACCGCGACGCCGACCGGGACGGGCTTGCGCGGCGGCGCGGCGGCGGGTGCCAGCGGCCCGCGCTGCTCCAGGGGATCCTGCGGCACGTAATACGGGTAGGCGCCCGGCGGCACGTAGGGCAGCGAGGCGAGCGGCAGGCGGAAGCCCGCCGGGGAATCGCCCGGCACCAGGTAGATCGCGCCGCGCTTGAGCTGCCACGGCTCCGAGACCCAGTGCCGATCGGGACCGACCGCGACGTTGGCGAGGGGCAGCACGTAGCCGACCGCGTTCTCGAGCCCGCGGGTGAACACCCGGGCCATCCGGGCTTGCGATTCCTCGTCGCCGACCTTCGGGTCGAGGGGCGTGACGTTGACCGGCAGCTCCGCCGCCTTGCGCTCCCAGTGCTCGGGATCCTCGAAGATCGGCTGGACATAGGGTTCGAGGCCGAGGCGGCGGGCGAGGCCGCGCATCAGGGCCTCGGCCTGCTCGACTCCGGCCGCGCGCGGCCTGGTCTCGCCGGCGATCAGGGCGGGGTCGCGCCAGATCGGCACGCCGTCCTTGCGCCAGTAGAGGGCGAAGGCCCAGCGCGGCAGGCTCTCGCCCGGATACCACTTGCCCTGGCCGTAATGCAGGAAGCCGCCGGGGCCGAAGCGCTCGCGCAGGCGGCGGATCAGCTGATCGGCGAGGCCCCGCTTCGTCGGCCCGACCGCGGCGGCGTTCCACTCGGGCGATTCGAAATCATCGACCGACACGAAGGTCGGCTCGCCGCCCATGGTCAGGCGCACGTCCTGCTCGGCGAGGTCGCGGTCGATCCGCTCGCCCAGCGCGTCGAGCGCCGCCCAGGCCTCGTCCGAGAACGGCTTGGTGACCCGCGGCGCCTCGGCGACGCGGGTGACGGTCATCGCGAAGTCGAAATCGACCTCGGCCGGCTCGGCGAGGCCGGCGATCGGCGCCGCCGAGCGGTAATGCGGCGTCGCGGCGAGCGGGATGTGGCCCTCGCCGCAGAGCAGGCCCGAGGTCGCGTCGAGCCCGATCCAGCCGGCGCCCGGCACGTAGACCTCGGCCCAGGCGTGGAGATCGGTGAAGTCGGCGCTCGTGCCGGCCGGCCCGTCGACGGCGGTGGTGTCGGGCACGAGCTGGAGCAGGTAGCCGGAGACGAAGCGGGCGGCCATGCCGAGGCGGCGCAGCACCTGCACCAGCAGCCAGGCCGAGTCGCGGCACGAGCCGCTGCCCTTGGCCAGGGTCTCGGCCGGAGCCTGCACACCCGGCTCCATGCGCACGACGTAGGCGACCGCGTCGCGCACCAGGGCGTTCAGCGCCACCAGGAACTGCACGGTGTTGGGCTCGTCCGGCAGCCGCGCCATCAGGGCGTCGATCTCCGCCCCCCCCTCCTCGACGGCGAGATAGGGGCCGAGCTCGGCCTCCAGCTCGTCCGGATAGGCGAAGGGCCGGGTCTGGGCGTAATCCTCGACGAAGAAGTCGAACGGGTTGATCACCGCCATGTCGGCGACGAGGTCGACCTCGACCCGGAACTGCGTCGTCTTCTCGGGGAAGACCAGCCGGGCGAGCCAGTTGCCGTTGGGGTCCTGCTGCCAGTTCACGAAGTGGTTGGCGGGCGTGACCTTGAGGGCGTAGCTCTCGATCCGGGAGCGCGTATGCGGCGCCGGACGCAAGCGGATGACCTGCGGCCCGAGGGCGATCGGCCGGTCGTAGGTGTAGGACGTGACGTGGTGCAGGGCGGCCTTGATCGACACGACGACTCCGAACCTTCTGCTTCGAGTGAGGGATGGTCCCGCCGGTCCGTCCGCGCGTTCCCCGGCTTCTACACCTTGGCCGGGCTGGCGTCAGCCGCCGCATCGCGGGGTCGGGCCCGGATCCGCGTGTCTCCTACGACATCGCGGGGTCTCGTCCGGGGCGGCAGGGCGAAAAATTGAGGCAAGTCCCGTGCCGGGTTCGGCGGAACCTCGGGCGGCGCAAGGCCCTTGGTGGAGTCAGGTCCCGCCCGGCGTCTCGCGGGGCCTCCCGGACGCCGCGATGAAGATCTTCCAATGCCAGGCCTGCGCGCAGCCGGCCCATTTCGAGGCCGATACCTGCGAGAGCTGCGAGTGCCGACTCGGCTACGACCCCGAGATCGCCGACATGACGGCGGTGCTCAGGGCGGGCCCGCGCTGGCGCGGCCTCGCCGATCCGCGCCGGACCTACCGCCCTTGCGGCAACCGCGAGGCGGGCGGCTGCAACTGGCTGGTGCCGGCGGGCTCGGCGGAGGCCTATTGCCTCGCCTGCCGCCACAACCGGGTGGTGCCGGACCTGTCGATCCCCTGGAACCGCACCCGGTGGCGCGAGGTCGAGGCGGCCAAGCGCCGGCTGTTCTACGCCATGCTGCGCCTGCGCCTGCCGCTCGTCTCGCGGCGCGAGGATCCGGCCGGCCTCGCCTTCGACTTCCTGGTCGATCCGGCCGAATCGTACCTCATCGGCCCGCCGGTGCTGACCGGGCACGATAACGGCCTCATCACCCTCAACATCGCCGAGGCCGACGACGTCGAGCGCGAGCGGCGGCGCACGCAGTTCGGCGAGCATTACCGCACGCTCCTCGGGCATTTCCGCCACGAGATCGGGCACTACTTCTGGAACGTACTGGTGCGGGCCGATCCGTGCCTCGATTCGTTCCGGGCGGTGTTCGGCGACGAGCGGGCGGATTACGGCGCCGCGCTCCAGCGCCACTACGCCCATGGCCCGGACGAGGGCTGGCAGGAGACCTACGTCTCGGCCTACGCGACCTCCCACCCCTGGGAGGATTTCGCCGAGACCTGGGCCCATTACCTGCACATCGTCGACACGCTGGAGACCGCCAACCAGTTCGGGGTGCGGGTGCAGCCCAAGCTCCAGGCCCAGCCGGGGCTGATCCCGCTCGCGGCGAAAATCGATTTCGACCCGTATCGCAGCCCGGATTTCGGCCGCCTGATCGAGGCCTGGCTGCCCCTCACCTTCGCGATGAACTCGCTCAACCGCAGCATGGGCCAGCCGGACCTGTATCCGTTCCGGATGACCCCGGCGACGATCGGCAAGCTGTCCTTCGTGCACGACCGCATCTACGCCCGCACCGACGCGCCGGAGGCGGAGGCCGGGACGCTCCGGGCGGTGATCGCAGGCCTGCGCCACCGGGTGGCGGCGCCGCGTCCGGCGTGAGCGGACAGGCGGCCTCCTGGTCCAATCCAAGTCTTGCCACCACGCCTTGCCGGCCCGTCTTGCCGCTCCGTCTTGCCGCCCCGCTCGCCACGCAGCGGGATCCGGGATGCATGGATGCCGCGATGGCAAGATCAAGCGGCAAGATGAAACGGAATGCGGGCCTCGATTTTCTGCACCGTCGGCGGCTACGGAACCCGGTATCTCGCCAGGCCCGCCCCGGGGTGACGGCGAGATACGTCGTTTCATCGCCGGACCTGGTGCGGTCATCCCGCGGATCCCGGCGTGTCCCGGCGGCCGGGTCCCGTGCGCCGCGTCGCCCGGCATCGGCTCCCGCCACACCCCGGGCACAAACGTCTCTCAGATAGAGGCCCGCCGCCGGCCGGCATCTCTCACCTGACGTCAGCCCTGCGCCGCAAGCTTAGCTGTGGCGAGGTCGCAACACCCCGAAAGCATCCCAGCTTTGCCCCAGACCGCACTTTGCTCCGCCGCGTTCCCGCCATAAACCGACGGCACCTCAACGGCCACGTTAAACGACTGTCCCCACAACGATTTATCGTGGTCGTCCCGGATTCCCGGGGATCGCGGGAGGCGCTGGTGGATTGACCCGGAGACGGGTTCGTTTCGCGTGAGCCGTCCCAGGACGGCGCAGGGAGCGGGACCGGGGAAAAACCGGCCTTTCAAGAAACCACGGGTACGGGACAGGGCCATGGACGCGCGTCACACCACCGACAAATCGAAGCTGCCCAGCCGCTACGTGACGGAGGGTCCCGAGCGCGCGCCGCACCGGTCGTATCTGTACGCCATGGGTCTGACCCGCGAGCAGATCCATCAGCCGCTGATCGGCGTCGCCTCGTGCTGGAACGAGGCCGCCCCCTGCAACATCTCGCTGATGCGCCAGGCGCAGGCGGTGAAGAAGGGCGTGGCCTCCGCCGGCGGCACGCCGCGGGAATTCTGCACCATCACGGTCACCGACGGCATCGCCATGGGGCACCGCGGCATGCGCGCCTCGCTGCCGTCCCGCGAGGTGATCGCCGACTCGGTCGAGCTGACCATGCGCGGCCATGCCTACGACGCGCTCGTGGGCCTCGCCGGCTGCGACAAGTCCCTGCCCGGCATGATGATGGCGATGGTGCGCCTCAACGTGCCCTCCGTCTTCATCTATGGCGGCTCGATCCTGCCCGGCACCTTCCGCGGCCAGCCGGTCACCATCCAGGACCTGTTCGAGGCGGTCGGCAAGCATTCGGTCGGCACGATGAGCGACGACGACCTCGAGGAGCTGGAGCAGGTCGCCTGCCCCTCCGCCGGGGCCTGCGGCGCGCAATTCACCGCCAACACCATGGCGACCGTCTCCGAGGCGATCGGCCTCGCCCTCCCCTACTCGGCCGGCGCCCCCGCCCCCTACGAGATCCGGGACCGGTTCTGCGCCACCGCCGGCGAGATGGTGATGGAGCTGCTCGCCAAGAACATCCGCCCGCGCGACATCGTCACCCGCAAGGCTTTGGAGAACGCCGCGACCGTGGTGGCGGCCTCCGGCGGCTCGACCAACGCGGCCTTGCACCTGCCGGCGATCGCCCATGAATGCGGCATCTCGTTCGACCTGTTCGACGTCGCCGAGATCTTCAAGCGCACCCCCTACATCGCCGACCTGAAGCCCGGCGGGCGCTACGTCGCCAAGGACCTGTTCGAGGTCGGCGGCATCCCGCTCCTGATGAAGACGCTGCTCGACGGCGGCTTCCTGCACGGCGACTGCATCACCGTCACCGGCCGCACCATCGCCGAGAACCTCGCCAAGGTGGCCTGGAACACCAACCAGGACGTGGTCCGCCCGTCCAGCCAGCCGATCACCCCGACCGGCGGCGTCGTCGGCCTCAAGGGCAACCTGGCGCCCGAGGGCGCGATCGTGAAGGTCGCCGGCATGCCGCCGGAGAAGCAGACCTTCGCCGGGCCGGCCCGGGTCTTCGACAACGAGGAGGCCTGCTTCGACGCGGTGAAGAACCGCCAGTACAAGGAGGGCGAGGTCCTGGTGATCCGCTACGAGGGTCCGCGCGGCGGCCCCGGCATGCGCGAGATGCTGGCGACCACCGCCGCCCTCTACGGCCAGGGCATGGGCGACAAGGTGGCGCTCATCACCGACGGGCGCTTCTCGGGCGCCACCCGCGGCTTCTGCATCGGCCATGTCGGGCCGGAGGCGGCGGTGGGCGGCCCGATCGGCCTGCTCCAGGACGGCGACGTCATCCGCATCGACGCGATCCAGGGCACGCTCTCGGTCGACCTCTCGGACGACGAGCTGGCCCAGCGCCGCACGGCCTGGCAGCCGCGGGCCAACGATTCGACCTCGGGCTACCTGTGGAAGTACGCGCAGACCGTCGGCCCGGCGGTGACCGGCGCGGTGACGCATCCGGGCGGGGCCCAGGAGACGCTCTCCTATGCGGATATCTGAGGCCGGCCTGCCCAAACGGGCGGGCCGCCGGTTCCTCCTCGCGCTCCTCGGCCTGGTGATGGCCGAGGCGGGACCCGCCGTGGCGCTCGACGCCGCGGCGCGGACCCCGGTGCCCGCGACGTCGGGCTACCGCAACGCCCGCGAGGCGATGCGGACGGGCATGCGCGACTACAATGCGGGCGACAAGGAGGGCGCCGCCCGCGCCCTCGAATACGCCGCCGGCCAGGGCCACGCCCTGGCGCTGTGGAAGCTCGGCCGCATGTATGCGGAGGGCGACGGCGTCCCGCACGACGACCTCAAGGCGTTCGAGTTCTTCTCGAAGATCGCCGACGAGAACGCCGACGAGGGGCCGGAGGCGCCCAATGCCGGCGTGGTGGCGAGCGCCTTCACGGCGCTCGGGCGCTACTTCCTCGACGGGATCAAGGGGTCCTACGTGCGCCCGAACGTCGAGCGCGCCTACGACATGTTCAACTACGCGGCGACCTACTACGGGGACCCGAACGCGCAGTACAACCTCGCCCGCCTCTACCTCGACGGCACAGGCGTGACCCAGGATCCGCGGCAGGCCGCGCGCTGGTTCAACCTCGCCGCCGAGAAGGGGCATCCGGCCGCGCAAGCGCTGCTCGGCCAGCTCCTGATCAACGGCCAGGGCGTCACGGTGCAGCGCGCCCGGGGCCTCGCGTGGCTGACGCTCGCCCGCGACGCGGCGGACGGCCCGAAGGACCAGTGGATCGTCACCCTGCAGGAGCAGGCGATGGCGGCCGCCAACGAGCGGGACCGGGCCGAAGCGCAGTCCCAGGTCGACGGCTTCTACCGCCGCAGCGCCAAGGGGCGCTGAGAGAGGGGACGCGACCGCCCCCTCTTCCCCCTTCCTTCAGCCCTGCCGGGCCGCGATCGCCGTCTTGAACGACGGGCGCTCCAGGATCGCCGCCACATAGGCCGCCAGACGCGGCCAGCGCCCCGCATCGACGGCCTCGCCCGCGAGATGGAGGTTGTGGAAGCCGGTCGCGACCGAGATGTCGGCCAGACCGAAGGCGCCGCCGACGAGAGCGGGCCCGTCGATCACCCCTTCGAGATAATCGAAGAGCCGCGGCAGTTCCTCGGTCATGCACTTGGCCACCACGGCCTCGTCGCAGGGCTGGTTCATGAGCTGCGGCCGCAGCACCCGCTGCACGAAGGGCTTGACCAGGAGCGGGAACAGCTCGGTATCGCCGAGTTCGTCGAACCAGATCGCCCGGCCGAGATCGCGCGCCTCGCGCGGCAGCATGGCCGGCTCCGGGTGCTTGCGCTCCAGGTAATGGATGATCGCCGAGGAATCGGCGAGGCGAAGCTCCTCGTCCTCCAGCGCCGGGATCTTACCGAACGGGCTGGCGGCCCGGAAGCGCGGATCGGGATCGTGGAAGCGCAGCGGCACGTGCCGGACCTCGATGCCCTTCTCGGCGAGGACGACGAGCACCTTGCGGACGAAGGGCGACAGGCTGGTGCCGTAGAGTTTCATCGGGCTCTCACGTCTCTGCGGTGTCCGGACGGCCCCATCAGGACCGCCGGCCGCGGTATTGCACCGGACGCGCCCGGATGGCACCCCTCGCCGCCTGGAAACCGCGGGCCTCCCGGCCCATACTCGCGACAGGCCGTTCCCGGCCCGGAGAGGCCGACCGTGGACGAGAGCTCCGACCCTGGCGAGACATTGGACGACACCTTCGAGTTGCGCGAGCGCCTGTCCCGCGCCTGGCGGGCGGTGTTCGACAACGCCGTCGGGGCCGGCAGCCCGCCCGAAGCGGTCGTCGAGACCATGACGGCCGTGGCCCATGCCCGCTTCGCCGAGTTGTTCGGCACCGCGGCCGCGGCGAGCTACCTCGCGCTGCTGGCCGAGCAGATGCGCGACGTCGACCATGACGAGGCCGAGACCCTGATCCGGGGCGAGGCATCGGCACCGCCGCCCTTCGACGAGGACATGTCGGCGATGGACCCGTCCTGGATCGAGCGCGACCCGGCCTGACGGCGACAGCCGGCGTGCGCCGGCGCACATGGCGGGGCGCGGGGGCAGGAACCGGGATTTTGATCGCCGGTTCTCGGGGCAGACTCGTCATCCGCGCGTCATGAGCCCGTCCATGATTCTCCGGTCATCCCTCGCCGTGATCGCCTGGATCGCCTTCGGCCTGACGGCCCAGCCGCATCGGGAACAGGCGACGCCGCAGGATCCGGTCCTGCTCTCCGGGATCGAGGCCGACCTCGCCAGCCGCCGCTGCGACGGCGTCCGGATCGATGCCGAGCATTTCCGGGCCTTCTCGTCGCAGGCGCAGCTCAACCACGCCGACTTCTTCCAGAAGACCCGCTCCGTCCGCCTCCAGGCCGCCCTCGACGACCTCGACGCCCGGCTGCGGCGCGACCGGCGCGCGGCTTGCGATGCGATCTGGGTGGCCTATGGGCCGGGCAGCGCGCGGCCGCTGCTGCGGCGGGGGTGACCCGTTCGAGTGAAAAGAGAGCGCCTCTCCCCTCTCCCACACGGGAAACGGGATCCCGCGCCTTGTCGGTCTACGGACCGATCAACGGACAATCTTGCCCCAGACAAGAAAGCCCGGCCTCACGGGCCGGGCTCACCGTCGTCGTCTCTGCTGGTGCGGTCAGGCGCTGGCCTGGATCCAGCGGAACAGGTCGCCCTTCGGGGCGGCGCCGACCTTCTGCCCGGCGAGCTCGCCGCCCTTGAACAGCATCAGGGTCGGGATCGAGCGGATGCCGTACTTGGCCGAGATCTCGGGGTTCTCGTCCACGTTGACCTTGGCGATCTTCACCCGGCCGTTCATCTCACTGGAGATCTCCTCCAGCGCCGGGCCGATCGCACGGCAGGGGCCGCACCACTCGGCCCAGAAATCGACCACGACGGGCTCCGCCGATTGCAGAACGTCCTGCTCGAAGCTCGCGTCGGTCACCTTCACGGTCGCCATCGCACTCATCCTTTTCGGTCAAGAAGCCGGCCAACGCTGCGGACCGGCCCGCGTGAGGGTGAAGGTAAGAACCGGGCGGGCACCGATCAAGCGCAACGGCCAAGCCATCCCCGCTCTGCCCGTGTGCCGGCGCACAGTCGCTCACGCCAGCGTGTCGAGGGCGGCAGCGCAGTCCTCCGGGGTGAGGCGGCGCAGGACCGGGCCGGCGGTCCAGGCCAGGAGCGGGTGGAGCGCGCGGCCCGGATAGATCGTCGCCAGGAGGCGCGCATAGAGCGCGACCTGCGCCGCCTGGCCCCGGGGCGTCGGCGCGCCCTCCGCGGGCGGGCGGCCGGTCTTGAAATCGACGAGCCAGACCGCCTCCTCCGTCACGGCGATGCGGTCGACCCGGCCATGCACCGGGCGCAGAACTCCCCCGACCACGATGCTGCCGGCGAGCGTCACCTCGGCCTGGGCCGCGGGCCCGAACAACACCGCGAGGTCGGGATCGTCGAGGAGCCGCAGGGCCTCCGCGGCGATGGCGGCCCGCCTGCCCGCATCGAGGCCGGGCGCGCGGGCGGCCACGAAGGCCTCCGCGGCGGCCGGCCGGCGCTCGGGCACGAGACCCGGCAGGTGCTCCAGCAGGGAATGGACCAGGACGCCGCGGCGGCGCGCCGCCGGGTCGCTGGACCGGGCATCCGAGCGGCGCGGCTCGTCGGCGGCACCTAAGCCCGAGGGGCGCAGGGGCGGCAGCGGCTCGGCCTCGATCGCGACCGGGCGGTGGAGCCAGTCCGGCACGGCCTCGGGCTCGGGCACCGGCACGGTGGTGGCGGGCGGCTCCGGGAGGGCGGCGCCCTCGCGCCAGCTCTCCGCCGGGCCATAGGGCATCTCCGCCACCTCGACGCCGCCGAAAGCGGCGACGAGACCGCGCCGGATCATCTCGCACCAGGCCTCGGCCGGGGTCTCCTTGTCGTTGCCGGCATAGGGCGCGATCACCAGCCGGTCCTTGGCCCGGGTCATGGCGACGTAGAGCAGGCGGTTATGCTCCTCCCCGGCCTTGGCGTGGAGCGCGTCACGGGCGGCGGTGATCGCCGGGCTGTCATGGGCCTTGGCGCTCGACCAGACCGGCACGGTGCTGCCGTCCTTCAGCCGCATCGGGATCAGGGCCGGGTCGCGGCCGAGCGCGTCGCAGCCGTCGAGCACCAGGACCAGCGGCGCCTCCAGGCCCTTGGCACCGTGCACCGTCATCACCCCCACCTCGTCGCGGGCGGAGTCGAGGTCGCGCTTCACCGTGTGGCCGCCGGCATCGCGCCCGCCGCTCGGGGCGTAGCGGGACAGGAAGCCGGTGAGCGAGGGGGCGTCCGGCCCGGCCTCGGCCTGGGCGGCGGCGGTGAGGAAGACGTCGATGGCGTCGCCTGCCTCGCCGCCGAGGCGCTGGACCAGCAGCGCCCGGCCCCCCAGCGGCCCGAGAAGCTCGGCGTAGAAGCCGAACGGCCCATGCGCCCGGGCGAGCGCCGCCCAGCCGTCGAGGGCCGCGACGCCGCGCATCGCCGCCGAATCGCCGGCTTGCGCCCGGCGGCGCAGCGCCGCGACCAGGGACTCGGCCGGGTCGCGGCCCGCCGCGATGCCGACGAGGTCTTCGTCGGTGAGGCCGACGAGCGGCGTCTTGAGGGCGGTCGCCAGCGTCAGGTCGTCCTGCGGCAGCAGGGCGGCGCGGCCGGCGGCCACGAGGTCGAGGACCGCGATATGGGCGGCGATGTCGAGGCGGTCCTGGCCGGCCACCGGGACGCCCTCGGCCTTGAGCGCCCGGATCACGCCCTCGAAGGCCGCCGAGCGCTTGCGCACCAGGATCAACACCTCGCCGGGACGCCAGACCCGGCCGGATTCGTCGCCTTGCGTGGTCCAGAGCCGCACGGCCTTCGCGACCCGGCGGGCGGCCACCAGGGCCGGCGCCCCGGCCTCGATCGCGTCGACCGGGTGGGTCCAGGCATCGGGCTCCTCCTCGGCGCTCGGCCGCTCGACCGGCCACAGCTCGATCTGGCCCGGCGCCCGCACCCGGGCGGTGGAATGCACCGTGCCGACCGCCGTGTCGCCGAAGGACAGGCCGCGATAATGGTCCCCGATCGCGAAGGTGGCGTCGACCGCCCGCAAAACCCCGATCGCCGAGCGGAAGGACAGGGTGAGGCCGACATCGGCGAAGGGTAACCCCGCCCCTTCCGATTCCCGCCGCCAGGCCCGCCGCGTGGTCTCGAATTCCTCCGGCGCGGCTCCTTGGAAGCTGTAGATCGACTGCTTGGGGTCGCCGACGGCGAAGCGGGTGCGGGCGAGCCCGTTCCCCGCCTCGCGGGCCCCTTCGCCTGCACAGAAATCCTCGGTGATCCGGCGCAGGATCTCCCATTGCTGCGGGTTGGTGTCCTGCGCCTCGTCGATCAGAACGTGGTCGACGCCGCGGTCGAGCTTGTACAGCACCCAGGCCGAATCGACCCGCGTCAGCAGGTCCAGCGTCTTGTGGATCAGGTCGTCGAAATCGAGGGCGCCGAGGCGCGCCTTCTGCGCCTCCATCCGGCGATGGATCTCGGCCGCCAGGGTGAACAGCGCCTCGGTGCGGGTATAGGCCCGGGCGGCCTTCAGGCGGTCGCGCAAGGCGCCGAGCCGGGCCTGCTCGGCCAGCAGCGCCTCCTTGGCCGCCGCCGGCACCGCCTTGGTGCCGAGCGAGGAGGCGGCGTAGGGGTCGCCCTCGCCTTCGTCCTTGAAGAAGGCCGCGAGGGTGAGCGTCAGCCGGGCCGGTCCGGTGGCGGTGGCCGCGAGCGCCAGCGCGTCGGCGCGCTTCTCGTCGTTGGCCTTGCCCGTGCGCAGGGCCTCGATCAGGCCGGCGAGGTCCGGCCCGCCTTCGAGCATCCGGGCCTCGATCGCCGCCAGGGTCTCGTCGGGGGCAAGTCCCAGCGCGTCGCGCAAGGCGGCGAGGCGGGCCGGCAGCCCGTCCGGATGGCCGATCAGGCCGCGATTCTGCACCGCCGCCGTCATCGCCCGGCGCAGGGCCTCGCCCGCCGCCTCGGGGGCGACGAGGGCCAGCGCCGTTGCGAGCTCCTGATGGCGCGCATCGACCGCGTCGGCCAGCACGTTGTCGATGGTGCGGTCGATCGCCTCCCGGGTCTGGGCTTCGTCCAGCACCACGAAGCGGGCCGGCACGTTGGCCTCGAACGGCACGAGGTGCAGCAGCCGCTCGCAGAGCGCGTGCAGGGTCTCGATCTTGAGCCCGCCCGGCGTCTCGACCGCCCGCGCGAACAGGCGCCGCGCCCGCCGCAGGGTGGCGCCGTCCGGCGCCTCGCCCTCCAGCACCGTCAGCTCCGCGCGCAACGCCGCCTCGTCGAGGGTCACCCAGCGGCCGAGGCGCTCGAACACCCGGATCGCCATGTTGGCGGCGGCCGCCTTGGTGAAGGTGAGGCAGAGGATCTTGGCCGGGGCCGCACCGTGCAGCAGCAGGCGCACCACCCGGTCGGTGAGCACCTTGGTCTTGCCCGCCCCCGCATTGGCCGACACCCAGGCCGAGGCCCGCGGATCCGCGGCCCGGCGCTGCGCCGCCTGCGTCAGCCCGTCGACGACGAAGCCCTCGATACCCATCCGCACTCCCGCCGAGACCACACGGCCATGCTGCCGCGCTCGCACTCAACAGGGCGTTGCCTCAAGCGGGATCGGGAGGCGATGCACAGGGATTTCGGAAAGCGTGGCTTTGGGGGCACTGGGACTAACAAGCCCCCCTCATTCCTCTCCCTCGACCAGAGACCACTCCCTGACCCGCGCCAGGTGGTCGTAATCCGAGTAGGCCTTGGCGTATTTCGGGTAGGGCCGGGACAGGTAGGAGGCCTCCCCGGCCATGAACGCCCCGACGAGCTGGCGCAGGCCCGCGACATGGGCGTCGACCAGCTCGGGGAGCGTGCGTCCGTCGCCCCGCGGGGGCTTGAGCGGCGCGGGGTCGAGCGGCGTCTTGCCGCCGCCGGCGCGGATGTAGAGGAGGTCCGGCGTCTCGGCGGCGGGCTTCAGGCCCTTGAAGGCGCCGGCGCGCAGCATCGCGGCCTCCAGCGTCAGTTGGGGCGAGAAGCCGGCGAAGACCTCGCGGGCGCTCGGCGGCTGGCCGGTCTTGAAGTCGATGATGGTGTGCCCGCCGTCGCGGCGGGTCTCGATCCGGTCGGCGCGGGCACGGAGCGTCAGGACGTGGCCGCCCGGGACGTCGAGAGTCCAGCGCCCGCCGGCTTCCGCGTGGACGCGGCGAAGGCCGGGACGGCGCTCGGCCTCCCAGGCGAGGAAGGCTTCGGCCAGGCGCACGAAGCGCGGCCACCATTCGGCGTAGAGTTCCGGATAGGCGTCGGAGATCGGCGCGAAGGCGTCGGCGGCCAGCGCGTAGAGAACCTGGTCGGCCTCGTCGAGGGCGGGCAGGCCCTCCGGGAAGCGCTCCGCGAAGCCGCCGAGCACCGCGTGCACGATGGTGCCGCGGTCGCTGGCGCTCGGCTGCACCGCCACCGGCTCGAGCGCGTCGAGGCCGAGCACGTGGCGGGCGAAGATCCCGTAGGGATCGCGCACCAGGGTCTCGATCTCGGTGACGCTGAGCGAGCGCGGGAAGAGGGCCGGGTCGGGCCGGGGTGCCGGGCGGCGCAGGCGCGGCGGCAAGGGGGCGGTTCCGGCATCGATCGCGGCGGCGAGCGACCGGAAATGCTGCCCCTCCGTCACCAGCCCCTTCCAGGCGTCCTCGCCCGCGAAGGCGCGCAGGCGCTGGAGGAAGCGCGACGGCACGGTCGGCGCGCCCTCGCGCTTATGCGCCCGGGTGATGATCGCGTCGGGGCAGCCGAGCGCCTGGACGAAGTCGTGCGCGGTCTGGCCCAGGCGCCGCTCCGGCGGGGCTAAGCCGACCCGGCCGCGCATCGGCCGGTTGAGGAAGGCGTCGGTCTCGGCCTTGGGCGGCCAGACCCCCTCGTCGAGGCCGCCGAGCACCACCCGGTCGACGGAGAGGAGCCGCGCCTCCAGCAGGCCGAGGATGCGCAGCCGCGGATGCGGGCTGGCATTGCGGCGCGACACCACCCGCTCCCGGGCGAGCGCGGTGAAGAAGGCGGGGTAGTCGGAGAAGCGACCGGCGAGCAGGCCGGGCTCCGCCATGTCCATGTCGTCGAACAGGGCGTCGAGCACCGCCACGGAGGCGTCGGGCTCCGCCTCGTCCTCCTCGGCCCCCTCCATCAGGAGGTCGCAGGCGGCGCGGTGGTTCCTGGCGATGGCGATGAGGTCGTCGGGCGCGTCGTCCTCGTCGGCGAAGAAGTCCCGGAAGGCGACCGAGAGGCGCAGCAGCACGTCCTCCGCCGCCGCCCAATCCTCCGGGGCGAGGCGCCGCCGCGGACGGGGATCGTGCGGGCGCTCCTCGGTCCGGGCGAGCGCCAGGGCCTGCTCGATGCCCGAGAATCCCTTGGCCGGGGCGGGGCCGCGCAAGACGCCGATCTCCAGCGCGCTCGCCGCCCGCTCGACCTCCGCCCGGGTCAGCCCGAGGCGCACCAGCGGATGGGCGAGGAGCGCCAGCACCCGCTCGGGCTTGGCATCGAGCGCCGCGACGTCGGCGGCGAGCCGCGACAGGCGCCCGGCCGGGCTGCGGGCCAGGGGCTCGCCCGCCGAATCGTCGGCGACGATGCCCCAGCGCCTGAGCTCGGCCGCGACCCGGATCGCCAGGGCGCGGTCCGGCGTGATCAGGGCGGCGGTACGGTCCGGCTGCTCCAGGGCCTCGCGCAGGGCCACCGCGATGGCGAGGGCCTCCTCGCGCTCGTCGGCGGCCTCGACCACCCGGATCCCGGCAGCCCCGTCGCGGGCGAGGGTTTGTCGGAATGCCGGATCGAGGTCGGCCCAGGCATCGGTGGTCTCGGCCGGGCGCAGGGCCTGCGACATCAGCCCGGCCCGCGCCGCGGCGGCCGGTGTCGGGGTGCCCAGGGGGATGATCTCGGCCCGGTCGAGGGCGAGGAAGCCCTTGCCCACCAGGCGATGCAGGACCGCCTGCGGATGGGCGTGGGCCGCCGCCTCGCCGTCGCCGCCGGGATCGATCGCGGCCCAGCCGGCGGCATCGAGGTCGCGGTCGAGGCCCGGCAGCACCACGGCACCGCGGGGCAGGCCGGCGATGGCGGTGATGAGCCGGGCGGTGGCCGGGACCGAGCCGGTCGAGCCGGCGACGACCACCGGGTCGGCCGGGCGCTCGCGGGTGAGGCGGGCGGCTTCCGCGAGCACCAGGGCGCGGCCGCGCTGGACCGGATCGCTGACCCCGCGATCGGCCAGGATCGCCGGCCAATGCTCGGCGGCGATGCGCACGAAGTCGAGGGTGAGGGAGAAGTAGCGCGAATGCTCCGCCTCGACGGCGCCCGCGATGTCCTCCCAGGGCAGGCCCTCGACGGTGAGAGAATCCATCAGCCCTTCGAGGTCGGCGGCGAGGCCGATCGCGTCCGCCGGCGAGGACGGCACCCGGAACGGCACCTCGTCACCGAGGGGCAGGAGCTGGCGGTCGACCGTGCCGGCCCAGGCCTGGACGAGGCGCGCGAGGATCAGCCGGCGCTCCAGGGCGGGGATCGGCGGGCGCAGGACGTCGTCGCGGCGCTCGGCCTGCGGGGCGGAGAGGAGGTCGAGCTCCGCCTCGTCGGCCTCGCCGAGGGGCACCATGCGGGGCAGGAGCGCCGCCGGGCCGCATTCCCTGGCGAGGATGGCGGCGAGCGCCCGGGCGGCGCGGCGGGTCGGCAGGTAGAGGGTGACCGCGGCGAGCCCGAACGGCCCGCCGGCCAGATCCCCGACGAGACGGCCGGAGAGCAGCGCCTCGGCCAAGGTGTCGAGGAAGCGCGAACCCGGCGCGATGGTGAAGACGCGGCCTTGGCTCACCGGGCGGCCTCGCGCAGGAGGTAGCGGACGGTCTTGGACCCGCCATGGATCGCGGCGGTGCCGGCTTCGGAGAAGCCGAGGGCGGCGTGGAAGGCGTCGGAGCCGGGGTTGGGCGGCAGGCGGTTCACCTCGCAGGCGATGCGCGCGTGACCGGCGGCCTGGGCTCGCGCGAACAGGTCCTCGTAGAGCGCCCGGGCGAGCCCGCGGCCCCTCCAGGCCGGGGCCGTGACGATCCGGTCGACATAGACGAAGCGCGGGTAGCGGGCCTGGAACCAGCGGAAGTTCGGGCTGGCATAGGTCGCGTCCTGGTCGAGGGCGATCAGGAAGGCGGCGAGGCCGTCGGGCCCCGTGACGGTTGCGGCCAGGAAGGCCTGCTCGATCAGCGCCCTCAGGGCGACCTCGTCGAGCAGCGAGGTCTCGGCGGCGTGGGCGGTGTTGAGCGCCAGCACCGCGGTGAGGTCGTCGAGCGGGCCGATCGAGAAGCCGGGGGGCATGCGGATCCGTGTGCGCTTGATTGACGTGGCCAAGTCGAACCAGCCCTCTCTCGACGTCCCTGAACGTCATCCCGGGACCTGCCGAAGGCGAGAACCCGGATCCATAACCGCTGACGAAGCAGAACCGGGCGGAATGCGTTCCGCTTCAACCAGCAACGTCAGCGGTCATGGAGCGCGGGTTCCGCCGCGCGGCCCCGGGATGACGATGGCGGGGTTGGATGCGGGCAGCCGACTCGACCAGCAGCCGGTCCGGATCAGCCGCACGCCCCCTTACGGCTGCGTCGCACTCGCCTTCACCCGCTCCTCGGCGTCGCGCAGGGCCTCGGGGGTGCCGACATGCAGCCATTGCCCGTCGAGGCGAAGCCCGAACAGGCGTTCGGCCGCGATGGCGCGGTCGAACAGCAGGTTGAGGGAGAACGAGCCCTCCGGCGTGTCGGCGAACAGCTCGGGCTTCAGGATCGCGACGCCGGCATAGACGAAGGGCGCGACCTCGCGCTCGGCCCGGCGGGTCAGGCGTCCTTCCTTGTCCATGTGGAAGTCGCCCGGCCCGTCATAGCCGAGGCTGGTGGCGGCGGAGGCCAGCAGCAGCAGCATGTCCATCCGCTCCGGCTCCCAGGCGGCGACCAGGCGGCCGAGATTCGGCTGCGGCCCTTCGAGCCAGAACGAATCGGAGTTCAGCACCATGAAGGGCGCCGCGCCGAGATGCGGCAGCGCCTTCTTCACCCCGCCGCCGGTCTCGAGCAGCGTCCCGCGCTCGTCCGAGATCGTGATGAGCGGCGGGCCGCGGCGGCGCACCAGATGCGCCTCCATCAGGTCGGCGAGGTAATGCACGTTCACCACCGCCTCCGGGATCCCGGCCTCGGCCACCCGGTCGAGGGCGTAGTCGACCAGCGACTTGCCGGCGACCTCGACCAGGGGCTTGGGCGTGGTGGCGGTGATCGGGCGCATGCGCTTGCCGAGGCCCGCGGCCAGCACGAAGGCGCGCGTCACGGCATTGCTCGAGAAATCGGTCATCGCGGATGGGGTTCGTGACACGGGGCGGTCAGGGTTCGGGGCAGAGGCGCGGCAGATGCGCGGCGTACCAGGCCCTGACGCGGGCGAGCGCCGGGTGGGCGAGATTGCGGGCGAGGTAGCCTTCGATGCGCGGCAGGTGGGCGAGGTAGCCCGGCTTGCCGTCGCGCCGGTCGAGGCGGGCGAAGATGCCGAGGATCTTGGTGGCGCGCTGGGCCCCCAGCACCGCATAGGCGCGGGCGAAGCCCTGCACGTCGAACTCGGGGTCGCGCAACTTGCGCTCGCGGGCGTAGAGGCCGAGCAGGCGCAGCTCGAACTCGGCGCTGGCATCGACCCGCGCATCCTGGAGGAGCGAGGCGACGTCGTAGGCCGGGTGGCCCAGCACCGCGTCCTGGAAGTCGATGAGGCCGATGCGCTCGATCCCGTCGCGCTCGGGCAGCCAGATCAGGTTGGGCGAGTGGTAGTCGCGCAGGGTCCAGGTCCGGGCCTCGCCCTCCAGGCCGTCCAAGGCCTCGCTCCAGGCCGCCACGAAGGAGGCCCGGGCGGCCGGCGCCAGCGGCGAGTTGGCGATGAAGGGCGCGTACCATTCGGGCAGGAGCTCGGCCTCGAACAGCAGGGCCTCGCGGTCGTAAGGCGGCAGCACGTGGTCGCGGCCCTCGGCCACCGGCAGCACGGCGGGCAGGGTCGTGCCGTGCAGGCGCGCCAGCACCTTCACGGCCTCGGCGTAGCGCTCGGGGCGAGGGCCGTTCTGGTCGATCACCGGCTCGGTGCCGAGGTCTTCCAGGATCAGGAGCCCCGCCTCCAGGTCCTCGCCGAGGATCTTGGGCGCGCTGAGCCCCAGGGCCCGCAGGCCGCGATCCATGGCCACGAAGGCGTGCACGCTCTCGGCGAGGTGGACGATGGCGCTGTAGGGCTTGCCGTCCCGCAAAGGCGGCCCGTCGGGCTTCGGCGGCGAGATCATCAGCACGGCCCTGGTGCCGTCCGGGTTGATCAGGCGCTCGTAGGACCGGCTCGACGCGTCGCCCTGCATGTGGGTGCGCTCGGCCTCGCCCCAGCCGGAGCGGTCGAGGAGGACGCGCAAGGCGCGGGCCCGCATCAGCCGGCCGCCGAGGCCTCCGCCGCCGATCAGGCGGGCGAGGCGCGCATCGTCGCCGAATTCGGGCTTGAGGGAGAGGTCGATGGCGAGCGTCGGGCCGTGGCGCGGCGGCAGCCGGTCCGGCCACTCGACGAGGGCGATCGCCCGATCGGTCAGCTCGTCGAAGCCGAGCTCGACCAGCTCGTCGGACCCGCGCAGGCGGTAGAGGTCGGCATGGACCACCGCCTGCCCGTCACGGCCCTCATAGGGCTGCACGAGCGTGAAGGTCGGGCTCGGCACTTCGAGCTTCGGATCGCCGACGACCTCGCGGATGATCGCCCGGGCCAGCGTCGTCTTGCCGCCGCCGAGCCCGCCGGAGAGCGCCACCAGGTCACCGGGCCGCAGGATCTCGGCGAGGAAACGGCCGAGATCCTCGGTCGCGCTCTCGTCCGGCAGCACGATCTCCCAGGGTGTGCGCTCGGCCATGCCCTCCTGGTCCACTCCGCCATCCTCGCTCACGGGCCCGTCCGGGCGTCGAGCCCCTTGATAGCCCATGAACCTTAACCTTTCCCGGCGCTTCCCGGGGCCGTGCGACAGCGCGCCCGACATAACGCGCGCAAGGTGCCGGAATTTCCTGACTCCGTCACCCGCCGGCACGAAACACACCGTCGCGGCGGCCGCCCTGCCGGCTATTCGGCCGCCGCCAGATGGACCTCCCCGTCACCGACCGGGAAGGTGCAGGTGACCCGGGTCCCGGCGCCGGGGGAGGACGCGATGTCGATGCGCCCGCCATGCAGCTCGACGAAGGAGCGCACGATCGACAAGCCGAGGCCCACGCCGCGGTGGCGGGTGCCGAGGGTGTTGCTCTCGAAGCGCTCGAAGACCCGCGCCATCACCTCGGGCGGCATGCCGCGGCCCTGGTCGACCACCTCCAGCACCAGGCTCTCGCCGTCCTTGCGGGCGCAGACCCGGACCTGCTGGCCCGGGGCCGAGAAGCCGACCGCGTTGGAGAGCAGGTTGAACAGGATCTGGCGGATGCGCTTGCCGTCGGCGACGAAGCTGCCGATGTCGGCCGGCACGTCGAGGACGAGGGCGATGTCGGCCTCCGCCAGGCGGTCGCCGATGCCCCGCACCGCCGCCGCGATGGTGGTCTGCACGTCGACCCGCTCGCGCGTCAGCTCCATCGAGCCGGCATCGATCGAGGCGAGGTCGAGGATGTCGTTGATGATGACGAGGAGCGCCGCCGAGGAGCGCATGATGTGGTCGGCATATTCGCGCTGGCGCGGGTTGAGGGCGCCGACGGTCTCGTCGCCGAGCAGTTCGGTGAAGCCGATGATGTTGGTGAGCGGCGAGCGCAGCTCGTAGGAGACGTGGTGCACGAACTCGTCGCGCAGCCGCGTCGTGCGCTCCAGGGCCTCGTTCTTGTCGGTCAGCGCCCGCTCGACGTTGACGCTTGCCGTCACGTCGATGTGGGTGAGGAGCGTCGCGCCGTCGGGCAGCGGCTCGGCGGCGCAGTCGAGCATGGTGCCGTCGGCCAGCGCCAGCCGGCAGGCGAGGCCGCGGCGGGCGTCCACCAGGCCGGTCACCGCCTCGCGGATCTGCGCCCACGGCTCCTCGGCCGGGCTCAAGGTGCGGCAGACCGCGATCACCTGGTCGATATGGGGCTGGACCTCCAGCATCTCCGGGCCGATGCGCCAGACCTGGGCGAAGGCCCGGTTGGCGAATTTCAGCCGCCCGTCGGTGCCGAACACCGCCACCGGCTCGCGCAGGGTGTCGAGCGTCTCGCTCTGCACCTGCATCAGCACGTTGTAGCGCGATTCGAGGTGGACCCGCTCGGACACGTCCTCGAACAGGTAGGTGAGCCCCCCTTGCGGGTTCGGGTCGGCGAGGACGCGGAGCGTCCGCCCGTCGGGCAGGTGCCACCAGGTCTCCTGCGCCTCCGCGGCCCGGTAGGCGGCGAGCACCCCGGACTTCCAGGTGCGGAAATCCGCCTGCTCGGGCAGCTTGCGGGCGTTGCGCAGGGTGTCGAGGATCTCGCCGTCGAGGGGCTGCCCCTCCAGGAAGGCGGGGTCGAGGTCCCAGAGCTGGCGGTACGCGGCGTTGTGGAAGATCAGCTGCTGGCGCGCGTCGAACATCGCGACGGCGGTGGGCAGCTGGTCGAGGGTGCGGACGTTGGCGTCCATCTGGCGCTGCAGGTCGGCGCGCAGCCGCTCGAGCTCCGACACGTCGACCGCGATGCCGACGGTGCCGGCCTCGGTCGCCACCTCGGTCACGTCGAGGGTGCGGCGCGCGCCCGCCACCACGGCGGAGACCCGCAGCGGACCGGGGATGCCGCGGGAGCGGCGGCGCTCCGCCTCCTCGCGGGCCTGGCGCTCGAGCAGCTCCACCCCCTCGCGCACCGCCTGGGCAACGTCGGCGGCTTCCGCCGCGGCGAGGTAGGCGGCATTGGCCCAGGCCAGCCGCCCGTCGCGGCCGCGGCGCCAGACCGGCTGCGGGATCGCGTCGAGAAGCCCGGCGAGCGCCCCCAGGCCGTGGCGGGCCTCCTCCAGGGTGGCGCGCAGCTCGACCAGCTCCCGGCGCTCGCCGGTGAGCTCGCGCAGGCGCAGGAGCGCCTGGCCGCCCACCGCCTGGCCCATCGCCTCGATGGTGCGGCCCTGGACCGTGTGGACCGTGCGGCGGAAGCGCTCGCCGCGCCCGCGCAAGCTCTCGACCGCCGAATCGAGGGCGGCGGCGTCACCGGGGACGAGCCAGGCCCCGAAGGCGAGCACCCGGCGGACCGAGCCCGGCCGCGCCCCGTCCGCCGTGATGCCGACATCGCCCTCGACCAGCGGCTCGCCGCGGGCGTCCCAGGTCACCACCACCTGCGGTTCGGAGCCGAGCAGCAGCTCGGCCCGGTCGTGGGCGCCGCGCAGCTCGGCGAGCTCGGCGGTCAGGGTGTGCTCGCGCCGGGCCCAGCGGGCTCGCTCGCGCAGGTAGAGCAGCGACAGGATGGTGGCGAAGATCGTCAGGCCGATCAGCACCGCGAAGCCCACGGCGTTGTGCGCGTGCAGGCCCGGGGCGGTCTCCGCCGCCTGGGCGGCGGCCGCGAGGCCGAGCGCGCCGCCCAAGATGCCGGCACCCGCGCGGCCGCCGAGCCGCCGCGGCGTACGTCCAACCCCCATGATCCGTCGGTCTCCACGCGTACCGGCGCACCGGCCCTCGCCCGGACCGGCACGCCTCACGACCTGAACGCTACGCCTCGATGAACGCCGGCGCCGCCCGCGACCGCGGAACGGCTCCCTCTCCAGAGATTCGCCCGGAGTTTAGCGCGGTGCGGATTCGGCCCGGAAGAGGGGAATTGGGCGGAGGCCGGCGATGCCGGCACGGAGCATCGTCAAGGGCACAGAAATGCCACACCTGCTTCAGAACAAACAAAGAACATTGACGCAAGCCACGACTATACAACCGCCGTACAAACGCCCGCACGCGAAAAGAAGAGCCCGGCCTCGCGGCCGGGCTCCCGATTCCATCACGACGTGATGGGAACCTTATCAGTAACGGTAGTGATCGGGCTTGAACGGGCCGAACTGGCTGACGCCGATATAGGCAGCCTGATCGTCGCGCAGCTTGGTCAGCTTGACGCCGATCTTCTCGAGATGCAGCGCCGCGACCTTCTCGTCGAGGGCCTTGGGCAGGGTGTAGACCTTCTTGTCGTACTTGCCCTGGTTGGTCCAGAGCTCGATCTGGGCGAGCGTCTGGTTGGTGAAGGAGGCCGACATCACGAAGGACGGGTGGCCCATGGCGTTGCCGAGGTTCACCAGGCGGCCCTCCGACAGGAGGATGATGCGGTGGCCGTCGGCGAACTCGATCTCGTCGACCTGCGGCTTGATGTTCTGCCACTTCAGGTTCTTGAGACCCGCGACCTGGATCTCGTTGTCGAAGTGGCCGATGTTGCAGACGATGGCCCGGTCCTTCATCGCCCGCATGTGGTCGAGGGTGATGACGTCCTTGTTGCCGGTCGCGGTGACGAAGATGTCGGCGCGCGGGGCGGCATCCTCCATGGTGGTGACCTCGTAGCCCTCCATCGCGGCCTGGAGCGCGCAGATCGGGTCGACCTCCGAGACCAGGACGCGGCAGCCGGCGTTGCGGAGCGAGGCGGCCGAGCCCTTGCCGACGTCGCCGAAGCCCGCGACCATCGCGACCTTGCCGGCCATCATCACGTCGGTGCCGCGGCGGATGCCGTCGACCAGCGATTCGCGGCAGCCGTAGAGGTTGTCGAACTTCGACTTGGTGACCGAATCGTTGACGTTGATCGCCGGGAAGAGGAGCTTGCCCTCCTTGGCGAGCAGGTACAGGCGGTGCACGCCGGTGGTGGTCTCCTCCGAGACGCCCTTGATCGCGTCGGCGAGGCCGGCGAACCAGCCCTTCGGCTTCTCGGCCAGCATACGCTTCAAGAGCGCGAAGAAGATCTCCTCCTCCTCGGAGCCCGGCTTGTCGAGGAAGGCGGTGTCGCCCTGCTCGGCGCGCAGGCCCAGATGCACGAACATCGTGGCGTCGCCGCCGTCGTCGAGGATCATGTTCGGCATGCCGCCGTCATGCCACTCGAACAGCTTGGCGGTGTAGTCCCAGTAATCCTTCAGGGTCTCGCCCTTGATGGCGAAGACCGGGATGCCGGCGGCGGCGATGGCGGCGGCGGCGTGGTCCTGGGTCGAGTAGATGTTGCACGACACCCAGCGGATGTCGGCGCCGAGAGCCTTCAGGGTCTCGATCAGCACCGCCGTCTGGATCGTCATGTGCAGCGAGCCGGCGATCTTGGCGCCCTTCAGCGGCTGGCTCGCGGCGTATTCCTCGCGCACGGCCATCAGGCCGGGCATCTCGGTCTCGGCGATCGCGATCTCCTTGCGGCCGAAATCGGCGAGGGCGATGTCCTTGACGATGTAGTCGTTCGTGCTCGGCATTGGTCGGTCTCCCGTGTCGGCCGGTTCGGTGGGGCCTATAGCAGCCCCCCGGCGGGGAGGCAATCAAGATATAAAGATGTCTTTATGCGACCGGTTCGAAGGTGGGCCGGCGCCCGCCCGCCGGGTCCCCGCGACCCCCCACCTGCCTGGCGCGCCTCTCGCTGCCTTGCGCGCCTCTCGCAGCATGACTCTTGCAGACGTCAGGCGCGTAACGCGGCCGGACGGGCCGCATGCCAGCCAGGGTTCTTTCGATGCATCACGCCTCCCTCTCGCGCCGCCAGTTGCTCGCCGGCGCCTCGGCCCTCGCGGCGCTCGGGCCGACCGGCGCCGTCTTAGCCGAAGGGACCGCGTCCGGCAGCCTGACCTACGGCATCTCGCTGTTCGACCTGCCGCTCACCACCGGCCAGCCGGACCGGGGCGCGGGCGGCTACCAGTTCACCGGACTCACCCTCTACGATCCCCTGGTCGCCTGGGAGCTCGACGTCGCCGACCGGCCGGGCAAGCTGGTGCCGGGGCTGGCCACCTCCTGGGAGAGCGACGCCGCGGACCGCCGCAACTGGGTCTTCCGCCTGCGCGAGGGCGTGAAATTCCACGACGGGTCGGGGTTCGATGCCGACGCGGTGATCTGGAACTTCGACAAGGTGCTCGACGCCAAGGCACCGCATTACGACCAGCGGCAGGCCTCGCAGGTGCGCCCGCGCCTGCCCTCGGTGGCCTCCTACAAGAAGCTCGACGCCATGACGGTGCTGGTCACCACCAAGGCGGTCGACGCGCTGTTTCCCTACCAGATGCTGTGGTTCCTGATCTCGTCGCCGGCGCAGTACGAGGCGGTCGGGCGGGACTGGACGAAGTTCGCCTTCCAGCCTTCCGGCACCGGCCCCTATCGGCTGGCCGCCCTGGTGCCGCGGGTGCGCCTCGACCTGGTGCCGAACGCGACCTACTGGAACCCGAAGCGCATGCCGCGGCTGTCGAAGCTGACGCTGGCCTGCATCCCGGAGGATCTGGCCCGCGCCAACGCCCTCCTCTCCGGCAATGCCGACCTGATCGAGCTGCCCGCTCCCGACGCGGTGCCGCGTCTCAAGGCGGCGGGGATGCGGGTGACCGGCAACGACACGCCGCATGTCTGGAACTATCACCTGTCGATGCTGGAGGGCAGCCCGTGGCGCGACCTGCGCCTGCGCAAGGCCGCCAACCTCGCCATCGACCGTGACGGCGTGGTGGCACTGCTGGGCGGGCTCGCGACGCCGGCCGCGGGACAGGTGCAGCCTTCCAGCCCGTGGTTCGGCAAGCCGGGCTTCAAGATCGGCTATGACATCGATGCCGCGCGCAAGCTGGTGAAGGAGGCGGGCTACTCGGTCCAGAACCCGTTGCGGACGACCTTCGTCATCCCGACCGGCGGTTCGGGCCAGATGTTGTCGCTGCCGATCAACGAGTTCGTGCAGCAGAGCTGGGCCGAGGTCGGCATCGCGGTGGAGTTCCGGGCGGTCGAGCTGGAAGTGGCCTACACCGCCTGGCGCCAGGGCGCCGCCGATCCGTCGCTGAAGGGCGTCACCGGCGGCAACATCGCCTACGTCACCTCGGACCCGCTCTACGCCATCCTGCGCTTCTACGATTCGAAGCAGGTCGCGCCGACCGGCGTGAACTGGAGCCACTACCGCAACCCGGAGGTGGACAAGCTCTGCGACGCGGTGCGGGCGAGCTTCGACCCGGCCGAGCAGGACCGGATGCTGGCGCGCATCCACGAGATCGTGGTCGACGACGCGGTGCAGGTCTGGGTCGTGCACGACACCAACCCGCATGCCCTCTCGGCCAAGGTGAAGGGGTACACCCAGGCGCAGCACTGGTTCCAGGATCTGACGACGTTGGGGTGAGAGGGCGGCTCGTCTAAGCGGAGCGCGTCGACTATAATCGTGAGTCGACACGCTAGAGCATTTTCCGACGAAGTGGATACCGGTTCGTCGCAGAAAATGCGGCAAAATCAAAGACCTAGAGAGCTTTACGATTGCAACGCGATCGTGAAGTACTCTAGCACAAATGAGAGGTCGTCGTGGAAGACGAAAAAATGCGTTAGGCAGTCGGCTCAGGCCGAGGTAGTGAATCGGCTGCAGCAGGCATGGGACCTGGGCAAAGCAGGCGGATCGGCAGATGAGGTTGACTTCTACGCCTTCGCCTTGAGACACGTCAGCGTCTTTCAGTGCTTTTGAATCCTGAGCGCTCCAAGATTCACTTGGTCATTAAATAATATAGAGGCCATATATGCCCCTCAATATGCAATCAATTTTTGATATCGATATTTTATCAGACTACAAATTTCACGCTGCCCGATGGAACGGCGAGCACCAACCGCTAGATTTATTTACTCGTGACAGAGAGGATTGGGTTGATTGGAATAGGTGGAGAGGACAAAAGGACGATTTTAATCGTCGGCACATCATTTCATTCATAGACGTATATCAGGAACGCTGGATCTGGCTTTTCGGTGGCATATTCGAGGTAATTGCACGACAGCAAACAGCCGGGCGGTCTTACACGATTGCATCCTGCGACCGAGGCTCCGATCTGATCGGAAGACTAAAAATCCATCTAGAAATTGGGCAAGGCAAATCATTCTGTCTCGAAAATCTCATAGAAAAAATTAGTATCTCTGAAATATTAAAAGAACCGTACTCAGGCGCTCCATTCACTGGGTTCGATAATGTAGTTTTGGATTTTACTGCACTTGAAACTATTATTAGAACTGATCGCCTGGACTGAAAAACGGCCTTGCAAAATATGAAAGGCGTTTATTTAATCGTCGATAAAAATACTGGAAAGAAGTACGTTGGATCGGCGTACAATGATGTCGGAATATGGTCGCGCTGGTCAGTTTATGCAGCAACCGGTCATGGATGGAACGCAGCCTTAGTCAATCTAATGGCCGAAAGAGGCATATCTTATGCACGCGAACATTTCCGAATGACGCTACTAGAGACCTGGCCCTTTCGAACGGAAGACAAAATAATCCTTGAGCGCGAGTCTCACTGGAAAGAAGCGCTTTTAACGAGAGGGGATTTTGGATATAATCAAAATTAGAATTTGCCATTATCGCGTTAAATTACTAATTTCTTGACAAGATAAGGCACGCAGAAAAAATAGAACGGGTAGTTTTAATTTATTATCCATTGCCGAACACCCGCGCCACATCCCCCTCCCCCATCACCCTGTACTGTCCGGGCTCCAGGTCCGCCGGCAGGTCCAGCGCGCCGACCCGGTCCCGGTGCAGGGCCGTGACGTGGTTCCCCACCGCCGCGAACATCCGCCGGACCTGGTGATAACGCCCTTCCGTCAGCGTCACGGCGGCACTCGTCGGCCCATGAACTTCCAGGGTCACCGGCAGCAGCGGCTTCTCCTCGCCCTCCAGCATCAGCGTGCCGGAGGAAAAGATCGCGCCCTCGTCCCCGCGCAAGGGCCGGTCCAGCGTCACCTGGTAACGCTTCGAGACGCTGGCCTTCGGCGAGATGATCCGGTGCAGCAGCGCGCCGTCGTCGGTCAGCAGCAGGAGGCCGGAGGTCTCCTTGTCGAGGCGGCCGACGGTCGAGAGCGGCGGCTCGCGGCGGCGCCAGCGCGGCGGAAGCAGACCGTAGATCAGCGGGCCCGCTTCCTTGTGCGAGCAGGTGACGCCGAGCGGCTTGTGCAGCATCAGGGCCACGCCCGGCAGGGGGTCGAGGGGCTTGGTCTGGACGGTGAGGCGGCCCGGCAGGTCCGGGTCGAGGGCGATGCGCTGGTCGGCGTCGCGCAACGGAGTGCCGTCGAGCACGATCGTCCCAGCCCGGGCCAGCATCTGGATCTCGCGGCGCGAGCCGTAGCCGAGATTGGCGAGCAGCCGGTCGAGCCGGACCGACGCGACCTTCGCCTTGCCGCTCATTTGCGCGCCTCGTGGATCTTGTAGCCCTGCGCGGCGGCCCGGGGCGTCACCTCGCGAAACACCTCCGCCAGCGTCGCCTCGTAGGGCAGGTGGGTGTTGGCGGTGAGCCAGAGCGTCCCGCCCGGCCGCAAGGCGGCGGCGGCGCGGCGGATGAAGGCTTGGCCGAGGGCCCGGTCCTCGGCGCCGCCATCGTGGAAGGGCGGGTTCATCACCACGAAGTCCAGGCGCTCCGGCACCGCATCGGCGGCACGGGCATCGGCCCATTTGACCGTCACGCGCGGATCGTCGACGTTGCGCCGGGATGCCTCGACCGCCCGGCGATCGTTGTCGACGAGGGCAAGCGCCGTCACCTTGGGCGAAGCGAGCACGGCATGGGCGAGGATGCCCAGGCCGCAACCGAGATCGGCGCCGCGTCCCGACAGCGCCGGCAGAGTCTCGATCAGCAGGGCGGTGCCGGGATCGATCCGGTTCCACGAGAAGATGCCGGGTTGCGTCCACAGGCCGATGTCGTCGAGGCGACGCGGCGCGCCCTCACTGATCGCCTCGTCGAGCCCGGTCGGCGCGTCGGGCCGCAAAGTCCGGACGATGCGGTGGTGGCTCTTCGCGCTCTCGTCGAGGCGGCAGCCGAAACCCGAGAGTTCGCGGGCGAGCCGCGAGCCGCCCCGGTCCTTCGGGGCGAGCACGGTGAGGGGCGCGCCGGGCGCGAGCGCCCGCAGGGCCAGCGCCAGGGCGTGGCGGCGCTCCAGGGTGCCGGGCGGGGCCAGCACGGTCAGGCCGGGGAGCGAGCCCGGGACTAGATCCTCCAGGGCGGCGCTTCCGGGCACGAGGGGCGAGAGCTGCAAGGCATCGCCCGGCACCTCGACGAGGTCGGCGGGCGGGTGGCCGTAGACGCCCGGGCGGGCGGAGGTCGGGTCGGTCACAGGGATCAGCCGCGGGGGAATTCCAGGCCCATCTCGCGGTAGCGCTCCGGATCGTCGGCCCAGTTCTCCCGCACCTTCACGAACAGGAACAGGTGGACCTTCGCCTCCGCCGCCTCGGCGATGTCGATCCGCGCGGCCTGGCCGATGGCCTTGATGGTCTGCCCGCCCTTGCCGAGCACGATCTTCCGCTGGCTCTCGCGCTCGACGAAGATGGTCTGCTCGATCCGCACCGAGCCGTCGGGCCGGACCTGCCACTGGTCGGTCTCGACGGTCGAGGAATAGGGCAGTTCCTCGTGCAGCCGGTCGTAGATCTTCTCCCGGGTGATCTCGGCGGCGAGCATGCGCAGGGGCGCGTCGGAGACCTGGTCCTCGGGGTAGAGCCAGGGGCTCGGGGGCATCCGGGTGGCGAGCTCGCGGCGCAGGTCGTCCACCCCGTCGCCGGTGAGCGCCGAGATCATGAAGATGCGCTCGAACGACACCCGCTCGTTGAGGGCGGCGGCGAGCGCCAGCAGGCGCTCGCGGGGCATCAGGTCGATCTTGTTGAGCACCAGGTATTTCGGGCGCTTCAGCTCCGGCATGCGGTTGAGGATCGCATCGACTTCCTCGTCCACCCCCTTGCGGGCGTCGATCAGCAGGCAGACCGCGTCGGCATCGGCCGCGCCGCTCCAGGCGGAGGTCACCATCGCCCGGTCGAGGCGGCGCTTGGGCGCGAAGATGCCGGGCGTGTCGACGAGCACGATCTGCGCCGCGCCCTCCATGGCGATGCCGCGCACCAGGGCGCGGGTGGTCTGCACCTTGCGCGAGACGATCGACACCTTGGTGCCGACGAGGCTGTTGAGCAGGGTCGACTTGCCGGCATTCGGCACCCCGATCAGGGCGACGAAGCCGGCCCGGGTCTCCTGCGGCGGGCCACTCTCGTCGGTGCCGGTCTCTCGGGTGTCTGGGGTGGTGTCGTCGGTCATTCTGGTTGCTCCCCGGGCTCGTCCCCGGTCCACAGCCCCTCGCGCACCAGCAGCGCGCGCGCGGCCGTCTGCTCGGCCAGGCGCTTCGAGCCGCCGATGCCGATGCCGGGCGCGGCGCCGGTGACCCGGGCCTCGATGCGAAATTGCGGCGCGTGGTCGGGCCCGGCCCGCTCCACCACCACGTAGGTCGGCGTCGGCCACCCTTGCGCCTGCGCCCATTCCTGCAACGCGGATTTCGGGTCGCGGCTGCGGGTGCCTTCCGTCTGGCGGTCGGCCTCGAAGGCACGGTCGATCACCGCCTTGGCGGCGCCGTAGCCGGCATCGAGGAAGATCGCGCCGAGGATCGCCTCGCAGACATCGGCGAGGATCGCCGAGTTGCGGCGCCCGCCGCCATGGACCTCGCCGCCGCCGAGGTTGAGATGCGGGCCGACGTCCCAGGCATTCGCCACCATGGCGCAGCTCTCGCGCCGCACCAGGCTCGACAGGCGCCGCGACAGGTCGCCCTCGTCGGCGCCCGGCAGGGCGTTGTAGAGGCCGTCGGCCACCGCGAGGCCGAGCACCCGGTCGCCGAGGAACTCGAGGCGCTGGTAGCTGCCCCGGCCGTTGGTCGCGCTGACATGGGTGAGCGCCCGCACCAGCAGGTCGCGGTCGGCGAAGCGGTGGCCGATGCGCTCCTCCAGCACGGAGAGGTCGGGCCGGCGCCGCATCCCGCGCTTGCGCCGCGGCGGCGCCTCCCCCGGCCCCGGATGTCCGCCCGGATGTCCGGCGCTCTGGGCGGGCTCGTCGGCCTGCGGGTTCGCGTCAGCGGCGCTCAAGCTCCCGGCCTCCTGTCAGTGGATCGGCTTGAACAGGCGGTTCCAGCGCACCGTCCACGGCCAGTTCCAGATCTGCCAGGCGGCGGCGCCCTCGTCGATCGAGAAGAAGATCACCTCGGCCCGGCCGATCAGGTTCTCGAACGGCACGTAGCCGACATTGCCGAGATCGCGGGAATCGGTGGAATTGTCGCGGTTGTCGCCCATCATGAAGAAGTGGTTCGGCGGCACGGTGTAGACCTGGGTATTGTCCCACAGGCCGCGGTCGCCGTCGCGCTCGATGATCTCGTGGGTGACGCCGTTGGGCAGGGTCTCGCGGTATTGCGGCACCAGGGTCGGCTGGCCGAAAGCGTCGGTGGTCGAATAATCGGCGATGCGCTCGCGCTTGACCGGCCGGCCGTTGATGTTGAGCACGCCCTCGATCACCTGGATCCGGTCGCCCGGCAGGCCGATCACCCGCTTGATGTAGTCGGTGGCGTTGTCCTTCGGCAGCTTGAACACGGCGATGTCGCCCTGCTTGGGCGCCGCGCCCCAGATCCGGCCCTTGGCCTCAATCGGCAGGTACTCGCTCAAGGGAAGCGAGTACTTGGAGTAGCCGTAGGAGTATTTCGATACGAACAGGTAGTCGCCGATCAAGAGGGTCGGGATCAGCGAACCGGACGGGATGTTGAACGGCTGGAACAGCAGGGTGCGGACCACGACGGCGATCAGCAGCGCCTGGAGGCCGACCTTCACGGTCTCCTTGATCGAGTCCCAGAGGCCGGCATCCTTGCCGCGTTTCAGGTCCTGGTCCGTGCGTGCGCGATCCATGCTCGTTCTCTCCGGCGGTCCGTGCAGATGTCGCCTGGGCACCCGCCGAGGGCACGCGGCCGGCTGTTTGCGCGGTGCGGGGGGTCTAGACCAACGCTTGCCCGCCCGCAACGCGGCGCGGCGAGCAGGGGCGAATCACCTGTCGGAGGAACCTGTCAGCGCTCCGGGAGAGCCTCGATGATCACGAAGGCCTGGGCCAGCGGCGGATCGTCGGTCAGCGTCACGTGCACGACCGGGCGGTGGCCCGGGGGTATCAGGGCGGCGAGGCGTTCCGCCGCGCCGTTGGTGAGCCGCAGGGTCGGCCGGCCGCCGGGCAGGTTCACCACCTCCATGTCGCGCCAGAACACGCCCTGGCTCATGCCGGTCCCGAGGGCCTTGGAGCAGGCCTCCTTGGCGGCGAAGCGCCGTGCATAGGACGGCGCGCGGGCGGCGCGCCGGTCGCTGCGGGCGCGCTCGCCCTCGGTGAACACCCGGTGGGTGAAGCGGTCGCCGAAACGCTCCAGCGAGCGCTCGATGCGGCGGATGTCGCAGAGGTCGGAGCCGATGCCGACGATCATGCGGCCGTCCCCGCGCGGCCGGCCTCCATGGCGGCCCGCATCCCCCGGATCGCGGCGGGCAGCCCGTCGAAGATCGCCTCCGCCATCAGGGCGTGGCCGATATTGAGCTCGCGCACCTGCGGCAAGGCCGCCACCGGGCCGACGCTCTCGACCGTGAGGCCGTGGCCGGCATGGATCTCGAGCCCGAGGCCGCCGCCATGCGCGGCCGCGCGGGCGAGGCGGGCGAGCTCGACCCGGATCCGCTCCGGATCCCCGGCGATGACCGCCTCGCAATAGGTGCCGGTATGCAGCTCGACCACCGGCGCGCCCAGGGCGCGGGCGGCGTCCATCACGTGCACCTCGGGCTCGACGAACAGCGAGACCCGCACCCCCGCCGCGTTCAGGCGCGCGATGGCGGGCGCGAGGTGCTCGCGGCCGCCGATGATGTCGAGCCCGCCCTCGGTGGTGCGCTCCTCGCGCTTCTCCGGCACCAGGCAGGCGGCGTGCGGCTTCAGGCGCAGGACGATCCCCATCATCTCGTCGGTCACCGCCATCTCGAAGTTGAGCGGCCGGTCGATCTCGCGCCGCAGCCGTTCCATGTCGGCGTCGCGGATGTGGCGGCGGTCCTCGCGCAGATGGGCGGTGATGCCGTCGGCCCCGGCCGCGATCGCCGCGTGCGCGGCGCGCACCGGATCCGGCATCGTGCCGCCGCGGGCGTTGCGAAGGGTGGCGACGTGATCGACGTTGACGCCGAGGCGGAGAGGCGAGGCGGGCATCGGGCGGGCTTCTCGGACGGGGTCTGTCGGGCGGGCTCTGTCGGGACCATCCGCGATGTAGCGTGGGCCACCGGGTGCCGCCAGCCGCCCGTATGTGCAACAACACTCCCCCGAGAAAGCGCGGGCAGGCGGGGCATTCGCCTGGACACCTCGCCCGGTGCACCGCACTGTAGCCGTTCCGCGGCGCGGGGCCGGATGCCCGCCCGGCGCAAGGCCCCGCCGCGACAACCCGACGACCGATGCTCGGGCGGGCCGCCGCGCCCGCCCCGGAGGCCCACGATGTCTGCTCGACGGCTCGACCGCGGCTGTGATGCGCCCGCCCGGCTGCCCCTGCCGCTCCGCCCCCACAACTTCGCCGCGTTCCTCCCC
>NZ_LABZ01000193.1 GCF_001043955.1 Methylobacterium tarhaniae | reverse complement strand
GGCCGAAGGGCGGCGACGGCGTCAGCCATGCCCACTCCGTCCCCGCCTGGTGCCGGAACCACGTCACCTGGCGCTTGGCGTAGCGCCGCGTATCCGCCTGGCCCCGGGCCACGGCCTCGTCATAGGACAGCGTCCCGCGCAGGTAGGAGATCAGCCCCGGCACGCCGTGGGCGCGCATCACCGGCAGCATCGGGTCGAGGCCGCGATCGGCCAGCGCCCGGACCTCGTCGAGGGCACCGGCCGCCATCATGGCGAGGAATCGGGCGTCGATCCGTGCCCGCAAGACCTCGCGGTCCGGGGTCAGGAAGATCTTGGCGCAGGCGAGGCCGGTGAGCGGGCCCGGCCGGCGCGCGGCCCGGAAGGCGGCGATCGGACGGCCCGTCGCGGCCAACACCTCGAGCGCCCGCAGCACCCGCAGGCGATCGTTGGGATCGAGGCGGGCGGCGCCCTCCGGATCCTTGAGGGCGAGGGCCGCGTGCAGGTCCGGCGTCTCGCGCGCCTCCGCCTCAGCGCGCAAAGCGGCACGGACATCGTCCGGCACGGCCGGGATTTCCGAGAGGCCCTCGATCAGGCCCATGAAGTAGAGCCCGGTGCCGCCGACCACGATGGGCAGGCGGCCTGCATCCCAGGCCTCGCGCAGGACGGTACCGGCCTCCGCGAGATAATGGCCCACGGAAAAATTCACCGCGCCGTCGACCGTGCCGTAGAGGCGGTGGGGGGCCTGCGCCTCCTCCTCCGGGCTCGGACGGGCGGTGAGACGGTGGAGGTCGCGATAGACCTGCATCGAATCGGCGTTGATCACCACGCCGCCATGCCGGCGCGCGAGGGCGAGCGCCAGGGCCGACTTGCCCGAGGCGGTCGGCCCTGCGATGAGGATCGCCCGAACCCGCCCGTTCATGCCTGCCTCTTCCGATGCGCGCAGGCGGGATGCGCTGCCCGCCCAAGACCGAGTTGTCCGATGACCCGAGATATCCGATGACCCTGGTCGCCACCCTGATAGCAAACCCGGAGCGCCCCGCCATCACCGACGCGGTGCTGGCCGAGGCCCGGCGGGTGCTGGCGACCGGGCACCAGCCGCGCATCTTGCACGGCGAGGTCGCGGCGGAGATGCTGGTCGAGGGCGCGCCCGCCGCCGCCCCGGGCCTCGCCGAACGCCTGCGCACCGCTCTGGCCGGCGAGCCGATCGACGTGGCGGTCCAGGTCGCCGGCCCCCATCGGCGCAAGCGGCTCTTCCTCGCCGACATGGACTCCACCATGATCGGCCAGGAATGCATCGACGAGCTGGCCGACGTGGTCGGCCTCAAGGCCCATGTCGCGGCGATCACCGAGCGGGCGATGCGAGGCGAGATCGCCTTCGAGCCGGCCCTGCGCGAACGCGTCGCCCTGCTCAAGGGCCTGCCCCTGACGGCCATCGACGACGTGATCGCCGCGCGCATCACCCTCACGCCGGGCGGGCGCACGCTGGTGCGCACGCTCAAGGCCCATGGCGCCTACACGGCCCTGGTGTCGGGCGGCTTCACCCTGTTCACCGGGCCGGTGGCGGCACAGATCGGCTTCGACGAGCACCGCTCGAACCGCCTCGCGACCGAGGGCGAGACCCTCGCCGGAACCGTCGCGGAGCCGATCGTCGGGCGCGACGCCAAGCGCGACGCCCTGATCGAACTGCGCAGCCGCTTCGGCCTCGATCCGGCCGAGACCCTGGCGGTGGGCGACGGCGCCAACGACCTGGCGATGCTGGAGGAGGCGGGACTCGGCGTGGCGTTCCGGGCCAAGCCCGCCGTGGCGGCGGCGGCCCATGCCCGCATCGATCACGGCGACCTCACCGGGCTCCTCTACCTGCAGGGCTTCGCGGCAGCCGAGTTCGTCGACTAAGCGGATTTCGCAGAAGTGGTTGCCGGTTTTGCGACAAAAATCTGCGACAAACCAACGATCTAAGCGGGCGAAGCGTTGGCCTGCCAACGCAAGCCTGCTTAGGTTGCGTTCCCGCCCCACACCGCTACACGGCACCGGATGTCGACCGGATTGATCCTGCATCCCGACGGCTGCCAGCGCTGCTGGTGGCCGGGCACCGACCCGCTCTACGTCGCCTATCACGACACCGAATGGGGCGTGCCGGAACACGACGACCGCGCCCTCTACGAGAAGCTGATCCTCGACGGGTTCCAGGCCGGCCTGTCCTGGATCACCATCCTGCGCCGGCGCGAGGGGTTTCGGAATGCCTTCGCGGGCTTCGAGCCCGAGGCCATCGCGCGGTTCGGCCCTGCGGACGTGGAGGCGCTGATGCAGGATACCGGCATCATCCGCAACCGCGCCAAGATCGAGGCGACGATCCGCAGCGCGCGGGCCTACCTGGCGATCCAGGAGCGCGGCCCCGGCTTCTCGGCCTTCCTGTGGGACTTCGTCGACGGGCGCCCGCTCCGGACGCGGGCCGCGACGCGCGCCGAGATCCCGGCCGAGAGCGAAGTCTCGCGCAAGATGTCGAAGGCGCTGAAGGCGGAGGGGTTCGGCTTCTGCGGCCCGACCATCGTCTACGCCTTCATGCAGGCGGTCGGCATGCTCAACGACCACCTCGTCGGCTGCTGCCGCCACGCCCCGTGCGCCGCCCTGCCGGGCCCGGGCGGGCTCGGGGTGGCGACGTGAGCGCACAAGCGCGGGCGTGGCAGCGGATGCTCTCGGGGCGGCGCCTCGACCTTCTCGATCCCTCGCCCCTCGACGTCGAGATCGTCGACATCGCCCACGGGCTCGCCCGGGTGGCGCGCTGGAACGGCCAGACCGCCGGCCCGCACGTCTTTTCGGTGGCCCAGCACGCGCTGCTCGTCGAGGCGATCGGAGGCGCCTTCGAGCCCGCCGTCAGCGCCGCCGGACGGCTGGAACTGCTGCTGCACGACGCGCCCGAATACGTGATCGGCGACATCATCTCGCCGTTCAAGGCGGCGATCGGCCATTCCTACAAGGCGGTGGAGAACCGGCTGCTGGCGGCGATCCGCCTGCGCTTCGGCCTCACCCCGGCGCCCACGGCCGTCATGCAGCGCCTCATCAAGAGGGCCGACCGCCTCAGCGCCTATCTCGAGGCGACGCGGCTCGCCGGCTTCTCGCAGACGGAAGCCGTGCGGGTGTTCGGCCGGCCGGACCGCCTCGATGCCGATCTCGACGCCCTCCTGGAGCCTTGGCCGACCGCCGAGGCGCAAGCGGCCTTCCTGGCTCGCTTCCATATCCTGGCCGAGGCGATGCAGCCGGCAGCGGCCTCGTAGATAAGGAAAACCCACCGCCATGCCGTCCCTGCACGTCTGCGCCCTGTCCCGCCTGCCCGAGACGGTCGAGGCGACCGGCGCGCGCCACATGGTGACGCTCATCAATGTCGGCACGCCGGTGACCCGGCCGCCTGCAATCGCGGAAGACCGCCACCTGTTCGTCGGGGTGAGCGACATCACCGACAGCCTCGACGGCCACGTCCTGCCCGACGAGGCGCATGTGCGCCGGCTCCTCGACTTCGTGCGCGCCTGGGGCCGGGAAGAGCCGCTGGTGATCCATTGCTACGCCGGGATCAGCCGCTCGACCGCGGCCGCCTTCATCACGACCTGCGCCCTGCGTCCCGACCGGGACGAGGCCGAGATCGCCCGGGAGCTGCGCCAGGCCTCGCCCTCGGCGACGCCGAATCGCCGCCTCGTCGCGGTGGCGGACGCGCTTCTGGGCCGCGACGGGCGGATGGTGGCGGCCATCGCGGCGATCGGTCGCGGCGCGGACGCCTTCGAGGGCGAGCCCTTCAGCCTCACCATCGACTAATTCCACTGTGGCCGAAACGCAGCCCTGGCGCGCAAACGGGCATATGCGGTCCCGTTACGGCCTTGCGGCGACACCGAAGGGTTGTTTCGCGCGGTCTCCCTCGCCATAACCCAACGCTCATCATGGGAGCATAGTAGCGCATGTCCGCAGCCCGGTCCGATGCCAGCCGCGCGGCCGTCTCCGTACCCGCCGGCCCGACCGGAACCGCGGATCTGCCGTTCGAGAAGGCCCTCGAGGAACTCGAAGGCATCGTGCAGCGCCTGGAACAGGGCAACGTGCCGCTCGACGAGTCCGTCGCGATCTACGAGCGCGGCGAGGTCCTCAAGCGTCACTGCGAGACGCTGCTGCAGCGCGCCGAGGCGCGCATCCAGCGCATCACCCTCGGGGCGGACGGACGCGCCGCCGGGACGGCGCCGCTCGATGTCGCCTGATCGCTCCCATTCGTCCCGCCCCGTGATCCGGCGGCGGGTTCTCCCCTTCCGGACGTGAGGATGGCTCCGGTGTCACCGCTCAACCTTCCCCTCCTCGACCGCGTC
>NZ_LABZ01000192.1 GCF_001043955.1 Methylobacterium tarhaniae | reverse complement strand
CGCCCGGCCGGGCGCCACCAGCGTGTCGTTGAGGTAGAGGCGCAGCTCCGCCTTCGGGGTTCCTTGCGCGGTGACGTAGAGCCGCCCGCCCGGCTCGGCATCGACGCTGACGACCTTGACCGGCGCAGGGGCGGCCGGCGGGCCGGCATCGGGCCGGGTCTCGATCTTGGTCTCGCCCCTGGTCTCCGCCTTGTCCTGCACCTTGGCGGCGGAGTCCGGCAGCGAGAGCACCGCGGTCGGCTGGCCGGGCGCCGTCACGGCGACGAGGGGCTTGGCGCGGCGGTCCTGCGCCACCACCACCACGGCGGCGGCCCGGCTCGAGGCCGCGGCACCGTCCGGCGCGGTGCTCCGCAGGGTGAGCTCGCTGGAGCCGGGCGGCAGGGCCGGCGGCACCAGGGCGAAATTGCCGGCGGCATCGGCCGTCGTGCGGGCGAAGGGCGCGCCGTCGCGCAGGATCTCGACCTCGGCGCCGGGCCGGCTGCGCCCGGCGACGACGCTCGTCCCGTCGGGCTCGACCCGGATGATGTCGAAGGACGGCGCGCCGTCCGCGTCCTTCGCCGTCGCGGCGGCACGCGGCGCCTCGGCGGGCAGGACCGCCTGCGGCGGGACCGTCGCCTGCGGCGATGGCGGCGCGACCGTCTCGGGCGAGGCGAGCGAGAACAGCCGCGTGCCGCTCGCTGCGACGCCGATGAGCACGAACCCGGCGACGAGGCCGACGGCCGCGAGGACGATGCCCCTGCGCAACTCGCTCGTCATGGCGCAACACTCCCGCTCACGGGTCCTCCCGGCCGATGGTCCTGGACGGCCGCGCGACCTTTCGCCTCCGGTCGACACGCCCACGCCATCGACCTCATATTAACAGGACTGGCGGGGCGAGACCACGCGGCGCGAATCGCGCGGCTCGGCCGGAAACTTGCGTGGTGCAAGGCAGTGCGTGGGACGGCCGGGATCGGCCGCGAACGGTGCGGAGACTCGATGCGGACGGTTTGCGTGTATTGCGGCTCGGGTTTCGGCACCGATCCGGTCTTCGAGGCGGCGGCGCGGGCGCTGGGGCGCCAGTTGGCAGAGGCCGGCATCGCCCTGGTCTATGGCGGCGGGAATGTCGGGCTGATGGGCACGGTGGCCCGGTCGGTGCTCGACCATGGCGGCCACGTCACCGGCATCATCCCGGACTTCCTGAAATCGCGCGAGCGGATGCTCGACGACGTGCAGGAGACCATCGTGGTCTCCGACATGCACACCCGCAAGAAGCTGATGTTCGACCGCTCGGACGCCTTCGTGGCCATGCCCGGCGGCATCGGCACCCTGGAGGAGCTGGTCGAACAGATGACCTGGTCGCAGCTCGGCCAGCATGCCAAGCCGATCCTGCTGCTCTCGGTGGCCGATTTCTGGGCACCGTTCCTCGCCCTCCTCGACCACATGCGCCGCACCGGCTTCATCCGCGAGGGCCTGGACCTCAGCTACCTCGTTGCGGAGGAGCCCGAGCAGGTGGTGCCGATGCTGCGCGCCGCGATCGCCAGGACGACGCCGCGGCCGGAGGCGGAAGCGCTGATCGAGGAGAAGTTCTGAGAGCGCCGTTCTGTGAAGCCCTCCGTGTCATCCCGGGGCCGCGCGAGCGGCGCCGGATTCCAGACGCTCGGTTTTCGTGAACAAGGCGGACGGCGTTCCGCTTCGTTCTTCACCAACCGCGATTCCGGATTCCGGGCGCCGCTCGCGCGGCCCCGGAATGACGGGGAGATCTTGATAGTCCGGATCGAGAAAGACCCGGATCGACGATGAACCGCGAGGACCCCGTCTTGGACTCGAAACCCCCGAACGACATGCTGCCCTACCGCCTGATCACCGGGAAGGACGACGCCAATTTCTGTCGCCGGATCTCGGAGGCGCTGGCGCTCGGCTACCGGCTGTACGGCTCGCCCTCCTGCACCTTCAACGGCACGGACGTGATCGTGGCGCAGGCCGTGGTCTGGCCGTCGGTCGTCAAGGAGTAAGAGAGCGTCGCGTCCTCAATACGCCGAGCGTCCCGCCCCATCGCAAGGACCAGGGCAGGATTGGGGTGCAGCGACGGCTCGTCCCAGGCGCCGCGCGGAACCGCCGGGTGGGCCTGGATGTCGAGACCGTCCTCGATCGACCGGTCTGAGGAGAGGTCGGCAAGGAGGCGCGCCTCGTCGATGATCCGCCAGGGCCCGTCGGCCAAGATCACGGCCACGTCGGCATCGCTCTCCGGCCGGGCCTCGTCCCGGGCGCGGCTGCCGGACAGGAAGAGATCGAGGAGGCGCAGACCGTCATGCCGGCGCGCATCCGCGGCGAACCGCGCCAGGGCGGCGGCGGACGAAGCACCTCCTCGACCGTTGTCATCGCATCCTCTCGCGCCTACTGGCTCACCGTCCAGCTCGTCGTGCCGTCCTTGTTGTCCTTCACCGTCACCCCGAGCGCCGTGAGCGCGCCGCGGATCCGGTCGGATTCCGCCCAGTCCTTGCGGGCCCGGGCCTCCTTGCGCTCGGCAATGAGCCGTTCCACCGCCGCCGCATCGACGCCGGAGGCCGCCACCGCCGCCCGGTCGCGCTCGGTCTTGGTCCGGCCGAGCAGCCCGAGCAGGCCGGCGCCGGCCCGGAGCAGCGCCGGATCGTCGAGGCGGTGCACCTCGCCGAGGGCCGCCGGGGTGTTGAGGTCGTCGAGGAGCGGCTCGAGCACGCTCTCGGGCGCAGGGCCCGGAACCGCGTCGCCGGCGGCCTCATACCAGCGGTCGAGGGTGCGGCTCGCCTCGTCCAGGCCGCGCAGGGTCCAGTCGATCGGCTGGCGATAGTGGGTGCGCAGCATGGCGAGGCGCACGACCTCGCCCGGCCAGTCCGCCAGCACCTCGCGCAAGGTGACGAAGTTGCCGAGCGACTTCGACATCTTCTCCCCCTCGACCTGCAGGAAACCGTTGTGGAGCCAGATGTTGGCCATCACCGGCGTGCCGAAGCAGCAGCGCGACTGCGCCACCTCGTTCTCGTGATGGGGAAACACCAGGTCGATGCCGCCGGCATGGATGTCGAAGGTCTCGCCGAGATGCTTCCAGGCCATGGCGGAGCACTCGATGTGCCAGCCCGGGCGCCCGGGCGCCGCGATGCCGGCCGGCGAGGGCCAGGACGGTTCTCCGGGCTTCGAGGGCTTCCACAGCACGAAATCGAGGGGTGAGCGCTTGTAGGGCGCCACGTCGACCCGGGCACCGGCCTCCATCTCGTCGAGGGGGCGGCGCGACAGGGCGCCGTAATCGGGCATCGAGGGCACGTCGAACAGCACGTGGTCCTCGGCCACGTAGGCGTGGCCCGCGGCGACCAGCCGGTCGATGAGCGCCGTCATCTCGACGATGTGGTCGGTCGCCCGCGGCTCGATCATCGCCGGGGGGCGGCCCGGCGCGTTCACGTCGCCCGGCATCAGGATGCCGAGGCGGCGGATGTCGTCGTGGAACTGCGCCAGCGTCCCGTCGGTCAGTTCGCGGATGGTGATGCCGCGCTCCGCCGCCCGCGCGTTGATCTTGTCGTCCACGTCCGTGACGTTGCGGGCATAGGTGACCGCGTCCGCGCCGTAGAGGTGGCGCAGGAGCCGGAACAGCAGGTCGAAGACGATCAGCGGCCGGGCGTTGCCGATATGGGCGGCGTCGTAGACGGTCGGGCCGCAGGCATACATCCGCACCCGGTCCGAATCGATCGGCCGGAGCGGCTCCTTGGCCCGGGAGAGCGTGTTGTAGAGGCGCAACAGCGAGGCCATGAAACACCTGCGGGACGGGGTCGGGCCGGGACGCCGCCTGGGGCGCCGGCCAAGGTTCTAAGTCGTTGCCGGATCGGGCTCGGGCCCGGCCGGCTGAGGGTCCGGACGCTCGCCGCGCGGACGACCGGAGCGGCCGCCTGTTGCACGGGTGAGACGCCGCAAAGGACGGATCCGGGTTAGCCCAATTCCGCGAGCAATTCGAGACGCCAGGCGCCACGAGGGCCAAGCCCCGGCCGGACCCTGCGTAATCGATGCCTGCGCTCGATGCGTACAGAGATTGTTTACCACCCACGCCCAGTGTCGGGCCGGAGCCGGATGCCGGCGGCTCCGTTCAGAAGGTTTGCCCCATGCGTCGCACCCTCGCCGTCCTCAGCGCCCTCGGTGTCCTGGCCTCCGTCGCCGCGCCCGCTCTGGCCGCCTCGCAGACGGCCGGCGTGGAGAAGACCTTCCTGATCCCGTCCAGCGACGGCTACGGCGTGGCCGAGTGCCTGGCCACCGGCGGCGAGTGCGGGCAGGTGGTGGCGGATGCCTGGTGCGAGTCGCAGGGCTTCGCCAAGTCGGCCTCCTACGGCATCGCCGCCCAGGACGAGTATACCGGCGCGATCGAGGCGGCCCCGGCCGTGAAGACCTCCGACCGCCCGATCCGGATCACCTGCCGGGATTGATTGCTTGGAGAGAGGCGAGGCCGGGCGTCGCAAGATGAATGCCCGCCTCATGGCATGTCGAATCATCGCCTGCCGCAACGAAACCGATACCCAACCCGTCATTCCGGGACCACGCAGCGGAGCCCGGACTGACGCGGTGGACGTGAAAATCGCTCAGCGAAACTTCGTCGGGTCATCATGCGAGCTTCAAGCCGCCTTGCCCGACCCATGCGCTTCATCCGACATCGCCATGACCCGCTGGCACGCCGCCCGGATCCGCCTATCTCGGATCGCAGCAACCGACGGCCGAGGCGGGCGGGGAGACCGGGGCATGATCCGAAGCGTCCTCGTCGTCGCCGCGGCCCTGCTGCCGACCCTCGCGGTCGCCGCTCCGCGGCATCGCGCGCCCATCGGCCCGGTCGTCTCCGGCCTGCCCGGCTACGATTGCCGGATGTGGTCCCCGTTCGACCACGACGTCGTCGGGTCGTCCCCGCGCCCGGGGGCCCGGCCGGTGCGGGCGGCGAGCGGCTGGAACGGCACCGCCTACGGCTACGGCACCGGCGGCGCCTCGGCCTCCGGTGCCGTCGCATTTCCGGCCGACAGCGCGGCCGATTGCGATCTCGGCGCGTCGACCTTCGGCCGCGCCGGTCTCGACATCCTGCCGCGCTGAAGGCGCGCGTCAGTTGCCCGGCTGGCCGTGCACCGCCTTGTAGAAGAAGTCCTTCCACTCCTTCGGCCGGTTCTTCAGCACGCCGGCCTTCACGAGGTGCTCGGCCTGCAGCATGGTGCCGTAAGGCGTGGTCGAGAAGACGACGCCGGGCTGCTTCATCATCGCGACGAGTTCGTCGGGCTCGAACTTCTCCTTGGTGGCGGCGAGGTACAGCTCGGCCGCCTTCTTCGGGTCGTCGCGGATGAGCGCATTGGCCTCGTCGATGGCGGCGAGCACGGCGGCGGTGGTCTTCGGGTTCTGGTCCATGAACTTGCCGCGGCCGAACACGATGGCGTTGCTCAACGGCCCCCCGACCACGTCGTAGGAGTTGAGCACGACGTGGATCTTCGGGTCCTTCAGCTCGATCTGCTGGAAGGGCGGCAGCGAGAAGTGGCTGTTGACCTCGCTGGTGCCGCCGAGCAGCGCCCCGACCGCGTCCGGATGGCCGAGCTGGATGGTGATCGGGTCGAGCTTGTTGCGGCCGGCCTCGCCGAACTGACGCTCGGCGGCGATCTGCAGCATCACGGCCTGGGCCGAGACCTTCACGGTCGGCACCGCGATCCGGTCCTTGGCCGAGAAGTCGGCCAGCGTCTTCACCGCCGGGTTGCGGGTGACGAGCAGCATCGGGGCGCCGGCGGAGGCCGCCAGCCCCTTCACCTCGCCGCGGGTGCGGTCCCAGGCGAGCAGCAGGTTCGTGGCGCCGCTGGTGACGAAATCGACGTTGCCGGAGATCAAGGCGTCGACCGAGGCGCCGCCGCTGGTCAGCGTGACCCAGCTCACCTTGACGTCGCCGAGGCCGGCCGCCGCGACGTGCTTCTCGACCAGGCGCTGCTGCTCGGCCAGCACCATCGGCATGTAGATCAGGCCGGGCTGGCGGGTGAAGCGCACCTCCCCGGTCTCGGCTCGTGCGGCGGAGGTGGCGAGGCCGAGCGCGACGGCCAGCGCGCCGACGGCGCGCCTGAGGAATGGCATGGGCGACTGCTCCCTGGTTCCCGGCTCCTGTCCGGGCGCTTGGGTCGAGCGCCCGCCGGTGCCGTGTCAGAGCCAGGGTCCGGAAATGCCCCGGATCCGTCAACCCGCGACGAAGGAAGGGGGTGAATCAGGCCGAGACGGCGGAGGAGTCGTCGGCCCGATGCCGGGCGGCGCGGGTGCGGTGGGCCACCATGCGGTCGTGCAGGCGGACGATCGTGCGCGAGCCGGTGCTGGTGAAGGCGAAGGGCAGGAGGCCGTGCACCAGGCAGGCGAGGCCGCCGCCGATCATGCGCAGGCCGAAGCCGGTGGCGACGCCCATATGCTCGAAATAGGTCTCGCCGACGGAGGCCGGGTGCTCGGAGAAGGAGAGCTTCGACATGGGAGTTCCCTGCGGGATTCTCTTGGGGGTCTCGAAAGGCACCCGGAGAATCGCACGGACCCCGCGAAGCCGGATTGCGAATTTGCCGCGATCTTCCTAGTCTCGCGCAAATCCATTGCGCAATGCGCCGATCCGTTGGGAAAATTTCGCGTGGACGAGTTCGACCGGAAAATCCTGTTGTGCTTACAGGAGAATGCGGCCGAATCGCTGGAGGCGGTCGCCGCCCGGGTCGGCCTGTCGGCCTCGCCGTGCTGGCGGCGGATCCAGAAGCTGGAGGCGCAAGGGGTGATCCAGCGCCGGGTGGCCCTGCTCGATCCCGACCGGATGCGGGTCGGCGTCACGGTGTTCGTCTCGGTGCGCACCAACCGGCACACCGCCGACTGGGCCGAGCGCTTCTGCGCCGCCGTGGTGACGATCCCCGAAGTGGTCGAGTTCTACCGCATGAGCGGCGAGACCGATTACCTCCTGCGCATCGTCGTGCCCGACATCGCGGCTTACGACCGGGTCTACAAGCGGCTGATCCAGTCGGTGGATCTCTACGATGTCAGCTCGGCCTTCGCGATGGAGCGGATCAAGTACACGACGGCACTGCCGGTGACTTACGCTGAGTAAGACCAGGGCGCGTCACGATTGCGCGGGTCTGGCTTGCGCCGGGCGCCGGTTGCTTTCCGGCCCGATCGGTTTAGCTGCGGCCATCGTCCCCTCCCCTGCCCGACGAAGCCCTCGACCATGACGACCTCCCGGACGACGCGCCGTCCCCTCGTGATCGCCGCCGTGATGGCCGCGATGGCGATGGTGGCGATCGAGGCGACCATCATCTCCACGGCGATGCCGGGGATCGTCGGCGAGCTCGGCGGGCTGTCGCTCTATGCCTGGGTCTTCTCCGGCTTCCTCCTGACCCAGACCGCCGCCACCATCGTGTTCGGCAAGCTCGCCGACATCCACGGGCGCAAGCCCGTGCTGCTCGCCGGCATCGCGGTGTTCCTGGCGGCCTCGGTGCTCTGCGGCTTCGCCTGGTCGATGCCGGCGATGATCGCCTTCCGGCTGATCCAGGGCGTCGGCGCCGGGGCGATCCAGCCCGTGGCGCTCACCATCGTGGGCGATCTCTACAGCGCCGAGGAGCGCGGGCGGATCCAGGGATTCCTCGCCAGCGTCTGGGCCGTATCGGCGGTGGTCGGGCCGGTGGCGGGCGGCTTCATCATCGCGCACGCCTCGTGGTCGTGGATCTTCTGGATCAACCTGCCGGTCGGCGTCGTCGCCTCGGGCCTGTTCATCGCCTTCCTGCACGAGGGCGAGCGGCGGGAGCGCCGGCCGGTCGATGCGGCGGGCGCCGCCCTGTTCACCCTGACGGTCGCCGGCCTGATGGTGGCGCTCACCGAGGCCGGCGAGGGGCGCTGGTCCGTCGTGGCGGTGGCCGCCGCGCTCGGCCTCGTCGCGGCCGTGCTGCTGGCCGTCCAGGAGCGGCGGGCGCCGGAGCCGATCATCGACGCCGCGCTCTGGCGCCGCCGGCCGATCGCCGCCGCCAACGGGACCTCGCTCCTCGCCGGCATGGCGCTCATCGGCCTCACCACCTTCCTGCCGATGTACGTGCAGGGCGTGCTCGGGCAGACGCCGATCGTCGCCGGCATGGCGCTCACCGTGATGGTCCTCGGCTGGCCGATGGGCGCGACCCTGGCGGCGCGCAACCTGCACCGGTTCGGCCTGCGCCGCATCCTGGTCACCGGCGGCCTGCTCCTGCCCCTCGGCGCGATCGCCATCGTGACGCTCCAGCCCGGCAGCACGCCGGCCCAGGCCGGGGCCGGCTCGCTCGTCATGGGCTTCGGCATGGGCCTGCTCAGCAACGCCGCCCTGATGCTGATCCAGGAGATCGTGCCCTGGACCCAGCGCGGCAGCGCCACCGCCTCGAACATCTTCTCGCGCAATCTCGGCAGCACGCTGGGCGCCACATTGTTCGGCGCGGTGCTCAACCACGGCCTCGCCGCCTCGGGCAGCACCGTCACGGCCGACAGCCTGCAGCAGGCCCTGGCCGCGGGCGGCCTGCCGGGCGAGGCGGAGGCGGTGCGCCTCGTGCTGCAGCACGCCCTGCACCAGACCTTCTGGGCGGTGCTGGCGATCTCCGCGGCGGCCTTCGCCACCGCGCTCCTGGTGCCGCATGTCGCCCTCGGGCGCGCCCGCGAGGTGCCGGCCGAGTGACACGGGATCCGGACGATCGCTTCCAGCCGTCGCGTGACGGTCCGGTTCAGGCGGTGCGCGAGGTGGACTGGACCGGCAGGGCCTCGGTGGTGGCGTTGAGCAGGTAGGGCCGGCGCAGGTCGAGCACGTGGTAGAGCACGCGGTCGACGTCGCGGGCGAAGAAGGGCTTGCGCAGCACGTAGTCGATGCCGAAATGCCGCGAGGCCTGGGCCAGGGTGGCGGCATCGCCCCCGGTCATCAGGACCAGCGGCGTGCCGGGCGCCAGATCGCGGATCTGGCAGGCGAGCTCGAGCCCGCCGCCGCCGCCCCGCAGGCCGAGATCGATCAGCGCGACGTCACATGCGGCCTGCCGGACGAGCTTCAGGGCGTGGGGGCCGCTCTCGGTCTCCTCGACCGCGAGGTTGAAGCCGGACGTGGCGAGGATGCGCCGCACCAGGGTCCGGCTCTGCGGCGCGCTGTCGACGAGGAGCAGGCGCGTCGGCTGCCGGCGCCGCGCATGGGCCTGGAGCAGCCCGACGACATGGGCCTCGTCGAGGGGCAGGCGCAGGAACTCGTGGGCGTCGAGGTGCTGCGAGATCTCGGTCCAGCGGGAGAAGATCTGCGGCGCGATCAGGATCAGGCAGGGGACGACGAACCCTTGGGCCTTGAACCGGGCGACGGCCTCCGGGCCGCTCGCATCCTCGAATTGCAGGCCGACGAAGGCGAGGACCGGCCGGTGGACCAGGCAGACCTCGCAGGTCTCGCGGCTCGTCTGCGCCTCGATGATCTGCAAAGACGGGTCGTGCGCACGGATCAGCTCCACCAGCCGTCGGCGCAGGACGGGGTCGCGGTCGGCGACGAGGGCCGAGGCCGGTCCGCTGGCGCGGGCATCACTGTGGCTCACCGGCATCGTGCTTGGTCCGCGTGGCAGGTTACCCTGGGCGGACAAGCCCGGCCTTGGTCGGACCGAGGATCGCGCCACCCAGGGGTTAAGGTCCTAATGGGCAAAGCTTAGCGCCAGATTACGACGGCCCCGACCCAACTCACGAGGCGCGCGCCCGGGGATGGGCGGCATCGAAGGCGTCGAGCAGGCGGGCGGCGTCAACCTTGGTATAGACCTGCGTCGTCGCCAGGGAGGCGTGGCCGAGCAGCTCCTGGATCGCCCGCAGATCGCCCTGGCGGGCGAGGAGATGGGTGGCGAAGGAGTGGCGCAGGGCGTGCGGCGTCGCGCTCTCGGGCAGGCCCAGCGCCCCGCGCATCGAGGCGACGGCAAGCTGGACGATGCGCGGCGAGAGCGGACCGCCCTTGGCGCCGACGAAGAGCGGCCCTTCCGGCGCCAGGCCGTAGGGGCAGAGGGCGAGATACTCCGCCACGGCGGCCTGGACCGGGGCGATCACCGGCACGCTGCGGGTCTTCTGGCCCTTGCCGATCACCGTCACCGCGTCCGCCCCGTCGACGGGCGCGTCACGCCGCCGCAGGCCGAGCGCCTCGGAGATGCGCAGGCCCGAGCCGTAGAGCAGCGCCAGCACCGCGGCGTCCCGGGCCAGAATCCAGGGCGGGCGCTCGTCGCCGGCCCGGATGTCGGGGCTCGCCATCGCGACCGCGGCGGCCACGGGCAGCGGCCGCGGCAGGCGCCGCTCGACCTTGGGCGAGCGCACCGCCGAGAGCGCCGACACGCTGCCATGCCCCTCCCGGTCGAGGTGGCGGGCGAAGGAGCGCAGGCCCGCCAGCGCCCGCATCAGGCTGCGCCCGCCGACGCCGTCCTGGCGCCGCGCCGCCATGAAAGCGCGCAGGTCCCGGGGCTTGAGCCGGATCAGGGCCGGGATGTCGGGATTCGTCCCCTGCCGGGCCAGATGGGCGAGGAACTGGCGCAGGTCGCGCCGGTAGGCCTCGACGGTGTTGGGCGACAGCCGCCGCTCCGAGGCCAGCCCCTCCAGCCAGGCGGTCGCCGCCGCCCGCACGTCGGGCGCGCCGGGCAGCAGCAGGTCGGCGGGTTCGGCATCGGGCATGAGGGGCCGGGCTCCGGTCGCGGTTGGCCCGCGAGTAGGACCCGAACCCGGTTGACGGCGGGTTGACGGGGCCGCCCGTCAGGCCGGCGTGACGCGTAAGGTCACGCCGTGGCGGGCGCTCGCACCGGGCGCCAGCAGGCGCTGCGAATCGCGCTCGGCCAGCTCGCCGGAGAAGCCCATCCAGTCGGCGTGGCCGGTCCAGCATTCGAGCGACAGGAACGGCGCCGTCGGCCGGGTCCAGACCGCGAGATGGGGAAAATCCTCGACCTCGAGGGCGATGGCGGCGCCCGACGGCGCGGTGAAGCGCATCGCCCGGCTGCGGGCGTCGAGGAACACCAGCGCCTCGGTGAACAGGTCCGGGTCGAGGGGCAGGGTGTCGCCCGCGAGGGGCAGCGCCCGCTCGGTGCGCACCAGCAGGCCGCCCGGCCCGACCTCCGGCACCGCCGGCCGCTCGGGATGCTCGAAGCGCACGGCGTAGCCGCCCCCGGCCGCCCGGGTGCCGCCGGCGAAGGGCCAGGGAAAGGCCGGATGGAAGCCGAGCCCGTAGGGCAGCGGCTCACGCCCCGGATTGTGGACCGCGCAGGCGAAGGCGAGCGCCCCGTCCTGCGCGGTGGCGGTGATGTCGAGGCGGAACGCGAAGGGATAGGCCTCGCGCGTCTCCGGCGAGTCGGCGAGGCGCAGGGTGACGCTGTCCTCGGCCTGCGCCACCACCGTGAAGCGGCTGTCGCGGGCAAAGCCGTGCTGCGCCATCGGGTAGGGGCGGCCCGCCACCGTGACGGCGCCCCCGGCGGACGCGCCGACGACCGGGAAAAGCCAGGGTGCGTGCCGGTTCCAGTGCGCCGGATCCCCCGACCACAGGTACTCGGTGCCGCCGACCCGCCAAGAGACCGGCTCGGCCCCGGCGAGGGCGAGGCGGGCAGTGGTGTCGCGGTGGCGGATCTCGACGGTGTCGGTCATCGGGGCCTCGTGTCGTACGAGGCCCCTGTTACCGGCTGAAGGCCGGTCCGGGAATGGCCTCTACCCCCGCCGGGCGTTGTTGCTGCGCCGGGGCTGGCGCGGGCGCGGCGGCACGTCGGCCTCAGCCCCGGCCAGGGCTTCGACCTGGAGGTCGGCCGGGCCGGTGCGGGGGAAGGTGTGGGCGAAGCGCTCGGCGGCGCCGCCGCGGACCTCGAACTTGGTCTCGCGGTCGAAGATGCGGATCGCGCCGATCTCCTCGCGGGTCACGTCGCCGCGGCGGCACAGCATCGGCAGCAGCCGGCGCGGGTCGGCGTTGTCGCGCCGGCCGACATTGAGGCGGAACCACACGCTCGACCCGAACGGGGCGCGCGGGCCGTCCCGCGTCGTGGTCTCGCGCCGGGGGCTCACGCCGCGGCCGGTGGCGAAGCCCGGATCGGTGACCTCCTCGGGCGAGGGCATGCGGGCGCGATAGGCCCGGACCAGGGCGGCGGCGATGTCCTCGGCCGAGCGCTGCGCGAGCAGGGACTGGGCCATCGCCCGGTCCTCGTCGCTCACCTCGTCGGTGACGAGCGGGTCCTGCAGCAGGCGCTCCTGGTCGAGGGCGCGGATCTCGTCGGCCGGCGGCGGGCCGGACCAGACCGGGACCACGTTCGCCCGCACCATCAGCTCCTCGGCCCGGCGGCGGCGGGACGGCGGCACCAGGAGCACGCTGATGCCCTTGCGCCCGGCCCGGCCGGTACGGCCGGAGCGGTGCTGCATCACTTCCGCATCGTGCGGCAGCTCGGCGTGGATGACGAGGCCGAGGCCCGGCAGGTCGATGCCGCGGGCGGCGACGTCGGTGGCGACGCAGACCCGGGCGCGGCCGTCGCGCAGGGCCTGGAGGGCGGCGTTGCGCTCGCCCTGGCCGAGTTCGCCCGACAAGGCCACCGCCTGGAAGCCGCGCTCGGTCAGCACCGCCTGGAGGTGGCGCACGGAATTGCGGGTGTTGCAGAACACGATCGAGGTGCGCGCCTCGACCTGGCGCAGGGTGTTGACCACCACGAGCTCGGTCTCCCGCGGCAGGATGCGGAAGGCGCGGTACTCGATGTCGGCATGGCCCTTGGTCTCGCCGGCCACCGCGATGCGCATCGCGTCGCGCTGGTAGGCCTCGGCGAGGGCGACGATGCCCTTCGGCAGGGTGGCGGAGAAGAGCAGGGTGCGCCGCTCGGCCGGGGTCGTGCCCAGGATGAACTCGAGGTCCTCGCGGAAGCCGAGGTCCAGCATCTCGTCGGCCTCGTCGAGCACCGCGGCGCGCAAAGCCGACGGGTCGAGGTTGCGCCGCTCCAGATGGTCGCGCAGGCGGCCCGGCGTGCCGACCACGATGTGGGCGCCGTCTGCGAGCCAGCGGCTCTCGCGGCGCGGATCCATGCCGCCGACGCACGACACGACGCGGGCACCGGCCGGGCCGTAGAGCCAGGACAATTCGCGGTGGACCTGGAGCGCCAGCTCACGGGTCGGCGCGATCACGAGCGCCAGCGGGGCGCCGGGCGCGGGCAGCATCTCGGCGTCGCCGAGCAGGGTGCGGGCGAGCGCGAGGCCGTAGGCGACGGTCTTGCCGGAGCCGGTCTGGGCCGAGACGACGAGGTCGCGCCCCTCGGTCTCGGGTTCGAGGACGGCGGCCTGGACCGGCGTCGGGTCTTCGTAGCCGCGGTCGGCGAGGGCCTTGGCGAGGAGGGCGGGCAGAACAGGAAAAGGCACGTGGATTCGATCCCGGATGAGGCGACGCGCGGGGATCGAATCGGCTCCGGAGGCCAAAGGCTTGGTAGCACATGGCCTCGTCAGAGGGCCGGCCGCATCGGCGGCGGGCGCTCGCGGCGCGCGGGGAATCCCAACGGTCTTTTCGTGGAGGAAGGTGCTGTTACAGGGGTTCGGGGCGGAGGTCCACCCCGGGGCATGCCCTTCGCCCGATCGCATGGCTGAGGAGGCGTCCGATGCATGAGCGACGATGCATCCGGAGACCGTGCCGAAACTGGCGGCTTTCTACGATCAAATCGATTCAAGACATGGCGGGATCCCTCTCCCGGCGATGCCGGGCTTGCCAGAGATCCTTGCCAGAGATCCTTGCCGGAGATCCTTGCCCGTATCGCGACGAGGCGTGGGAGAGGGGAACGCGCGCTCCTTCGATGGATTGCCCATCTCGATCAAAGGCCGCCGCTGCGATCGGGGAAACACACGTCACCCCTCGATCATCGCCCGTATCCTCCGCGCCAGCAGGTCCACCGGGAACGGCTTGGTGATCATCTGCATGCCGGGCGCCAGGAATCCCGCCATCGCGGCGTTCTCGGCGTAGCCGGTGATGAACAGCACCTTGAGCCCCGGGCGGTGCTCGCGGGCGGCGTCGGCGAGCTGGCGGCCGTTGAGGCCCGGCAGGCCGACATCCGTGACGAGGAGGTCGACGCGGGCGGTACCGCGCAGGGCCGCGAGGCCGGCCGGGCCGTCCTGGGCCTCCAGCGCCCGGTAGCCGAGGTCGCGCAGCACGTCGACGATCAGGCTGCGCACCGCCGGCTCGTCCTCCACCACCAGCACGGTCTCGCCGCTGCCGGCCGTCGCGGGTTCGGCCGGGCCGGGGGCGGGAATCTCCAGCTCGGCGAGAGGACCGTCATGGCGCGGCAGGTAGAGCGCCACGGTGGTGCCGCGCCCGACCTCGGACGAGATGACCGCGTGGCCGTCGGACTGGCGGGCGAAGCCGTAGATCATCGACAGCCCGAGGCCCGTGCCCTGGCCGATCGGCTTGGTGGTGAAGAACGGGTCGAAGGCGCGGCGCACCACCTCCGGCGGCATGCCGGTGCCGGTATCGGTGACCGCGAGGCGGATATAGGCGCCCGGCGCCACGTCGCCGTGGGCGGCGGCGAAGACCGCATCGAGCTCGACGTTGCGGCTCTCGATGGTGAGACGCCCGCCCTCCGGCATCGCGTCGCGGGCGTTGATGGCGAGGTTGAGGATCGCGCTCTCGAGCTGGTTGGCGTCGCAGAGCGTCGGCCACAGGCCCGCGGCGAGGCTGGTCTCCAGGGTGACGGTCTCGCCGAGCGTCCGGCGCACCAGGTCCTCCAGGGAAGCGACGAGGGCGTTGGCATCGACGGGACGCGGGTCGAGGGGCTGGCGCCGGGCGAAGGCCAGCAGCCGGTGGGTCAGCGCCGCGGCCCGGTGGGCCGAGGTCAGCGCCGCGTTGATGTAGCGCTCGACGACGTCGGTGCGGCCTTGGGCGAGGCGGGTCGACAGGAGGTCGAGGGAGCCGACGATGCCGGTGAGCAGGTTGTTGAAGTCGTGGGCGATGCCCCCCGTCAGCTGGCCCACCGCCTCCATCTTCTGCGACTGACGGAAGGCTTCCTCCAGCTCGCGCTGCTCGGTGACGTCCCGCCCGACGGCGTGCAGGTGCTCCTCTCCCGGCACCGCCGTCCAGGACAGGGTGCGGTAGGAGCCGTCGGCGTGGCGGTAGCGGTTCTCGAACAGCAGCGTCGCGTGGCCCTCCGCGAGGCGCCTCGTTTCCGCCAGCGTGCGCGCCTGGTCGTCCGGGTGGACGAGGTCGAGGAACGGGCGGCCGATCAGGTCCTCTTCGGTCCAGCCGAGCACCGCGTGCCAGGCGGGGTTGAGCGCCGCGATCGTACCGTCGAAGCGCGCGACGAGCATCACGTCCTTCGACAGGCGCCACATCCGGTCGCGCTCGCGGGTGCGCGCGGCGACCTGCGCCTCCAGGGTCTCGTTGACCCGCCGCAGGGCATCCGCCGCCTCGTGCCGGACCCGGGCGAGGCGCAGGTTGGTCTCGACCCGGGCCAGCAGCTCGCGGGCCGAGAACGGCTTGATCAGGTAGTCGTCGGCCCCCGCGGCCAGGCCCTCGATGCGGGCCTCCTCGCCGGCCCGGGCCGAGAGCAGGATCACCGGGATGCCCCGGAGCGCCGGGTCGGCCCTGAGGGCGGCGAGCAGCCCGAAGCCGTCCAGGCCCGGCATCATCACGTCGGAGAGGACGAGGTCGGGAGCGTGGCGGCGGGCCGCCTCCAGGGCCGCCTGCCCGTCGCCCACCGCCTCGACGATATGGCCGCTGTCGCCGAGCAGACGCCCGACATAGGCTCGCATGTCGCTGTTGTCGTCGGCGAGCAGCACCCGGCCGGTGAGGCCGGGTAGCGCCGGGCGGGGCGCCTCGCCGAGGTCGGCGGGACCCGAGGCGTCCTCATCGAGCCAGCGCGTCGCCTCCTCGACGAAGACGTGCGAGCGGGTCGCGGTCGAGACCCCGGCCCGGGCGGCGCGGATGCGGTCCTGCGGCAGGTGGGCCTGACCGAGCGGCAGGCTCACCGTGAAGGTGCTGCCGGCGCCCAACGTGCTCTCGACCCCGACCGCGCCGCCATGCAGCCGGACCAGCTCCTGCACCAGGGCGAGCCCGATGCCCGACCCCTCGAAGCTGCGGCCCTGCGTGCCCTCGACCCGGTGGAAGCGTTCGAACAGCCGCGGCAGCTCGGCCTCCGGGATGCCGAGGCCGGTATCCCTCACCGACAGCACCGCCCGTCCGCCCTCGGCCCGCAGCCGCACGGCGATCGTGCCGTCGAGCGTGAACTTGAAGGCATTGGAGACGAGGTTGAGGACGATCTTCTCCCACATCTCCGGGTCGACGAAGGCCGGCTCCGGGAGGGCGGGACAATCGACATCGAGGACGAGGCCGGCCTTGTCGGTGGCCGAGCGGAAGCTGGAGGCCAGCTCCGCGGTGAAGCGGGCGAGGTCGAGGGGCTCGAAGGCGGCCTGGGCCCGGCCGGCCTCGATGCGCGAGAAATCGAGGAGCGCGTTGACGAGCTTCAACAGCCGCAGGCCGTTGCGGTGGGCCAGTTCCACCAGGCGGCGCGTGTCGGGGTCGACCGTGGCGGGCGAGGAATCCAGCACCTCGGTCAGCGGCCCGAGCATCAGGGTCAGGGGCGTGCGGAACTCGTGGCTGACATTGGAGAAGAACACGGTCTTCTGTCGATCGAGTTCGGCGAAGGCCTCGGCCCGGCGCCGCTCGGCCTCGTAGGCGTTGGCGTTGGCGAGGCCCGTGGCGATCTGGCCGACGAACAGCGCGATGAAGCCGCGATACTCCTCGTCGACGGGTCGGTAGGGATTGAGCCCGGCGACGAACACCCCGGCCGGGCGGATCTGGCCCTGCTGGGCGACCGGCACCACCATCGCGTGGGTGGGAGCCCGGTCCCAGGGACCCGTCGGCAGGTCGGCGAAGAGGGGCCCGAGAGCCTCCACCGGCACCAGCACCGGATTCTGGCCGGCCGGATCGAGGCGGTCCATCGCGGCGGACGCGGCCTCGCCCGCCTGCCCGGCGACCGGGTGATCCGGCCCGGTTCCCGCCCGGGCCAGCAGGGTCGGCTCGTCGCCCGCCAGGTAGGCGAGCGCCACCGGCAGGTCGCGGGTGCCGTCCCCGAGGCAGGCGGCCACCACCGCGCCGACCTCCTCGACGGTCCGGGCCGCCGCCATCCCGGCGCCGAGGTCGCGCAGGGAGCGCAGGCGCCGCTCGCCGATGACCCGCTCGGTCTCCTCCGAGACGACGCAGAGCATGCCGGTGACGGTGCCGGTATCGTCGGCGAGCGGACTGTACGAGAAGGTGTGGTACGTCTCCTCGGCGAAGCCGCGCCGCTCCAGGAACAGCAGCAGCGCCTCGTCCCAGGTCGCCTGGCCGGTGCGCAGCACCTGGGCGATGCGCGGCCCGATATCGGGCCAGATCTCGGCCCAGACCACGTCCGAGCGCGAGCCGAGCGCCCAGGACTCCTTGACGCCCAGGGTCGGCTTGTAGGCGTCGTTGCAGAAGAAGGTGAGGTCGGGGCCCCACGCCATCCACATGGCGAAGCGGGAGCCGAGCATGATCCGCACCGCCGTGGTCAGCGATTGCGGCCAAGTCTCGACCGGCCCGAGGGACGTCGCCGCCCAATCGTGGGCGCGCAGGCGAGCGCCCATCTCGCCGCCACCGGGAAACAGGGTCTCGTACGGGTTCGGCGGGTCACCGGGCATGGGTATTGTCCAGCATGCCCTGGCGATGGCACGGGCGCCGCGAAGTGTCAAAAACCAGGCGTAAAGGATTTCTCTTCGGCAGGGCGGCAAACCGCTTTTTTGCGAGCCCCCTGCGATCGGCGCTCGCGGCCTCGCGCGATGCGGCGCCCCTTCGACCGCCCGCCCGGGCGTCAGGCGCCCTTCGGGGGCCGGCCGGTCAGGGCCTCGCCGATCTCGGCCACGATCGCCTGCGGGGTGGCGCCGACCGAGACCACGAGCGGGTTCTCTTCGGGCGCCGGCTCCTCCAGGGTGCGGAACTGGCTGTCGAGCAGGCTCGTCGGCATGAAGTGGCCGTGGCGGGCGGCCATGCGCCGGCCGATCAGCTCGCGGTCGCCCTTGAGGTAGACGAGGCGCACGTCCGGCCGGTCGCCGACCAGGATCTCGCGATAGGCGCGCCTGAGGGCCGAGCAGGTCACCACCCCGTGCCGACCTTCGGCGCGGAGCCTGTCGATCCAGGCCGCGATGGCGGCGAGCCAGGGCCAGCGGTCCTCGTCGGTGAGGGGTGAACCGGCCTGCATCTTCTCGACATTGGCAGAGGGATGGAAGTCGTCGCCATCCTCGAACTCCCAGCCGAGCCGGCCGGCGAGCAGGCTCGCCACCGTGGTCTTGCCGGAGCCGGAGACGCCCATCACCACGACGACCGCGGGAGGTGTGACGTTTCCGTTGGCTGCCGCACCGTCCATCGCCGTGGATCCTTCGATTCGAGAACTAACGATCCAAGAACTAACTGAGCGGTGCCGAGCGACCAACCCTCCCCCCTCTGCGGGGTGAGGGTGCCCCACGGAGTGGGGCGGGAGAGGGGAAACCGCCTCCGGAAATGTCGCAACCTTGATGAGAGGCGCCTTTTAGATCAGCGTCGCGCTGCCCCTCTCCCGACCCCTGCCGACGCAGGGTCCACCCTCCCCCGCAGGGGGGGGAGGGTTGTCACCGTCGCGCTCACATATGCAGCGCGCGCTTCTCCACCGCGAGCGCGGCTTCCTTCACCGCCTCGGTCAGGGTCGGGTGGGCGTGGCAGGTGCGGGCGATGTCCTCGGAGGAGGCGCCGAACTCCATCGCCACCGCGACCTCCATGATGAGGTTGCCGGCATCAGGCCCGACGATGTGGACGCCGAGCACACGGTCGGTCGAGGCATCCGCCAGCACCTTCACGAAGCCGTCGGTGGTGTGGTTCACCTTGGCGCGGCCGTTCGCGGTGAACGGGAACTTGCCGATGTTGTAGGCGATCCCGTCCTTCTTCAGCTCCTCCTCGGACTTGCCGACCGAGGCGACCTCCGGCGTGGTGTAGACCACGTTCGGGATCACGCCGTAATTCACGTGGCCGGCCTTGCCGGCCAGGATCTCCGCCACCGCGACGCCCTCGTCCTCGGCCTTGTGGGCGAGCATCGGGCCGGCGATCACGTCGCCGATGGCGTAGATGCCGGTGACGTTGGTGGCGTAGCGGTCGTCGGTCTGGATCCGGCCCTTGTTGTCGAGCTGGACGCCGACCGTCTCCAGGCCCAGGCCCGCGGTGTAGGGCGTGCGGCCGATGGCGACGAGGACCACGTCGGCCTCCAAGGTCTCGGCGGCGCCGCCGGCGGCCGGCTCGACCGTCACCTTGGCCCCCTCACCCGTGCGCTCGACGCCGGTGACCTTCTGCGACAGGCGGAACTGGATGCCCTGCTTCTGGAGGATGCGCTGGAACTGCTTGCCGACCTCGCCGTCCATGCCCGGCAGGATGCGGTCCAGGTACTCGACCACCGTCACCTCGGCACCGAGGCGGCGCCAGACCGAGCCGAGTTCGAGGCCGATCACGCCGGCGCCGATGACGACGAGCTTGCCCGGGACCTTGGTCAGGTCGAGGGCGCCGGTGGAGGAGACCACGACCTCCTCGTCGATGGTGACGCCCGGCAGGTTGGCGACGTCGGAGCCCGTCGCGATCACGACGTTCCGGGCCTCGAGGATCTGGTTGCTGCCATCCTCGGACTTGACCTCGACCCGGCCGGCGCCGGCGAGGCGCCCGGTGCCCTGGAAGGCATCGATGCCGTTCTTCTTGAGCAGGAACGCGACGCCCTTGGTGTTGCCGTCGACGCCTTCCTGCTTGAACGACATCATCTTGGCCAGGTCGAGCTTCGGCTCGCCGACGGTGATGCCGAGCACGGGGAAGTGCTTGGTCGCCTCCTCGAACGCCTCGGAGGCGTGGAGCAGGGCCTTCGAGGGAATGCAGCCGACATTGAGGCAGGTGCCGCCATGGGTCGGGCGCTTCTCGACCACGGCGGTCTTCAGGCCGAGCTGGGCGGCGCGCAGCGCGCAGACATAGCCGCCGGGGCCGGTGCCGATGACGACGAGATCGTAGGAAGACATTCTTGACTCGCGAAGTTGGGAGCGGCGGGTCGGGACGCCGCCGCTGGATGAATGGGGTGGGTTGAGGAGCGGCTAGCGGCCGCCGGAGATCGTGAGCGTCGTGCCGGTGGCGTAGGAGGCCTCGTCCGAGAGAAGCCACATCACCGCAGCCGCGACCTCGTCGGCGGTGCCGGCGCGCTTCATCGGCACCAGGGGGCTCAGCCGCGCCAGCCGGTCCGGCTGGCCGCCGCTGGCATGGATCTCGGTCTCGATCAGCCCGGGGGCGACGCCGGTGACCCGGATCCCCTCCTCGGCGACCTCGCCGGCGAGCCCGGTGGTGAAGGTGTCGATGGCCCCCTTCGACGCCGCATAGTCGACGTACTGGCCCGGCGCGCCGAGGCGGGCGGCGACCGACGACAGGTTGACGATGACGCCGCCCTGCCCGCCATGGCGGGTCGACATCCGCCGTACCGCCTCGCCGGCGCACAGGAACGAGCCGATCACGTTGGTGGTCATCATGCGGTTGAGGCGCGCAAAGGTCATCTCGTCGACCCGCGCGGCGTAGTCGACGACGCCGGCATTGTTGACGAGGCCGCCGAGCGTCCCCAAGCCGTCGGCCGCCTTGAACAGGGCAGGGATGTCCGCCTCGACGGCGACGTCGCTGCGGACGGCGAGGCCTACGCCACCGGCTGCCTCGATCTCCCGCACCAGGGATTCGGCAGCGTCTTTGGCCGCGACGTAGGAGAAGCAGACCCGCCATCCGGCCCGCGCGGCGCGAAGGCAGACCGCCCGACCGATGCCGCGGCTGCCGCCGGTGACCACCAGGACCTTGTCCGTCATCGTCGTGCTCCCCGATGTCGAGAAGCCCCTCCCTCGGGTGGGCAGGCTCCGTGAAACTTTCAGTGCAAGAAAAGGGCGCGGGATCCCCTCTCCCGTGTGGGAGAGGGGTAGGGGTGAGGGTGATACGCTTCAGTATGGAGCACTGAGCGTCGTGCTGGCTGCGCGACAGTTCAGATTACTTGCGGAACCGTAGCACCCTGCGCGATCTTCGATCGCCCCTACCCCTCTCCCACACGGGAGAGGGGATCCCGCGCCTTATTCGTCCTAGTGGGCGGCCC
>NZ_LABZ01000191.1 GCF_001043955.1 Methylobacterium tarhaniae | reverse complement strand
GCCGGATCGTCCGCCCGGGCCGCCGGGCTCACCCCGCGGGCCGCCACGGGGGGCGCCACGAGAACCGTCATGAGGACCGTCATGCCCGCCGCCCGGGCCCGGGCGACCGGGTCCCTGGCTGCCTGGCCCTTGGCTGCCTGGCCCGCCCTGCCCGCGGCCGCCGTCCCGGCGGGCCGGGTCGGGCTGCAGGCGGACGCCCTCGAGGTCGAGCCGGCCGCCGCGACCGGCGCGACCGTCGAGGATCGCGAGCCCGCCGCCGGCCGGGACGAGGCCGCCGCGACCGGTCACCGCGTAGCCCGCGCCGGTGCGCAAGGCACCGCCGTCCCGAGTGACGTAGGCCTCGATCGAGAGACGCCGCACCTGGGCGCCGAAGGGTTCGCTCGCCGAGACCGCCCGCGTCACCGCGAGCCGCCCGCCCGCGAGGCTGCCCTCCGCCACCGCACGCCCGCCGGCGAGGGCCGGATCGATCCCCGAGAGCGGCAGGTTGCCGATGCGCAGGGCCCCTGCGGGCCCGCGCCGCACCGGGCCGGCGACGAGGTCCGGCATGGCGCCGGCCGGGTCGATCCGGCTCGCCGCGATGCTGCCGTCGGGCCGGCGAAGGCCGCTCACCGCGACCCGCTCGCCGAGCTTCGGCCGCGGCATCTCCGGCGGCAGCCCGGCGGTGGCGACCGCCTGGCCGAGGACCGTCAGCCGATCCGCGCCCACGCGCTGCACCGGGCCGACCACCTCGTGGATCACCGCGATGCCGGCGGTGGAGAGCCCGCTCTCCCCCACCTGCGCCAGGGTGCGAACCACCTGGCCGACGCGCAGGTCCTCGACCCGGGCCGGGCGCCCGTCGATCGTCACCGGCACGTCGGGCGGATAGGCGATGCGCAGGTCGTTGACGATGATGCTGCCGAAGCCCCGGATGGTGCCGACGACCCCGGTGCCGCCGATGCCGCGGTCGCCCTCCTCGTCGGGCCCGGGCCGGATGCCGGTGCCGCCGATGCCCTGGTCGAGGACCTTGTCACCGGCCGCCCCCGCGGGACCCGCGACGGCGAGCCAGCCAGCGCCGGAGAACAGGCGCAGCAGGCCGCGCCGCGTGACGGAGGGAGCGCGTCGCAAGGGCCGCGTCCTCACGCCTTCGGCTCGGGCCGGGGTGCATCTTCGGCATAGATGTAGATGCCGAAATTCCAGCGCGCCTCGCCGCCCGGGTCGGTCTCGCAGGCCGCGTGCGCCTCCCGGTTGGCCTGCTGCAGCGCCTCCATGGCGATCTCCCGCGCCCGCGCCTCGAGCCGCCGCGCCAGCTCGGGCGAGAGCCCGTCGTAATGGACGGCGCGCTCGAGGAAGCGCGGCTTCTCCTCCAGGATGTTGGCGACGGCGGCGGCGATGTGGTCGTGCAGGTTGCGGCCGAAGTAGTAGAGCTGCTGGCTGCCGCCGCCGCTCGGCACGAAGGCGGCCTCGGCGAGCACGATGCGTTCCTCGTCGTCGAGGGTGACGAGGCCGCTATCGAGCCACTCGTCGAGCACCGCCCGCGGGCGCAGATCCCGGGTCACCGAGGCGACCAGGCTCTCGAAGGACGGGCCGCTCTCGGCCGCCCGCTTCAGGGCCTTCGGCCGGCCGTCGGCCTCGGTGAAGTCGGGGGCCGCAACCCAGCGGGCGATGATCCGGCTGGTGCGCGAGACCGCGGCCGGTACCGCGCTCACCGGCGCGCCGGCGCCGCGCAGGCGCCGCACCTCCTTGCGGTGGATGCCGGTGAGCAGGCTGACCCGGCTGTCGGTCTGGTCCTTTCCGGGCAGGGCGAAGTCGTACTCGGCGACGTTCACGTAGAGCTCGCGCAGGAGATCGGTCAGCGCCGGGAAGGTGATCCCGCTGCGGACGAACAGGCGCACCAGCGGGCGCAGCAGCCGGGCGAGCGGGGCCTGCAGCGCGCCCGCATCCGGCGGCAATCTCGGGTTCGGCTCTGACATCGCGGCCGTTGTAGCCCAGGCACCGTGGGACACAATCCCACGAAGGCGCGGCGCGGGACGATTTCCGATTGACGTGGGAATTTTGCCCACATAGAGAAGTCGCTGTGGTCAGATTTCCCACGCCGTCAGCCGCCACAGGATTCCCCGATGGCCAGCCCCCTTCCCCTCGTCTGCCGTTCCACCGAGCCGCTTCGGATCGCGGCCGTCTCCCGGCGCCGGCCGGTGTCGCGGTTCCCCGTCGCGATGCTGATGCGCGGCCTCGCTGTCATCGCCGCCTTGGGGGTGCCGCTGGCGGCGGCGACCCTGGCCGACCTCGCCCATCCCGTGCCGCCCGCCTCGGCCCGCTGACCCGAGGAACGCCCCCATGCTCGAAGCCCTGCGCAACGACCAGACCCGCCCCGCGCCCATCGGCCGGGCCTTCGCCGCCCCCGAGATCACGGAATCCCGCATCGACGAGTCCCGCGCCGCCCTCCGCTCCCGGCACGAGCCGGCCGATGGCGGCGAGGCCCTGATCGTCGCCGCCCTCTGCCTCGTCATCGGCGGCGCGATCCTGCTGGTCGCCCTCCAGGCGATCTGCATCGTCCAGAACCTCTGAGGTGGTTCTGACGAAAGCCGGCTTCCTGCCGGCCGACACCTGACGGCCCGGACGCTTCCGCCGCCCGGCCCCCTGACCCGCACGAAACGGCATCCTCGATGACCAGACCAACCGAAGCGCTCGGCCTCGCCGGCGCGCTCGCCCTGACGGCTGCCCTCGCCGTCCCCTTGGCCGCCCCCTTGACGCTCCCCTCGCCGGCCTCCGCCGCCGACCTGCCGCGCCGGGCCGCTCCGCCGCCGGCCTTCACCCCCGTCCCGGTCTTCACCTGGACCGGCTTCTATGCCGGCGTGAACGCGGGCGCCGGCTTCGGCGGCGGAGGCGGGACCTTCACGGATGCCACCTACGGCACCGTGACCCCGGGCAGCCGTGACGCCGCCTTCGTGGGCGGCGGCCAGATCGGCTACAACTACCAGGTCACGCCGGGCTCCGGCCTCGTGATCGGCGCCGAGGCCGACATCCAGGGCACGACCTTCGGGCGGCCCCGCAGCGGCCTCGTCGGCACCACGACCTTCACCGATATCGGCCCGAGCCTCGACTGGTTCGGCACGTTGCGCGGCCGGTTCGGCTACGCCTTCGACCGCTTCCTGGTCTACGGCACCGGCGGCTTCGCGTATGGCGGCGGCAGCCATCCGGCGAACGCCTCGTCCTCTACCGGCACCCTGCCCGGGACCTTCCGCACCGGCTGGACCGCCGGCGGCGGCGTCGAATACGCCATCACCGAGCGCCTGAGCGCCCGGATCGAGGCGCTCTATGTCAGCCTCGACCGGAATGGCGGCAGTGGCGGCCTCGTCTACGACACCGGGACCAACGCCTATTACGGCCTCGGCAAGCCCAAGGCGGAGTTCGGCGTGGTGCGCGCCGGCCTGAACTACCGGTTCTCGACGGACTGAGATTCCCCAGCATCAGGACGGTCGAGAGGGCCGGAGGCGGGCGACCGCCTCCGGTCCGAAGATTTCAGTTTCGTGTTTCGGTATCGTGGTGGGTCATGGATCGGCTTGCGGGGGAACATGCGTGCCCCCGATCGAACTCGAGCCTGCAGGTTGCGGCCAGAACGGACAAGCGCCGCAGCAATTCACCGCCGTCGGGAGCGCTCTTCGGCATGCGATCGAGCCGCGACTGCATCTCGGTGAGGGAGAACAGCCCGGCCTTCAGGCCGGACTGCAACCAGTCTCTGTCCTTCTCCCGCCAGGCGACCAACTTGGCCAGGGCCACGTCGTTCTGCTCCGGTACGATGGCTGTGACGCCGGGACATCCCGCTCCTTCGTAGCGCGAGACGCGTCGCCACGGCCCGGGTGAAGGCGTAGGCGCGCCGCTTGCTGCGGTCGTGGAAGTCGGTCTTCATCGGCAGGGAACGACGAAACGCACTCCCTCGGTCATGAGACCATCCTCCCCTGCAAGGCCGCAGCGATCACGGCGCGAGTTCGGCGAACGAGACGCGCAGGTTGCTCGTGAACTCATATTGGCCGTGATCGCCGCCGTTCCAAGCTCGGATCGTCCGGCGCGGGAGCCCTCGTTCTCTGACGAGGTCTCTCGCGACCGTCACGCTCGGACGCGGGAGCGGTGCGTTACGCCTTCGTGTCGATCAGCTGCGCGACCCGGCGCAACGCCAGCAGATATCCTTGCGTGCCGAGGCCCGCGATCACCCCGTCGGCGCGCAGCGAGACGTAGGAATGGTGGCGGAAGGCCTCGCGCTTGTGGACGTTCGAGATGTGCACCTCGATCACCGGCGCCTCGAAGGTGTTGAGCGCGTCGAGGATCGCCACCGAGGTGTGGGTGAAGGCGGCCGGGTTGATGACGATGCCGCCGGCGGTCTCGCGCGCCTCGTGGACCCAGTCGATGATCTCGTATTCGCGGTTCGACTGGTGGAAGCGGATCTCCAGCCCCAGCTCGCCGGCCAGCGACCGGCAGGAGGCCTCGACGTCGGCGAGCGTCTCGCTGCCGTAGATGTGCGGCTGGCGCTTGCCGAGCAGGTTCAGGTTCGGGCCGTTCAGCACGTAGACGAGGCGGCTCATGACGGGGCTCCTTGGCGGGGCGCAGGGACAGCGCGTTAGGCGCCGGTCCGCGGTCCGGCGTCAACCGTCGCATCAGAGCCGGACGGCATCGCCACGATAGGCGAACGGCATTGGCCGGCGGGGGTCTGCCGCGGCGATGATCCTCCTCGACGACGCGGGACGTCCCGTTCCGCTCCCCTTGAGGACACTTCCGATGCGCAGCCTTCTCCTCGCCGGCGTCGTGCTCGCCGCCTTCTCGACCAGCTCCGCCAACGCCTGGACCCAGTCGCTCCTGCATCCCGAGGGCCAGGGCTCTCCCCGCGCGGCCACGATGCCCACGCCCCCGCGCTACAGCGGCTACGACGCGGCGGCCCGCCGCGCGGCACCGCGGCGTGCCCCGCCGGTGCAGTCCGGCGTGACCGGGCCGACGCGGCCCTCGGATCCTCCGGCCTGGCCCTCCTGCCCGTGGTGCTGACGGAGCAGCCTCGTTCCCGGCCCGCCCCCGCGATGCTAGCCTCGCGACCGCCCCGATGCCCGGGGCATCGAGGTCGTGGCCTCGCATGGCGGAGGGCGCCGATGGAGATGCACCAGATCCGCTACTTCTTGGCCCTGTGCGAGGAGCACAACTTCACCCGCGCGGCCCAGGCCTGCAACGTCACCCAGCCCTCCCTCACCCGGGCGATCCATTTCCTGGAAGAGGAATTGGGCGGGGTCCTGTTCCACCGCGAGCGCACCGGCACGCAGCTCTCCGAGCTCGGCCGCACCGTGCGGCCCTACCTGGAAGAGGTCTACGCCAAGGCGCAGGCCGCGCAGGAAGAGGCCCGCGCCTTCGGCCGGCAGCGCCGCACCCGCCTGACCCTCGGGGTGATGTGCACGATCCAGCCCGACGCCCTCGTCGGGCTGATCGGCGGCTTGCGGTCGCGGCATCCGGACCTCGAACTCGACATCGTCGATGCGAGCGCCGGCGCCCTCGAGGAGCGCCTGCTGGCGGGGAGCCTGGAGGTCGCGCTCTACTGCCTGCCGGGCCGCGAGCCCGATCCCCGGCTCCACCACCTCGCCCTGTTCCGCGAGCCGATGGTGATCGTGGCGGCGGCGGGGCATCCGCTCGCCGCCCTGGCGGCGATCCGCCCGCAGGACCTCAGCGGCCAGCACTACGTGCACCGCCTCAATTGCGAGTTCCGCGGCGTCGCCGGCCCGATCTGGGAGGCGCAGGGCTGCGCGAATTGCGAGACGATCTATCGGAGCGAGCGCGACGACTGGATCCTGGCGATGATCGCGGCGGGGCTCGGCTTCGGCTTCATGCCGCGCTCCTGCGCGGTCCATCCCGGGGTGGTCGCCCGCCCCCTGGTCGAGCCGGAGTTCTGGCGCGAGGTCAACCTCGTCACCGTGCGCGGCCGGCCGCACGCCCCGGCGGTCGGCGCGCTGCTGCGCGAGGCGATGCGGGCGGAGTGGTTCGGCGCCCCCGCCCTGGCGACCGCGCGCGAGCGGGCAAGGGCCGGCGAGGCAAGGGCCGGCGAGGACTGACCCCGCCCTATCCTTCCGCCTTGTCGCCCTGCCCCTGCTTGGCACCGCCCGCCGGATCGGTCGAATCCTCGCCCCCGGGCTCCGGCGCGTCGCGCCCCTGTGGCGTCAGGCGGGGCCGGCTGATCGCCTCCTCGTCGATACCGGGCGGCTGCGTCTTGTTCGGGTCGGTCATTTGATACTCCCGGGTGGTTATGCCCGAGGGCAACGCCCGGTGGGTCGGGGCGGTTCGCACCGCCTCTCGCGCGACGGCCCTGACGCTCTCGGTGTCATCCCGGGGCCGGGTTCTCGGCTGCGCCGAGCCCCGGGGTGACGAGGAGGATTTCAGCAGCGTCGGCGGGATAGGACTCCCTTACCTTACCGCTTGCGGTAATACTGATCGATGCTCACCGCACCCAGCAGCACCAGGCCCTTGATGACCTGCTGGTAGTCGATGCCGATGCCGAGGATCGACATGCCGTTGTTCATGACACCCATGATCAGCGCACCGACCACCGCGCCCGTGACCTTGCCGACGCCGCCCGAGGCCGAGGCGCCGCCGATGAAGCAGGCGGCGATCACGTCGAGTTCGAAGCCGAGGCCGGCCTTCGGGGTCGCGGTGTTGAGGCGGGCGGCGAAGATCAGGCCGGCGAGCGCCGCCAGCACCCCCATATTGACGAAGGTGAGGAAGGTCAGGCGCTCGGTGTTGATGCCCGATAGCTTGGCCGCCTTCTCGTTGCCGCCGAGCGCGTAGATGCGCCGGCCGATCACCGTGCGGCTGGTGACGAAGCGGTAGAGCAGGATCAACGCGAACATCACGATCAGGACGTTCGGCAGGCCGCGATAGGTGGCGAGCCAGGTGCTGAAGGCGACGATCACCGCGGCGACCAGCGCGTTCTTGAGCGCGAAGGCACCGATCGGCTCCGGCGTGAAGCCCTGGCGCTGCTGGCCGAGGCGGCGGCGCAGGTTCGAGCCGACGAGGATCAGCGCCAGGGCGACACCGACCAGTACCGAGGTGATCCGCAGCGAGCCGCCGGTGACGATGTCCGGGATGAAGCCGGAGCTGAGCTTCTGGAAGTCCGGCGGGAACGGCCCGACCGACTGTCCGGCGAGCAGCGCCAAGGTCAGGCCCTTGAACACCAGCATGCCGGCCAGCGTCACGATGAAGGACGGGATGCGCCAGTACGCGACCCACCAGCCCTGCGCCGCGCCGATGAGCCCGCCGGCGACGAGGCAGAGCAGGGTGGCGACGAGCGGGTGCAGGCCCATCTGCACCATCAGCACCGCGGCGAGCGCCCCGATGAAGCCCGCGGTCGAGCCGACCGACAGGTCGATATGCCCGGCCACGATGACCAGCAGCATGCCCAGCGCCATCACCACGATGTAGCTGTTCTGGAGTACCAAGTTGGTGAGGTTGAGCGGGCGCAGGAGCGCCCCGTCGGTGAAGAACTGGAAGAAGATCACGATGCCGACGAGGCACAGGATCATGCCGTAGTCGCGCAAGGATCCCGAGAAGGCTTTCGGGTTGAAGCCGGCGAAGGCCGGCGGACGCGGGGCCTCGGCGGGAGTGGCGGTGTCGCTCATGGCTTTGCTTATCCTCCCGAGGTGACGATGGCCCGCATGATCGCCTCCTGCGAGGCTTGCGCCGCGGGAAGCTCCCCGACGATGCGGCCGCGATTCATGACCAGGATGCGGTCGCACATCCCGAGCAGTTCCGGCATCTCGGACGAGATGATCAGCACGCCTTTTCCCTGGCGGGCGAGGTCGTTGATGATCGCGTAGATCTCGTACTTGGCGCCGACATCGATGCCGCGGGTCGGCTCGTCGAGGATCAGCACGTCCGGATCGGCGAAGAGCCACTTGCTCAGCACGACCTTCTGCTGGTTGCCGCCCGACAGGTTCACCGTGGCCTGGTCGATGCCCGAGGAGCGGATGCGCAGGCGCTCGCGGTAGCGTTCCGCCACCGCCCGCTCCCGGTCCTCGTCGATGACGCCGCGTGCTGCGACGCCCGCGAGGTTCGCCAGCGACACGTTGGTGCGGATATCCTCGTGCAGCACCAGCCCGTAGCCCTTGCGGTCCTCGGTGGCGTAGGCAAGGCCGGCGCGGATCGCCTTCTCGACGCTGCCGAGATCGGCGGGTTCGCCGCGCAACCGCGCCTCGCCGGCGACGCGCTGGCCGTAGGCACCGCCGAACAGGCTCATGGCGAACTCGGTCCGCCCGGCCCCGAGCAGGCCCGCCATGCCGACGACCTCGCCGCGGCGGACCGTCAGGCTCACATCCTCCACCGCCAGCCGGTCGGGATGAAGCGGGTGGCGCACGCTCCAGTTCTTCACCTCCAGCAGGGGCTCGCCGATGGCGGCGCCCTCCCGCGGCGGATAGCGGTGGGCGAGGTCGCGACCGACCATGCCCTTGATGATCCGGTCCTCGTTGAGCTTCCCGTCCGGTCCCAGCATCGCCTCGCGCGGCAGCGTCTCGACGCTGGCGCCGTCGCGCAGGATCGTGACGCTGTCGGCGACCCGGGCGATCTCGTTGAGCTTGTGCGAGATCAGGATCGAGGTGATGCCCTGCTCGCGAAACGCTTCGAGCAAGGTGAGGAGCGCGGCGCTGTCGCTCTCGTTGAGCGAGGCGGTCGGTTCGTCGAGGATGAGCAGCCGCACCCGCTTCGACAGGGCCTTGGCGATCTCGACGAGCTGCTGCTTGCCGACGCCGAGATCGGTGACCAGGGTCTCGGGCGCCTCGTTCAGGCCGACCCGGGCGAGCAGGTCGCGGGTGCGCGCCATGGCGACGGGCCAGTCGATCACCCCGAAGCGCGACGCCGCCTCGTTGCCGAGGAAGATGTTCTCGGCGATCGACAGGAGCGGCACCAGGGCGAGCTCCTGGTGGATGATGATGATGCCGAGCGCCTCGCTGTCGGGAATCCCGGAGAAGCGGCGCTCCTCGCCGTCGAACAGGATGTGGCCGTCATAGGAGCCGGCGGGGTAGACCCCGCTCAGCACCTTCATCAGGGTCGACTTCCCGGCCCCGTTCTCGCCGCAGACGGCGTGGATCTCGCCGGCGCGGACGGCGAGGTTGACGTTGTCGAGCGCCTTCACGCCCGGGAACGCCTTGGTGATGCCGCGCATCTCCAGGATCGGAGAGGTCTTGGGCACCACCGCCAAGGCCGGGGACGCCGCCATCACTTGACCTGCGACGCCTTGTAGTAGCCGCTGTCGACCAGGACCTTCTCCCAGTTCGACTTGTCGACCGTCACCGGCTTGAGCAGGTAGGACGGCACCACCTTGACGCCGTTGTTGTAGGTCTTGGTGTCGTTGACCGGGACCTGGGCGCCGGTCGAGATCGCGTCGACCATGTCGCTCGTGACCTTGGCGAGTTCGCGGGTGTCCTTGAACACCGTCATGCTCTGGTCGCCGCGGATGATCGCCTTGACGGAGGGGATCTCGGCGTCCTGGCCGGTGATCACCGGCATCGGCTGGTCGGGGGAGCCGTAGCCGACGCCTTTGAGCGACGAGATGATGCCGATCGAGATGCCGTCATAGGGCGACAGGACCGCGTCGAGGCGCTTGTTGCCGTAGAAGGCGGAGAGCAGGTTGTCCATCCGGGCCTGGGCCGCCGCGCCGTCCCAGCGCAGGGTCGAGACCTTGTCCATCCCGAGCTGCTTGCTCGGCACCGCCAGCTTGCCCGAATCGATGTAGGGCTTCAGCACCGACATGGCGCCGTCATAGAAGAAATAGGCATTGTTGTCGTCGGGCGAGCCACCGAACAATTCGATGTTGAACGGCCCCTTTCCGTCCTTGAGGCCGAGCTTGTCGACGATGTAGCTGCCCTGAAGCACGCCGACCTGGAAGTTGTCGAAGGTGGCGTAGTAATCGACGTTCTTCGAGCCGCGGATCAGGCGGTCATAGGCGATGACCTTGATGCCGCGGTCGCTCGCCTGCTGCAGCACGTCCGACAGGGTGGTGCCGTCGATCGCCGCGATCACCAGCACCTTGGCGCCGGTGGTGATCATGTTCTCGATCTGCGACAGCTGGTTGGGGATGTCGTCCTCGGCGTATTGCAGGTCGGGGGTGTAGCCCTTGGCCTTGAGCGCCTGGACCAGGCCCTGGCCGTCGGCGATCCAGCGCGCCGACGACTTGGTCGGCATCGAGACGCCGATCTTGCCCTTCTGCTGGGCTGCGGCTGGGGTTGCGAGCAGCGCGGCAGCCATCAGGGCTCCGCCGACGAGGGCGACGAACGACTTCATGTGTCCTCCCAATTCCCCGCATCGTCGTCGCGCGGGGCTGCCGGTGCGTGGTGCCCGGCAGGATCGCGTCCTGCCATTCTGCCGGGGTCGGTGTTTCTGTCTTGTGGCTGGTGGGTGGGAACAGCTTGATACTTCCGCAGGGGGAGCCTCGGAACCGTCCGGGAACACGCCCTATGCCGATCAGGCGCGGGATCCCCTCTCCCGGCGATCCGGGGCTTGCCCCGGATCGCTGCAAGGAGTGGGAGAGGGGTAGGGGCGATCGAAGATCGCGCGAGGGTGCTACGGTCCCGAGTCCACCACCAAGCGTTGAGCTACCAGCACGACGGTCAGAGCTTTACACGGAAGCGTGTCACCCTCACCCCCGGCCCCTCTCCCACACGGGAGAGGGGGACCCGCGTCGTGACCGGCGCCGGACACGCTCACGGGGACCGGCCCCCTCCTCACACCCACCCACCATCCACCACGTAATGCTGGTTGGTGCAGGCCCCGGCCTCCTCCGAGGCGAGGAACACCGCGAAGCGGGCGACGTCCGCCGGCACCAGCTTGCGCTTGAGGCACTGGCGGGCATTGATCTCGGCGTCGGATTCCGGCGTCACCCAGAGGGCGAGCTGGCGCTCGGTCATGATCCAGCCCGGCGCCAGCGCGTTGACGCGGATGTTGAAGGGGCCGAAATCGCGCGCCAGCGAGCGGGTGAGCCCGATTACCCCGGACTTGCAGGCGGTGTAGGCCGCCATGCCGCCCTGGCCGATCATCCACGAGACCGAGCCGAAATTCACGATCGCGCCGCCTCCCTTCGCCTTCATGTCGGGCAGGACGGCTTGCGCGGCGAAGAACTGGTGCTTGAGGTTCACGGCGATGCGGCCGTCCCAATAGGCCTCCGTCACCTCCTCGGTGGCGTGGCGCTCGTCATGGGCGGCGTTGTTCATCAGCACGTCGACCGGACCGAACCGGTCGCGGATGCGGCCGATCGCGGCCTTCAGGGCCGGAATGTCGGTGACGTCCGCGTGCTCGAAGGCGACCGCGAGACCCTGCCCCTCCAGCTCGGCGGCCAGAGCCCGCGACGGCTCGTCCGCGATATCGAGAAAGCCGACCCGCGCCTTCTGCCGGGCGAAGTGCCGGACCAGCTCCGCCCCGATGCCGGAGCCGCCGCCCGTCACCACCACGACCTTGCCCTCAAGGTCCGGATAGATTGCCGCCAACGCTTCCTCCCTCGAAGCCCGCCGGATCGCTCGACGCACTGAAAATCATTTTATATGACTATTCCAGCGGCCCGGCCCTTATCGCGGAATCCTGACGCGCGGGCAAGAGGCGAAACGCGATGGGAGGATGCAACCTTGGATGAGATCGGCGCCGGGATCGTGCGACCGCGGAGTCCGGGTCAAGGGGAAACCGGGCAAGGGGAAACCGGGCGAGGGGAAACCGGGCGAGGGGAAACTGGGCGAGCGGGACCGGGTCACGCCCGGGTGGCCCGGGCGCTCGGCACCGGCATCGTCTCCGGTCACTTTCCCGACGGCGCCGTGCTCCCCGGCGAACCGGTGCTGCTCGCGCGCTTCGGCGTGTCGCGCACCGTCTTGCGCGAGGCGATCAAGACGCTGTCGGGCAAGGGGATGCTCGAGGCCCGCACCCGGGTCGGGACACGGGTGCGCGAGCGGGCGGCCTGGAACCTGTTCGACCGCGACGTGCTGGCCTGGACCCTCGAGGCCGGGATCGACCGGCGCTTCCTGCGCGACCTCGCCGAGATCCGCCTGGCGATCGAGCCGGCGGCGGCGGCGCTCGCGGCCGAGCGCCGGACCGACGCGGACGTCGACACCCTCGACGCCTGCGTCGCCGCGATGCGCGAGGCGCCGGGCCTCGATCCGGCCTTCGCCAGCGCCGACCTCGCCTTCCACCTCGCCCTGGCCGACGCGTCCGGCAACGTCTTCATGCATTCCGTCGGCGCCGTGACCGAAACCGCCCTCGACGTGGTCTTCCGCATGAGCCGGCCGACCGACCCCGAGGCCCACGAGACCTCCTGGCGCGCCCACGCGGCGATCGCGGCGGCGATCCGCGCCGGCGACCCCGCCGCCGCCGCGCGGGCGACCGAGGCGGTGGTGCGCGACGGGCTCCGAAACGGCGCCGCGGCGGTGGAGGCCGCAGGCTCCGCGCCCTACCCTTGTGCCGGCCTGCCAAGTCCCGCTGGCGGCCTGCCAAGTCCCGCTGGCCTGCCAAGTCCCGCCGGCCTGCCAAGTCCCGTGAGAAGACCCTGCCGTTGAGGAATCCGCCATGCCCGCCCGAGACCCCGTCCCCGTCGGCACGATGCCGGACGGCCGCCCGATCCTCGAAGCGCGGCTGGAGGGCGACGGGCTCGGCGTGACGGTCCTGAACCTCGGCGCGGTGATCCGCCGGCTGGACTTCCACGGGCACCCGATGGTGCTCGGCCGCGACGATCCGCATGACTACGTGGCGAAGACCCCGCAATGCGGGGCGATCGTCGGGCGCTTCGCCAACCGCATCGCGGGCGGGCGCTTCACCCTCGACGGCATCTCCTACGAGCTTCCCCGCAACGAAGCCGGCCGCGCCCACCTGCACGGCGGGTCTCGAGGCTTCTCGCGCCGCAACTGGACCTTCGCGGATGTGGCGGACCGCAGCCTGACCCTGACCTACCGCGCGGCCGATGGCGAGGAGGGGTATCCGGGCGCGCTCGACGTGACCTGCACCTACGCCATCGCCGGCCCCGGCGCCTTGCGCGCCACCCTGACGGCGGCCACCACCAAACCCACGATCGTCAACCTGACGAATCACACCTACTTCAACCTGCTTCTGCCGCCCGAGGGCTTCCCGGCCCCGGCCATCGACGACCACGTCGTCGAGATCCCGGCAGACGCCTATCTCCCGGTCGACGAGGCCCAGATCCCGACCGGCGAGATCGCCCCGGTCGCCGGCACGCGCTTCGACCTGCGCCGCCCGACGCGGATCGGCGCCCAGGCCTTCGACCACGCCTTCGTGCTCGGGCGCGAGACCGTCGCGGAGCCGCGACCCGTCGGCCGGGTCACGGCGGCGGGCAGCGACGTGGCGCTGACGGTGCTGGCGACGGCCCCGGCCGTGCAGGTCTACGACGGCGCCCAGCTCGCCAAGGCGGGCCTGGGCTATGCCGCCCGCACCGCCCTCTGCCTCGAACCGGAGGCTTTTCCCGACGCACCGAACCACCCGGGCTTCCCGAGCGCCGTCTTGCGCCCGGGCGAGACCTACCGCCAGATCATCGAGTACCGCTTCACGAAGGAGACCACCCGATGAGCGGCTGGGCCGGCCTGTTCTGCGACCGCGCCTGCATCCTCGGCGAGGGGCCGGCGGCGCATCCCGGCCTCGGCCGGCTCTACTGGCTCGACATCCTCGGCAAGCACCTGTGCGAGCGGCCGTTCGAGGGCGGCAGCACCACCCTGCACGACCTGCCGCTCATGGCCTCGATGGTCGCGCGGGTCGACGACGCCACCCTGCTTCTGGGCGCCGAGGACGGCCTGTACCTGCGCGACGTCGCGACAGGGCGGATGCGGCTCCTCGCAGCCCTCGAGGCCGACCGGCCGGAGACCCGCTCCAACGACGGTCGAGTCCACCCCTGCGGGGCGCTCTGGCTCGGCACGATGGGCAAGAACGCGGAGCACGGGCTCGGGTCGATCTACTGGTTCTTCCGCGGCGAGGTCCGAACGCTGTTCTCCGGCCTCACCATCCCCAACGCCATCGCGTTCGCGGCCGACGGCACGAGCGCGATCTTCGCCGATTCGGAGGCCGGCACGATCTGGCGCGTCGCCACCGATCCCGCGACCGGCCTGCCGGCGGGCGAGCGCCAGGTCTTCGTGCGGATTCCGGCCTCCGAGGGCGCGCCGGACGGCGCGGTGATCGACGCGGAGGGCCTGGTCTGGAACGCCCGCTGGGGCGGCGCCAGCCTCGACGCCTACGCGCCCGACGGCACCCGGGTGCGCAGCATCGCCCTGCCGGCCCGCCAGGTGACCTGCCCGGCCTTCATCGGCCCCGACGCCGACACCCTGGTGGTCACCTCGGCGACCGAAGGCCTCGACCCGGACCGGACCGACGACCGTTTCGCCGGGCGGACCTTCAGGGTGCCGGTGAAGGTGAAGGGACGGTTCGAGCCGGCTTTGCGGGTGGAGTAGCCGTCGCTCCGCGATCCTCCGGCCCGGGGCCGGCGCGGGCCGGCTCCGGGCCGCCTGCTTCCTATTGCGAGCGGGCGACCAGGCGGCACGGGCTCTCGGCGAGCGGCCGGAAGGCCTGGTCCGGCGGGATCGTGGCGACGAGCTTGTAGATGTCGTTGCGGCCCTTCGATTCCGACGGCGCCTTCACCTGGAACAGGTACATGTCGTGCAGCTTGCGGCCGTCCTCGCGGATGCTGCCGGTGCCGAGGACGGGATCGTCGGTCGGCATCTGCTTCATCTTGGCCAGAACCGGCCCGGCCTCCTTGGTGCCGGCCGCATGCACCGCCTTGAGGTAATGGAGCACGGACGAGTAGACGCCGGCCTGGACCGAGGTCGGGCTGCGGCCCTGGTGGACGCGGGCGAACCGCTCGGCGAAGTCCCGGGTCTTGTCGTTGAGGTCGGCGTAGTACGCTTCCGTCAGGACCAGGCCCTGGGCCACGTCGAGCCCGATCGCCTGGATGTCGCTGGAGAAGACCAGGAGGCCGGCGAGCCTCTGCCCTCCTTGCGTGATGCCGAATTCCTTGGCCTGCTTGATGGCGTTGATGGTGTCGCCGCCGGCATTGGCCAGGCCGACCACCTTGGCGCCGGAGGCCTGTGCCTGGATCAGGAACGACGAGAAATCCTGGCCCGGGAAGGGATGGCGCACCTTGCCGACGACCTTGCCGCCGGCCTGCTGCACCACCGCCTCGGTGTCACGCTCCAGCGCGTGGCCGAAGGCGTAGTCGGCGGTGACGAAGAACCACGTGTCGCCGCCCGCCCGCACCATGGCACCCCCGGTGCCGCGGCTGAGGGCGTAGGTGTCGAAGGTCCAGTGGATGGTGTTGGGCGAGCACGCCTTGCCGGTCAGGTCGGAGGTCGCGCCGCCGGAGACCAGCAGGATCTTGTTCTTCTCCCGGGTGATCTCGTTCACGGCGAGCGCCACCGACGAGGTCGGCACGTCGACGATGACGTCGACGCCGTCCTTGTCGTACCAGGTCCGGGCGACGTTGGCGCCGATATCGGGCTTGTTCTGGTGGTCGGCGCCGACGACCGTGACCTCGATGCCCTTCTCGCGGGCCTTGAAGTCCTCGACCGCCATCCGGGCGGCCGCCGCCGATCCTTCGCCGGTGATGTCGGCATAGACGCCGGACCGGTCGTTCAGCACCCCGATCTTGGTCCTGATCTGCGCCTGCGCCTCCGCGGCGCTCATCACGCCGAGCAAGCCGGCGACGATGGCCTTCCATGGGCTCATGTGATCCTCCCGCTGGCGCGCGTCGCGGCGCGCTTGCAGCCTTGGCGTTTCCGGCGGGATCGGCTCGTTGTTGTCGTACGAGGATTCGGCCGCTTCCCGAACGGGAGCCTGCCCGAGGCCCAATGCATCGTCAACGACGCGACCGCTGTGGTCTTGGCCTATACCGAAAGTATAGGGTGCGTCCGCGTATCGACTTCGACTTTCGTTGAACCTCGCGGTGCTACTCCCGGTCGCCGTGAAACACCGTGTAAGTCTCGATCGGCTCTCGCTCCGCGCGTAGGCCGTTCACCGGCTCGTCCGGATCGGCGATGCCGAGCGCCATGCCGCAGACCACGATCTCGCTCTCGGGAATGCCGAGCTGCTCCTGCACCACGCCCGGATAGCTCGCGATCGCCGCCTGCGGGCAGGTATCGAGGCCGCGGCCGCGGGCGGCGAGCATCAGCGTCTGCAGGAACATGCCGTAATCGAGCCAGCTGCCCTGCTCCATGTCGCGGTCGATGGTGAAGACGAGGCCGACCGGGGCGCCGAAGAACACGAAGTTGCGGCCCATCTGGCGCCTCGCGCCCTCCCGGTCGCCCTTCCCGATCCCGGCGAGCCCGTAGAGCTGCCAGCCGAGCGCCCGGCGGCGGGCGAGATAGGGGTTGCGCCAGTCGACCGGGTAGTACTCGTAGTCCCGCGCCTCCGGCGCGCCGCTCTCATGCGCGGCCGAGAGGGCCCCGGTGAGGCGCGCCAGAGCAGCCCCGGTGACGACGTGGACCTTCCAGGGCTGGATGTTGCTGCCGCTCGGGGCCCGGCCCGCGAGGGTGATCAGGTCGCGGATCGTCGCGTCCGGCACCGGCTCGGGCAGGAAGCCCCGGACGCTGCGCCGGCTGATGATCGCCTCGTCGACGGCGTTGCGCTCTGTCATGCGGGCCTCCCTCCCGGGCACACTCTACGCGCCTGGAGCGCGGCTTCCAGCCGTGGCGCCGGCACGGCCGATCGGGCATGGTGCCGGACCGCTCGAGGAACCCGGCCCCCCGTGAACAACGATCCCCGCTCGCACGGCCTCTGGGAGAGGACCGCCCCGCCCGCTCCCGACACGCAAGCTTTGCGCGGCGACGCGACGGCCGACGTGGCGATCGTGGGCGCCGGCTATACCGGCCTCTCGGCGGCCCTGCACCTCGCGCAGGCCGGTGCCCGGGTCACGGTGCTGGAGGGCGAGGCGATCGGGTTCGGCGGGTCCGGGCGCAATGTCGGCCTCGTCAATGCCGGCCTGTGGGTGAAGCCCGACCTGGTGCCGGCGGCCCTCGGCCCGGAGCGGGGCGAGCGGCTGCTGGCGCTGCTCGGCGCTGCGCCCCGCCGCGTCTTCGACCTGATCGCCGAGCACCGCATCCCCTGCGAGGCACAGAACACCGGCACGCTGCATTGCGCGGTCGGCGCCAAGGGGCTCGCCGACCTCGAGGACCGGGCCCGGCAGTGGCAGGCCCGCGGCGCGCCGGTGCGCCTCCTCGATGCCGCCGAGGCCGCGCAGGCCACCGGCACGCGGGCTTACGCGGGCGCGCTCCTCGACGAGCGCGCCGGCACGATCCAGCCCCTGGCCTATGCGCGGGGCCTCGGCGCCGCGGCGCTGGCGGCGGGGGCGGCGCTCCATACCGGCAGCCCGGTCCTCGGCGTCACGGAGGCGGGATCGCGCTGGTGCCTGACCACCCCCGGCGGCACGCTGACGGCCGAGTGGATCGTCGTCGCCACCAATGCCTATACGCGGGCGCCCTGGCCGGAGATCCGGGCCGAGATCGCGCACCTGCCCTACTTCAACATCGCCACCGCGCCGCTCTCCGGCAACCTGCGCGGCTCGATCCTGCCCGGGCGCCAGGGCGCCTGGGACACCAAGCCGGTCCTGACCTCGTTCCGCCTCGACGCCGCCGGGCGCCTCGTCCTCGGCAGCGTCGGGGCCTTGCGCGGGCCGGGGGCGGCCGTGCACCGGGCCTGGGCGCGGCGCACGCTGAGGCGGCTCTTTCCGCAGGCCGGCGACGTGCCGTTCGAGGCCGAGTGGTACGGCCGGATCGGCATGACGGCGGATGCCCTGCCGCGCTTCCACCGCCTCGCCCGCCAAGTCGTCGGGTTCAGCGGCTATAATGGCCGCGGCATCGCCCCGGGCACCGCCTTCGGGCGCGTGCTCGCCGACCTCGTCGCGGGCCGGATCACGGAAGCCGACCTGCCGTTGCCAGTCTCGGCGCCGGTGCCGATCGGCTTCCGGGCGGCGCGGGAACTCGCCTACGAGGTGGGCGCCCAGGCGGTGCATTGGGCGGAGGCGCGGTTTCCGGGCCGGGGGCCGTAGCCGCGTCCCCTGCGCCTGATCCTGACGGAGAGGCATGGCGCGCCGGCGCGAAACCGTGCCGATACGTGGACATCGCTGCTTCGCCGCTGTGGCCTCTGGCCCGCCACGTGCTAAGCGCGGCCGAGAGGAACGCTCGTGCAGAGGGAGTTTTCGTGATGCTGTCGCGCAGATCGCTGGCAGGCCTCGTCGGGGCCGGCACCGTCGTGGCGGGGGCTGCCGCCTCCGCGCTCTCCAGCCCGGCCCTGGCGCAGGACGCGTCGGAGAGCGCCTTCGACCGGATCCGGCGCACCAGGAAGCTGCGCACCGCGGCGGTGGCCGGCGGCGCGCCCTACTACCAGAAGGACATTGCCTCCGGGCAGTGGCGCGGCTTCTACGTCGACATGGCGAAGGCGCTCGCCACCGAGCTCGAGGCGGAGCTGGAACTGTCCGAGACCACCTGGGGCAACGCGGTGCTCGACCTCCAGGCCAACAAGATCGACCTGTTCTTCGGCCTCAACCCGACCCCGAAGCGGGCGCTGGTGGTCGATTTCTCCGTGCCGGTCTTCAGCAACGCCTTCACGGTGATCGCCAAGAAGGGCTTCTCTCCCAAGAGCTGGGCGGAGCTGAACAGCCCCGACGTCAAGCTCGCGGTCGATGTCGGCTCCTCGCACGACGCCGTCGTGACGCGGCTCTGCCCGAAGGCGCAGGTCGTGCGCTTCAAGTCCGCCGACGAGGCGACGCTGGCGCTCTCGACCGGCCGGGTCGACGCGCAATGCCTGATCCTGATGCTGGCGATGACCGTGCTGAAGAAGAACTCAGGCCTCGGGCAACTGGTGGTGCCGAACCCGGTCTTCGCCACCACCTCGAATGCCGGCTTCCGGCGCGAGCGCGACAAGACGCTGCGCGACTTCGTCAACACCTGGATCGACTACAACAAGGGTCTCGGCTTCATCCGCCAGACCATCGTGTCGAACATGGAGCTCGTGGGCGTGACCGAGGCCGACATGCCGGCCGGCGTCTCGCTGTGAGCCGGCAGGGGCGCGGGGTGGCCTGAGATGTATCAGTGGGATTTTGGCTCGCTCTGGACCTATCGCTGGCTGTTCGTCCAGGGGCTCGGCGTCACGGCGGCCTTCACGGTCGCGATCGTGGTGATCGGACTCCTGGTCGGCCTCGCGGCCGGCCTGGCGAAGCTCTCGCATGTCGCGCCCCTGCGCTGGCTCAGCAACGCCTATATCGAGGTCTTCCGCTGCACCCCGCTCCTGGTGCAGCTGGTGTGGTTCTACTACGCCCTGCCGATCCTCGCCGGGATCGAGATCTCGGCGGTGGGGGCCTCGGTGCTGGCGCTGTCGCTCTATGGCGGCTCGTTCTACGCGGAGATCATCCGCGGCGGCATCGTGTCGATCGACCGCGGCCAGGGCGAGGCGGCGGCGGCCCTCGGCATGACCCCGGCCCAGAGCCTGCGCCGGATCATCCTGCCCCAGGCGCTCAAGCGCATGGTGCCGCCGCTGATGAACCAGTCGATCATCCAGTTCAAGAACACCTCGCTCGTCTCGGTGCTGGCGGTGCCGGACCTGCTCTACCAGGGCCAGGTCGCGGCCCATGACAGCTACCGGCCGCTCGAGATCTATACGCTCGTGGCCGTCCTGTACTTCGCGGCGCTCTACCCGCTCACCTGGATCGTGCGCCGGGGCGAGCAGCGCCTCGCCACCAGCGATTGAGGCGCCAGCCATGACGGATGTTTCGGGTCGGGCGAAGATCGAGATCGCCCACCTCGCCAAGAGCTTCGGCACCCAGGCGGTGCTCAAGGACGTGTCGCTCGCCGTGCCGGCGGGGGGCGTGGTGGCGCTGATCGGGCCGTCGGGCTCCGGCAAGTCGACGCTCCTGCGCTGTATCAACCTGCTGGTGGTGCCGGATGCCGGCGAGGTCCGGGTCGGGGACGACGCGTTCCGGTTCGGCGCGGGCACCAAGCTGCCGGGCACGAAGGCCCTGGCGCGGTTTCGCGCCGGCACCGGCATGGTGTTCCAGCACTTCAACCTGTTTCCCCACCTCACCGCCCTCCAGAACGTCATGGAAGGGCCGGTCACCGTGCAGCGCCTGCCCAAGGCTGAGGCCGAGGCGCGGGCGCGGGCGCTGCTCGCCAAGGTCGGCCTCGCCGACAAGGCGGAGCAGTATCCGAGCCGCCTGTCGGGCGGGCAGAAGCAGCGCGTCGCCATCGCCCGGGCGCTGGCCATGGAACCCGAGGTGATGCTGTTCGACGAGGCGACCTCCGCGCTCGATCCGGAGCTGGTCGGCGAGGTGTTAAGCGTGATGCGGGCGCTCGCCGCCGACGGCATGACCATGGTGATCGTCACCCACGAGATCGCCTTCGCCCGCGAGGTCGCCGACCGGGTGGTCTTCCTGCGTGACGGGGTGGTGGTCGAGGAGGGCCCGGCCCGCACCCTGATCGACGCCCCGCAGCATCCCGACACGCAGGCCTTCCTGGCCCATTTCCATCGCCGCGGCGAGGCGCCCGCGGCATGAGCACCGTCGATCGCGTCACCCTGGTGACGGGGGCGGGCAGCGGCATCGGCCGCGCCACCGCCCTGGCGCTCGCCGCCCCCGGCCACGGCCTGGTGCTCCATAGCGGCCGCAACGCGGCCGGTCTCGCGGAGGTGGCGGAGGCGGTCCGGGCGCGCGGGGCCACGGTCGCGACCTGGCTCGGCGATCTCGCCGATCCCGGGACCGGCCCGCGCGGCGTGGCGCTGGCGTCGGAGACCTTCGGGCGCCTCGACGCGGTGGTGGCCGCCGCCGGCAAGGCACGAAGGGGCGGCGCCCTCGCGCTCGATCCAGGGGACCTCGCCGCTGCCCTCGCCCTCTCGGCCGACTCGTTCCTGCGCCTGACGCAGGCCGCCGCGCCGCTGCTGCGGGCCGGCCACGCGCCGCGGATCGTCGCGGTCTCGTCCTACGTCGCCCATCTCTACCGGGCCGATCTCGGCCTGTTCTCCGCCTCGTCCGCCGGCCGCGCCGCCCTGGAGGCCCTGGTGCGCAGCCTCGCCCGCGAGCTCGCCCCGGACGGCGTCACCGTCAACGCCGTGGCGCCGGGCCTGACCCGGAAGGATCCGGGCCGCGCCGGCGCCCTCTCGGCCGACGCGATCGCGGCGCTCGAATCCGCCATTCCCCTCGGCCGCCGGGCCGATCCGGCGGAGATCGCCGGCATCATCGCCTTCCTCGCCTCGCCGGCCGCCTCCTACGTCACCGGCCAGGTCATCCACGCCGACGGAGGACTCACGTGAGCCACGCTCCCCTCACCGACCCGCTCCTCATCGACCACCTGCGCGTCGTCCTGATCGAGAGCCCGATCAAGATGGCCCGCCGCCAGGGCGTCGGCGACGTCAAGGGCACGGTCAAGCGGGTGCTCCTGCGCCTGACCACCCGCGAGGGCGTGGTCGGCTGGGGCGAGGCCGCCCCCTGGGAGGTGTTCACCGGCACCGCCGAGGGCGCCTTCTCGGCGCTCGACACCTACCTGCGCCCGCTGATCCTCGGCCGCTCGGCGCGCGGCGTGCGGGCGCTCGCCGCCGACCTCGACCGGGCGCTCACCGGCCACACCGACGCCAAGGCGGCGGTCGAGATGGCCCTGTTCGACATCCTCGGCCGCGCCGCCGGCCTGCCGGTGGCCGAGCTGCTGGGCGGGCGGGTGCGCGACACGATCCCGCTCTCCTTCTCGATCGCCGATCCCGACTTCGACGCCGACCTCGCCCGCATGCACGCCATGACGGCCGAGGGCCATCGCCTGTTCAAGGTGAAGACCGGGGTGAAGTCCCACGCCGAGGACCTCGCCCATCTGGAGGCGATGCGGGCTGCCTTCGGCGAGGGCATCGATCTCAGGGTCGATTACAACCAGGCGCTGGCGCCGTTCGGGGCCCTGCGGGTGCTCCGCGACGTCGAGGTATTCCGGCCGACCTTCATCGAGCAGCCGGTGGCCCGCCGCCACCTCGACGCGATGGCGGCGCTCACCGCCGCCCTCGACACGCCGATCCTCGCCGACGAGAGCTGCTTCGACGCCGCCGACGCCCTGGAGGTGGTGCGGCGCGGGGCCGCCGACGCGGTCTCGGTGAAGCTGATGAAGTGCGGCGGGATGCTGAAGGCGCAAGCGCTGATGGCGATCGCCGAGACCGCCGGGCTCCCGGGCTATGGCGGCACGCTATGGGAGGGCGGCATCGCGCTCGCCGCCGGTACCCAGCTCATCGCCGCGACTCCCGGCATCTCGCTCGGCTGCGAGTTCTACATGCCCCACCACGTGCTGACCGAGGACGTGCTGGAAGCGCGGGTGCCGGTGGAGGCCGGCGCGGTGGTGGTCCCGCAAGGGCCGGGGCTCGGGATCACGGTGAGCGAGGCGGCGATCCGGGACAATGCGCGGGTTCTGGCCGACACACACTGATCACCAGTATTGACGTTTGCCGGCGCAGTCGCGGCCGGCCTCTCTCGAAAAATCAGCAGTTTTTCAGCCGGTCTCTTGACGGAGACCGGCCGGTTAACCATGTTTTAACAATCGGAAGCACGCGCACGGAGAGTCTACAGGCCTCAATATTCGGGCCTATTTTTGCCGTTCCCGATCGATGTCGTCTCCACCGCCGCAACCAAAGCCAGGTATTCACCCGATGGAAAACGACGGGAATCGCCAGACGCTCCTGAAGCAGTACGGAATGATCGTTGCGCTGTGCATCCTGTTCTGCATCATCAGTCGTGCGCCATCGATCTTCGATGAAATTTCCCTGGGCGGCCTCAAGCTGACCAACGTCAACGTCGGCTGGATCGTGATCATCGGCCCATGGGTCATTCTCGTGGGCATGATCTGGCTGCTTTACTACGCGGAAGCATTCGTCGGAACATCCGTGGAGCGGTCGCGGATCGCGCAAGCGGTCATCGTCCTGCTCGCCCTGCTGCCGGCGATTGCCGAGATTTTCCTCCTCCGGCAGCTCGTCTTCGAGACGACGCAGCCCGGCATTCCCTGTGAGCAGTTCGACCACTTCCGGCTGTTCACGGACTTCGATCTCGCGTCCGCGGCCGGATGGAAGCCTCACTATTGCTTCGGTCTGAAGCCCGAGCAGCAGGAATCGATGCCGCATTTCTATCCGCCCTACCAGACCTGGGCGCACGTCATCCTGCCGTTCCTCGTCGGGGCGGCCGGGATCAGGATCAGACGCTTCCTCTGAGCCTGCGACTTCGACCAAGCGACTTCGACCAAGCGACCTGACAATCACGGGAGGACTGATGACGGGACCAGCCCGCGTGGCGGCGATCCACCTCGCCGTCGCGCTCCTTCTCGGCGCCGGCACGGCCCAGGCGGCGGGATGCGACGAGTTCATCAGCGGCCGGATCGCGGACCAGATCCGCGCTCCGATCGAGACGGCCGGGTGCTCCTACCTCGGCAAGGCCGGCGTCGACAAGGCCAACCACAAGCTGGAGAGCGTGTGCTACACGTCCTCGGGCCCGACCTCGACGGTCGAGATCCATGCGAGCTTCAGCTGCCGGACGGGCGACAAGGCGCTCATCCCGTTCTCGACCTCCGATCGCGTGAAGGCGACGGCCGAAGTGAGGGGGTCCGATTGCAGCGTCGTTGACGTCAAGGTGAACAGCTCGGGAGAGATCTCGAAGGTCGCCCTCGGGATCTTCAACGCCAACGGCCAGGCGCGGAAAGCCTTGCAGACCGCGCTGAACAGCCTCTGCCGCCGCTAGGCGGCGTCCATCGCGCCATGCGTCGCCCCGCGCGGAAGCCCGCGAGGGCGACGTCGTCGCAATCTAAGCTTGTCTTACCCTACGCCGCCTGACGCGGCGCTTCCTCCAGTTCATCCGCCGGCCCGAAGAACTCGTAGCGGATCCGCTCCGCCGGCACGCCGAGGCGGGCGAGGCCGTGGACGAGGCTAGCGAGGAAGGGCTTGGGCCCGCACAGGTAATAGGTCGCCTCCGCCGCCGGGGTGTGGGCGGCGAGCCAGTCCGGGGTGATGCGGCCGGCCGCATCGTAATCCGCCCCGGGCCGGTCCCCGGCCAGCGGCGCCTCGTAGACCGTGTGGAGGCGGATCGCGTCGCTGCCGGCGGCGAGGCGCCGCGCATGCTCGGCCATGGCATGGACCCGGCCGTTCAGCGCCCCGTGGACGTACCAGGTCGGCCGCTCCGGCGACTCGGCGCGGATCGTTTCCAGCATGCTCATCATCGGGGTGAGGCCGACGCCGCCGCTCACCAGCACCACCGGCGCGGACGAGGCGCGGTCGAGCACGAAGTCGCCGGCGGGCGCCGCCGCCTGGAGGACCGTGCCGGGCGCGGCCTCGTCGTGCAGCCAGGACGAGACGAGGCCGGGGGGCAGGCCGGGGGCGCCCTCGCGCTTCACGGTGATGCGATAGGCCCGGTCGTCCGGCGCGCAGGAGACCGAGTAGTTGCGCTTGAGCACCCCCCGGCCCGGCAGGTCGAACCGGATGCCGAGATATTGGCCGGGCTGGTGCCGCAGCACCCGTCCCCCATCCACCGGCACCAGCACGAAGGAGCGGATCGTCTCGCTCTCCCGCGTCACGCTCTCGATCCGGAAGTCGCGCCAGCCCGTCCAGCCGCCGGGCTGCGTCTCGTGATCGCGGTAGATCGCAGCCTCGCGATCAATCAGGATGTCGGCGAGGAACCAGTAGGCCTCGCCCCAGGCGGCGCAGATCTCGGGCGTGGCGGCCGCCCCGAGCACGTCCCGGATCGCCCCGAGCAGCGCCTCGGCGACGGAGTGGTAATGCGCCGGCAGGATCGCCAGGGTGGCATGCTTCTGGGCGATGCGCTCGACGGCACCGGTCAGCGCCCCGAGATTGTCGATGTTGCGGGCATAGGCCAGCACCGCATTGGCCAGGGCCTTCGGCTGGGAGCCGGTCTCGCCGTGATGCGACTGGTTGAACAGGTCGCGGATCGCCGGGTCCTGGAACAGGCGCTCGTACATCCGGCGGGTGATGGCGAGGCCGTGGACCTCCAGGGCGGGCACGGTGGCCTTGACGAGGGCGATGGTGGCGGGGCTCAGCGGAGACGGCATGGCGCTGCTCAAAGATGTATTCGATATGCATCTTATAAACCGGGCCTTTGAAGGTGTATAGGAATTACATGTTATGAGGCGGGCGAGGCTCCCATGCGCCTGACGCGCTACACCGACTACGCCCTGCGCACGCTGCTGTATCTCGGCGCCAACGAGCCGCGGCAGGGCTCGATCGCCGAGATCGCCCGGGCCTACGGCATCTCCGAGAACCACCTGACCAAGGTGGTGCACCAGCTCGGCCGCCTCGGCCTGGTGCGCACCATCCGCGGCCGCGGCGGCGGGCTGCGCCTGGCTCGTCCGCCGGGCGAGATCGTGGTCGGCGCGGTGGTGCGGCAGACCGAGGAGGACCTGGCCCTGGTCGAGTGCTTCGGCAGCGGGGCCTGCGCCATCACCCCGGCCTGCCGCCTGCGCCACGCCCTCGGCGAGGCGCTGGCCGCCTTTCTGGCGGTGCTCGACCGCTACACCCTCGCCGACCTCCTGGCGGGCGGGGCGGCGTCTGACCTGGTGCGGCTGCTCGACCTGTCGGGAGGCGAGCGGGCCGGTGGCGGCCCGGCGCCGTAAGGGCGCCGTCGCGTCCGGTCACCCCCTCACCGGTCCCGGCCGCCCTGAGCAGGACGGTCCGCCGGAGGAGCGTTATTGCCCACGCCCGGCAGGCACGCTTCGCCGCCGGAGCGTTGCGACGGATGTCCCGTGCCGGCGAACCCGGGGAGACCCGGGCGGTTAGGCCCTCGGCGGTCTTTGATACTCCGAGGGGGCATGCAGGAACCCGATTCTCTCACCCATCCGACCGCCGGCGGCGCGGCTCCGCCGGCCCTCGACCCGCCCGCTCCCGCGGCTGCGCCACGGCCAAGGCCGCCCGGCCTGCTGCGCCTCGTCGGCGGCGGGGTGATCACCGGGGCGGCGGACGACGATCCTTCGGCGATCGGTACCTATGCCAGCGCCGGCGCGAAGTTCGGCCTCGGCTTCCTGTGGATCGCCCCGGTCCTGCTGCCGATGATGGTCGTGGTGGTCTACGTCTCGGCCAAGCTGGGCCAGGTCTACGGCAAGGGCCTGTTCGCGGCCATGCGCGACCGCTACCCGCGCTGGGTGCTCTACCCGATGGTGCTGGGCGCCTTCCTCGGCAACGTCATCGAGGCGGCGGCCAATCTCGGCGGCATCGGGGCTGCCCTCAACCTGCTCGTCCCGCTGCCGGTGCCGCTGATCGTCGTGGTCGCGGCGGCCGTCATCCTGGCCTTCCAGATCCTCGGCTCCTACGCGCTGCTGCGCCGGCTCTTCCGCTGGCTGGCGCTGGCGCTCTTTGCCTACGTCGCCGCCGCGATCATGGCCCGGCCCGATCCGGCGGAGGTCCTGCACCGCACCATCGTGCCGAGCCTGACCCTCGACAGCGACGCTCTGGCGATGATCGTCGCCTGCATCGGCACCTCGCTCTCGGCCTACATCTACACCTGGCAGTCGAACCAGGAGGTCGAGGAGGAGATCGGCCAGGGCCGCCACAGCTTACGCGAGCGCAAGGGCGCCACCGACGCCGAGTTGCAGCGCACCCGGCGCGAGGTGATCACCGGCATGCTGTTCTCGAACCTGATCCTCTACTTCATCATCCTGTCGACCGGCGCGACCCTGCACCCGGCCGGCGAGACCGCGATCGACAGCGCCGCCCAGGCCGCGTCGGCCCTCGAACCTCTCGCCGGCTCCGGCGCCAAGGTGCTGTTCGCGCTGGGCGTGGTCGGGGTCGGCTTCCTGGCGGTGCCGGTGATGACGACGGGGGCGGCCTACGACCTCGTCCAGGGCCTCGGCCGCGAGGGGAGCCTGCACGCGCGCCCGTCCGAAGCCAAGCTGTTCTACGGCACCATCGCGGCGGTGACGGCGGTGGCGGTGGGGCTGAACTTCCTCGGCTTCAACCCGATGCGGGCGCTGGTCTGGTCCGGGGTGGTGCAGGGCTTCTCGGTGCCCCCGCTCCTCCTCCTGATGATGCTCATGACCAACGACCGGAGGATGATGGGCGAGCGGGTCAACGGCCGGCTCGTCAACGTCCTCGGCTGGGCGACCGTGGCGGTGACCTTCGCGGCGACCGTCTGCCTCGCGGCCAGCTGGATGCTGGGATAGGAGCCCTCATGGGCTGAGCCCGTCCCCTCCCCTCAGGGCGCGCACCAGGGCCTCGGGGTCGCCGCTTTGAAGCAGCGGCACCAGGGCCCGTACCCGCTCCGGCGACAGGTCCCACCAGGCGGCCTCGACCAGGGCCGCCACGATCTCCGGCGGGAAGCGGTGGCGGATCACCCGGGCCGGGTTGCCGGCGACGATGGCGTAGGCCGGCACGTCCCGGGTGACGACGGCCCGGGCCGCCACCACGGCGCCGGGGCCGACCGTGACCCCCGACAGGATCAGGCAGCCGGAACCCAGCCAGACATCGGCGCCGATCGCCACGTCGCCCCGCGAGGCGTGGTAGTCGTCCGGCGCGTCGAGGTCCGGCCAGAGACCCTTCATCGCCGCGAACGGGTAGGTCGAGACCCAGTCGGTGCGGTGGTTGCCGCCCAACAGGATCTCGACCTTGTCGGCGATCGAGCAATAGGGGCCGATCGACAGCCGCGCGCCGGATTCGGGGAAGCGGATCTTCGGCCTGCCGTAGGAGAAGGGCCCGATCCGGAAGCCGTAGCGGGCGGCGAGCTTGGCGAGATGCAGGCGGGTCTCGTTGTGAGGGTTGCGCCCCTGCCGCAGGCGGTGCAGGAAACCCCTCACCCGCGGGCTCGCTTGCGAGCCGCGGACAGGATGGCAAGCCCGACTTTTTGGGCGATCCGGGGAGACAGCGCGGTGAGCAGCAACATTTCGGACGATCTGAAGAGCGGCGCACTGTTCTATCACCGCAATCCGCGGCCCGGGAAGCTGGAGATCCAGCCGACGAAGCCGCTCGGCAACCAGCGCGACCTCGCGCTCGCCTATTCCCCCGGCGTCGCCGCCGCCTGCGAGGCGATCGTCGCCGATCCGGAGGAGGCCGCGAGCCTGACGGCGCGCCAGAACCTCGTCGCCGTGGTCTCGAACGGCACCGCGGTGCTGGGCCTCGGCGATATCGGACCCCTCGCCTCCAAGCCCGTGATGGAGGGCAAGGCGGTCCTGTTCAAGAAGTTCGCCGGCATCGACGTCTTCGACATCGAGCTCGACGAGAAGAACGTCGACAAGCTCGTCGACGTGGTGGCGGCCCTGGAGCCGACCTTCGGCGGCATCAACCTCGAGGACATCAAGGCCCCCGAGTGCTTCGAGGTCGAGGAGCGCTGCCGGGCCCGGATGAACATCCCGGTCTTCCACGACGACCAGCACGGCACCGCGATCATCGTGGCGGCGGCCGTCCTCAACGGCCTCGAATTCGCCGGCAAGACCATCGCCGACGTCAAGATCGTCACCTCGGGCGCGGGCGCGGCGGCGCTCGCCTGCCTCAACCAGCTCGTCTCGCTGGGGGCGCGGCGCGAGAACATCTTCGTCACCGACCTCGAGGGCGTCGTCTTCAAGGGCCGTGAAAAGCTCATGGACCGCTGGAAGTCGGTCTACGCCCAGGAGACCCAGGCCCGGACGCTCGCCGAGATCATCCCGGGCGCCGACGTTTTTCTCGGCCTCTCGGCCGGCGGCGTGCTCAAGCCCGAGATGCTGGAGCGGATGGCCGAGAAGCCGCTGATCATGGCGCTCGCCAACCCCTATCCGGAGATCATGCCGAACCTCGCCGAGGAGAAGCGGCCGGACGCGATGATCTGCACCGGGCGGTCGGACTTCCCGAACCAGGTCAACAACGTCCTGTGCTTCCCCTACATTTTCCGCGGCGCGCTCGATGTCGGGGCGACCACGATCAACGAGGAGATGAAGGCGGCGGCCGTCAAGGCGATCGCCGGGCTCGCCCGCGAGACCCCGTCCGACGTCGTCGCCCGCGCCTATGGCGGCGAGGCGCGGCCCTTCGGCCCCCACTCGCTGATCCCGAGCCCGTTCGACCCGCGCCTGATCCTGCGCATCGCGCCCGCCGTCGCGCAGGCGGCCATGGATTCCGGCGTCGCCAAGAGGCCGCTGCCGGACGTGCAGGCCTATGCCGAATCCCTCGACCGGTTCGTGCACCGCTCCGGCTTCATCATGAAGCCGGTCTTCACCAAGGCCAAGGAGGACCCGCGCCGGGTCGTCTATGCCGAGGGCGAGGACGAGCGGGTGCTGCGCGCCGTCCAGGCGATCGTCGAGGAGGGGCTGGCCAAGCCCATCCTGATCGGCCGCCCGAGCGTGATCGAGACCCGCCTGAAGCGCTTCGGCCTCGCGATCCAGCCCGGCCGCGAGTTCGAGCTGATCAACCCGGACGACGATCCGCGCTACCGCGCCTACGTCCAGACCTACATGGACCTCGCCGGCCGCCGCGGCATCACGCCCGACGCCGCCCGCACCCTGGTGCGCACCAACAACGCGGTGATCGGTGCGCTGGCCGTCCGCCGCGGCGAGGCCGACGCGCTGATCTGCGGCCTGGAAGGGCGCTTCGAGAGCAAGCTGCGGGTGATCCGCGACATCATCGGGCTCGCTCCGACCGCCCGGGACTTCGCGGCGCTCAGCCTCATCGTCACCTCGAAGGGCGCCTACTTCATCGCCGACACCCACGTCCGGCCCGATCCGAGCGCCGAGGAGATCGCCGAGGTCGCCATCGCCTGCGGCGACACCGCCCGCCGCTTCGGCCTGTCGCCGAAGATCGCGCTGGTCAGCCACGCCGATTTCGGCTCGTTCGACACGGCGTCCGCCCGCAAGATGCGCCAGGCCCTCGCCCTCCTGCGCGAGCGCGCCCCCGACCTCGAGGTCGACGGCGAGATGGCGGCCGACACCGCCCTGTCGCAGGCGATCCGCGACAAGGTGCTGCCGGGCTCGCGCCTCAAGGGCGAGGCCAACGTGCTGATCATGCCGAACCTGGACGCGGCCAACATCGCGTTCCAGTTCTCCAAGATGCTCGCCGACGCGCTGCCGGTGGGCCCGCTGCTCCTCGGGCCGGCCAAGCCCGCCCACATCCTGACGCCGTCGGTAACGGCGCGGGGCATCGTCAACATTACCGCCGCGGCGGTGGTCGAGGCGCAGGGCAGTGAGTCCGTCGCGGTCGACGCGGATAGCACCGCGGAGGCCGGGACGCCGCTGGTGTCGGCGTAAGGGACCGAAGGAGAAGCCCGGTGACCGCATCCGCCGGGCCTCTCTCACGAAAGGTCGGAAGCAGCGCAACCATTCCCACCGCATAAGGTCATCCCGGGACTGGGCAGCGCCCCCGGGATGACGGCGGACGATGTCGATCTCAGCCTTCTCAACCAAATTGATTCGTAAAAATTATCACCACCCAAACATGATTCATTCAAATTTCTTTGACGTTTTCAAAAATTGTTTACTTCAATTTTTCCCAAACAATCGTCAATACTTCCATTTTCCCGGTTTGATTGCCCTTCTGGGGCTTGGTCGTGAATATCAGACGTCCATCCTCACGCTTCTGAACGTCACGAACCATCGTCATGCCGTTCCAGATTTCGTTCCAGCTCGTCTCGATTTTGTGCATGACGGAATTGCCTTGCACAGTGTACGTGCCGGCATAGGCCCACATCGATCTCTGCAATTTCGCGCGAACCTCTTCGGTTAACTTAGAGGTATCACCGACATTCGGGCGATCCCGGCTCGTCGCAACGGTCATCATCCGCCCGTCGGCATCGTAAGTGATGTAACCGTTCGGGCTGGAACCGAGCGTGTCTCGCTCCTGACCGGACTCAATCTCTTTCGTACTGCTGCTCACCAATTTCCAAGTCCCATGCAGATCGCGTGCATCGAGTGCGTGGGCTGGGACGGCGACAAGACACAGTAAAGTGACAAAGCAGCGCCGCATTGGACCCTCCCTGGTCAAGGGAAGAGAGCCTGCGCCCGAATTTCAGACATGTCCACACCAAGACCGGCGCCCTGCGGTGAGTTACCGTAATGAGCCGTTGCGACTCCTGGACTGATAGCTTGCTCGACGGCGCCGAAAAATACTTTTCGAGGCGGACTGCGCGCAGGAGGCGGCAGCACTCGGCGATGCTCAGGGCGTCCTCGGCCACCGGCTCCGCTCTCGGCGCCGACGATTCCACCCCAACAGGATCAGCCCGGGGCCGCGCAGCGGAGCCCTGGATCCAGAACCGCGGACGATGCCGAACGGAGCGGAACGCTGGCCTCTCTCCTGGAACGTCAGCCGCGATGGATCCGGGTTCCCGACTTCGTCGAGCCCCCGGGCGACGCAGAGAATTGTCGACGTTTGCGTCAGATCACTGGCTCAACTCGTTCAGGACGATGTGGGGTGAGAGCGAGCACGCGGCAGACATGTACAGCTTCACGCAAAGGCTCCGCTAGACCGGCTCGGTTCGACGCTTGCAAGACCTACAAGATGGAATTGAATTTTAAAGAAGGCAGTATAATGTGGCGTAGGAACAAATTTTATACCAGCGGAACGATCGGATGAAGAGCAGTGCGACCGGTTGCTCCGTGGAAGAGGCCATGCGGCTTCTCGGCGGCCGCTGGCGGCTGCTGATCGTGTCTTACCTTCTCGATGGTCCGAAGCGGTTCAGTGAACTGCGTCGCGACATCCCCGCGATCTCGCAACGGATGTTGACCCTCGATCTGCGAGCGATGGAGGAGGCCGGCTTCGTCAAGCGGACGGTTTTCCCGACCGTGCCCGCGACGGTCGAGTACGAGCTGACGGCCGATGGCGCGCGTCTGGTGCCGGTCGTCGAGGTCATGCCCACATTCGGCCTCTGGCTGAAGGAGCGCGACGCCCGCCGGGAGCCGACGAGCCCCTGAGCGTCAGGGGAGTGTCATGGTTTCAGCCTGTTTGGCCGGGCCGCGAGACATGCGGGATCCGGCACCGGCATTCGGGCAGCGCGGTAGCTGGTCCGGACGGCTTGATGGGGGCGCAGGAAGAAACCTCCCTCAATTCCCCACCTACCCCCGCGGCTTCGGCGCCGCCTTCCCC
>NZ_LABZ01000190.1 GCF_001043955.1 Methylobacterium tarhaniae | reverse complement strand
CGCTTCGATGTCGTGCCGGCGGATGGTCTCGGCCACCAAGGTCTGGTCGGCGATGTCGCCGCGCACCAGGGTGACTTCCGGCGGCAGCGCCCAGTCGAAGCCGGTCGAGAGATCGTCGAGGACCACGACCTCCTCGTGTCCCGCGTCGATCAGCGCCAGAACCATGTGGCTGCCGATATAGCCGGCCCCGCCCGTGACAAGTACCGCCATTCCGTCCGCTCCCCGGCGTGAGACGGGTTGATCCATATCCCGCAATGCTTCAGCGTCAATTAAGCTGTCCGGTGGCAAGGGTGCCCGGGGGGAGGATGTCCGCCGGGCGTGATAGCCCGGATACGCCCGCCCCCGCCGGGCGGTCCGGCAGCTCCTCGGTGTTCACGGGATCACGCACGATGAAACGCATTCGCAAGGCCGTCCTCCCGGTGGCGGGCCTCGGCACCCGTTTCCTGCCGGCGACCAAGGCGGTGCCCAAGGAGATGCTGACGGTCGTCGACCGTCCGGTGGTCCAGCACGTGGTCGACGAGGCCCGGGAAGCCGGGATCGAACACTTCATCTTCGTCACCGGCCGCGGCAAGGCGGTGATCGAGGACCATTTCGACATGGCTTACGAGCTCGACCGCACCCTGCAGGAGCGCGGCAAGACCGAAGCCTACGAGGCCCTGAAGAAGGACCTGCCGGCCGCCGGCCAGACCAGCTTCACCCGCCAGCAGGAGCCCCTCGGCCTCGGCCACGCGGTGTGGTGCGCCCGCGAGATCGTCGGCGACGAGCCCTTCGCGGTGATCCTGCCCGACATGCTCAGCCGCGGCAGCATGGTGCAGATGCTCAAGGCCTACGAGCAGCACGGCGGCAACATCATCGCCGTCGAGGAGGTCGCTCCCGACCAGACCCACCAGTACGGCATCGTCAGCGTCGGCCAGGAATTCGGCGACACCTTCGAGATCACCGGCATGGTGGAGAAGCCGCCGAAGGGCACGGCGCCGTCGAACTACATCATCTCGGGCCGCTACATCCTCCAGCCGGAGATCTTCTCCATCCTGGAGCGCGGCGAGCGTGGCGCGGGCGGCGAGATCCAGCTCACCGACGGGATGAAGCGCCTGTCGGAGACCCAGAAGTTCTTCGGCATGCATTACCGCGGCAAGACCTACGACACCGGCTCGAAGCTCGGCTTCCTGGTCGCGAACCTCGCCTACGGCCTGGAGCGGCCGGAGCTGCGCGACGCGCTGAAGCAGGAGATCGAGGCGTTGCTGAAGAAGGGCTGAGGCGGGTCCGGCGTCGAAGCCCCGGGCTTCGACGCCGCCAGCCCTACTCGTCGTCGAACCAGTTGCGCCCGGGCTCGATGCAGCGATAGCCGACGAGGCATTCCGGCGTGTCGCGGGTCGGCACGAAGGCGTTCTTGGTGATCTGCGTCGGCTCGCAGAAGCTGCGGTCGCGCACGAAGCGGTCATAGGTGTAGCCGCCGGTGCCGAGCACCGCCGCGCCTCGGGCGGCGAGGAAGCTCCGCGCCTGGCCGCAGGTCATGTCGAGGGTCGAGGGCCGGCCCTGGGCGAGGGCCAGGGTCGGCACGGCCGCGAGGATGCTGGCGGCGAGCAGGATCGGAAATCGTCGGCGTTCGGCGGGCACGGCGCGGCATCGTCCGGATCAGGAGCGCGGCCAACGCGCGGACCGGCCTCCGGATCCATCAGCCCTACTGCGTCAGTTGCCCCACGCTCAGGATCGCCCCCATCACCGAGATGATGAGGCCGCCGATCAGGCCGCCGATCGCCACCGTCACCAGGGGGGTGAGCAGGGCGAGCAGCCGGTCGATGCGCTGGCGGGTCTCGGTCTCGTGCATCTCGGCGGCGTGGATGAGGACGCTGCCGAGGCGGTTCACCTGCTCGCCGCTGGCGATGAGGTTCAGGGTCGAGGCGGCGTAGGGCTTGAGCGAGGCCAGGCCCGAGGCGAGGCTGCCGCCTTCGGCGAGCCGCCGACCGGCCTCGTCGAGGGCGCGGCGGAACACCCGGTTGCCGGCCAGCGGCCGGGTCGCCGCCACCGCGTCGGGGATCGGCACCTCGGCGACGAGCAGGGTGCCGAGCACCCGGCAAAACCGGCCGCACTCGATGCCGACCACGATCTCGCGCACCAGCGGCAGGCCCAAGGCGAGCCGGGAGCGGGCCGCCGCGAAGCCGGGCATCCGCCACGCCCGGGCGAGCCCGACGATCACGAGCGCGAGGCCGCCGAGGAGGACGGGCCAGGTGGCCGAGAGGGTGTCGCCGAGCCAGGCGGCGGCGCGGATCGCGAAGGGCGGCGCCTGGCCGCTGCCCTCGAAGAGCGGCGCGAGGGCCGGCACCAGCACGCCGACGATCATCGCCACGGTGCCGATCGCCATCGCGACGAGCAAAGCCGGGTAGATCATCGCCGAGATGAGGTGGCGCCTGACCGCGTCGCGGCGCGCGATCGACGCCGTGAGCGAGCCGACCACGTCGACGAGGGTGCCGGTGGCCTCGCCGGCGCGCACGATGTCGACCATGTCGCGCGGGAAGGCCTGCGGATGGGCCGCCATCGCCCGCGACAGGGAGGCGCCGGCCACCACCCGCTCCAGCAGGTCGGCGAGGACGGGCTTCAGCGCCGGCCCGGCCTGGCGCTCGACGAGCCGCAAGGCCTTGTCGACGGTGAGGCCTGCGCCGACCAGCGTGCCGAACTCGCGCAGGAAGGCGACGCGGGCGGCATCGTTGACCCGGTCGCGCCCGAACAGGTCGCGGCGCCAGAACGGTGCCGGCCCGGACGCGGCCTGCGCGATCTCGTAGACCTGGAGCCCGTCGGCGCGGAGCAACGCCACCGCGCGCGGGCGGGTCTCGGCCTCGATCTTTCCGGTGCGGGAGCGCCCGTCCGCCGCATAGGCCTTGTAGGCGAAAAGCGGCATGTCAAAGCGTCCCTTCCAACACCCGCCCGACCTCGTCGAGGGTGGTGTCGCCGTCGAGCACCCGCGCCCGGGCGCTGTCGGCCAGCGTCGTCATGCCGGCGGCCCGGGCCCGGGCGGTCAGGGTCTGCTCGTCGGCGCGATCGGCGATCAGGCCGCGCAATGCGCCGTCGAGGGTCATGATCTCGGAGGCGACCATGCGGCCGCGATAGCCGGTGCCGTTGCAGGACGGGCAGCCGCGGGCGCGCTTGAGGCTCAACGGCGCCTCGGAGGAAATGCCGAGGCGCAGGCGCTCCTGCGGACTCGCCGGGGTGGCCTCGGCGCAAGGACCGCAGAGGCGCCGCACCAGGCGCTGGGCCACCACACCGTTGAGGGTGGCGGCGATGAGGTAGGGCTCGATGCCCATGTCCATCAGCCGCGTCACCGTGGCGGGGGCGGAGTTGGTATGGAGCGTCGAGACGACGAGGTGGCCGGTCAGCGCCGCCTGCACGGCGATGCGGGCGGTCTCGCCGTCGCGGATCTCGCCGACCATCACCACGTCCGGGTCCTGGCGCAGGATCGAGCGGAGTGCGGCCGCGAAGTCGAGGCCGATGCCCGGATGGGCCTGGACCTGGTTCACCCCCGCCATCCGGTACTCGACGGGATCCTCGACGGTGACGACCTTGAGATGCGGTCCGTTGATCCGGCGCAAGGCCGCGTAGAGCGTCGTGGTTTTTCCCGAGCCGGTCGGGCCCGTGACGAGGACGAGGCCGTTCGGGCGGCTCGTCATCGCGGCGATCTGCTCGATCGCCGCCGCGTCGAAGCCCAGGGCCGAAAAATCCTCGACCCGGCGCGAGCCGTCGAGGACGCGAAGGACCACGCTCTCGCCGTGCGCGGTCGGCAGGGTCGAGACGCGGATGTCGACCTCCTGGCCGCGGTCGGGAGCCTGCATGCGCCCGTCCTGGGGCAGGCGCCGCTCGGCGATGTTGAGGCCGGCCTGGATCTTGATGCGGGTGGTGAGCGCCAGCTGCACCGATTTCGGCAGCCGCTCGGATTCGACCAGCACGCCGTCGACGCGGTAGCGCACCCGCATGTCGGCCTCCTCCGCCTCCAGGTGGATGTCGGAGGCCGAGAGCTCGAAGGCCTTGCGCACGAGCCGCGCGGCGAGCCGCACGATCGGCGCCTGGCTCGCCACGTCGGCGAGGCGCGCGAGGTCGTCGTCGCCCCCCGCCTCGCCCTCCTCGGCAAGGTCGCCATAGATCGCGCGGTGCGCCCGCTCGAAGCTGCCGGGGCCGACGAGGCGGAAGGCCACGCGCCGGTCGACGAGGTGTTCGAGGGCTTGGCCGGTCTCGGCGTCGAACGGGTCGACCACCGCCACGACGAGGCGGTCGGGCCCGGCCGCGAGCGGCAGCACCCGGGCGCGGGCGCAGTAATCGGGCGAGAGGAGGTCCGGAAGAACCGGCTCGCCCGGCAGGTCCTCCTGGCGCAGGATCGGCAGGCCGGTCGCCTCCGAGAGGGTGGTGACCAGCGTCGCCTCGTGGACGAGACCGAGCTCGGTGAGCAGCAGGGGCAGGGGGCGCCGGCCGGGCCCGTCGAGGGCGGCGAGCGCCCGCTCGTGGCCGGCCGCGTCCAGCACCTCGCTCTCGGCGAGGTGCTGGACGAAGGCGCGCAGGTCCTCGGTGCGGCCGCGGGCCGCGTCGCGCCGGTCGGCCCGCGGCCGCCGCGGCCGGGTCTTGCCGCCCCAGATGCTCAGCATGGTCCTGCCCCAGAGAAACCTGCGCGAGACGCAGGATCCGGGCGGCGCCGGACGGGGTCATTCTCGCGCCACGTCCTTAAGCGGACGGAAACATCGCTGCGTTAGACCGGTCCGCGATGCCCGCCTCGACCTCGCGGGCACCGGAGCCGACCCGTTTGCGCGCGCCATCCGTCCCGTCCCCGGCCCAGGGCCTGCTGGCCTCGGTCGGAGCCTCGCTCCGCCAGGGGATCGACGCCGCCGTGCATCTCCTCGGCCTCGCCGCGATCCGCACCGACCGGGAGCCGGCGCCGCTGACGCTGCGGCTCGGGGCGCCGCACGACCCCGGCCTGACGGTGATCGACCGGCGCGACGGGCCGGACCGGACCTACCGCCTCGATAGCGGCGCGGACGACCTCGCCGACCGGATCGCCGCCATCCGGGGCGGCCGGCCCGGCGGCTGCGCGAAGGTGATCGTCGATCCGGCGGCCTGCTTCATCCGCACCCTGGAACTGCCGAGCGCGGCCCTGCCGCGGATGCGCGCGGTGCTGGCGCAGGAGCTGGAGGCCGCGACGCCGTTCCGCGCCGACCAGGTGTTCAGCGACTGGTACGTCGAAGGCGAGGATCCGGAGACCCGCACCCTGCGGGTGCGCCACGTCGTGCTCAAGCGCGCCCGCCTCGGCCCCCTGCTGGCGGCCCTGGCGGGGGCGGGGCTGAAGCCGAGCGTCGTCGCGGTCGGGCCGGCGGAGGACCGGACGATGCCGGTCGACCTCCTGTCGAGCGGGCATCACGCCCTGCCGGGGCTGCTGCGGAGCACGGGCAATCTCGCCCTGGCGGCGGCGACCGGCCTGTTTCTGGTCGGCGCCTTCCTGGGCCTGCGCCAGCACCAGGCGGCGACGCTCGCGGCCCTCGACGACGCCTTCGCGACCGCCCGCCGGGCCGCGGCGTCCGGCCTTCCGCCGGCGGTGCAGGCGGGGGCCGCGGCGATCCAGGCGGAGCGCGGGCCGTCCCTGGCGCGGGTCTGGGATTCGGTCGCGGCGGCCCTGCCGGACCCCGTCTCGGCGCAGACCCTGCGCCTGAGCGCGGCCGGGCTCGAACTGACGCTGCTGGCTCCCGATGCGCCGGCTGCCCTCGCGGCCCTGGCGCATCTGCCTGGCTTCGGCACGCCGGAGCTGCGTCAGGTCTCCCCGGCGGAGGGCGGTCAGCGCCTCGTCGTGGCGCTGCCGCGCCGCGCCGCCGGAGCCCGGCCGTGACGGTGTCGCCACCCCTCGCCGGACGGCCGCTGCTCCTCGGCCTCGCCGGTCTGGGCCTCGTGCTCGCCCTCGGGACCGGACCCGTCCTCGACGCGCTCGGGACGGCCGACGACATCGCCGCCGCGCGCGATCGCCTGGCCCGGGCGCAGGCCGCCGCCGCGGCGCCCCCCTCGCCGGCACCGCTGGCCGCCGCGGACGAGGCCGGCCTCGTCCTCGCCCTTCAGGCCCGCCTCGACGCGCTGGCGGCGGAGCGGACCGTGACGGTCGACGGGGCCGGGATCCAGCCTGACCCGGGCCGCCCGACCCTGCCGCGCCTCTCGGCCTCCTTGCGCGGCACCGCGGAGGGTCTGCACGGCCTGCTGCAGGCGCTCGAGACGGGAGCCCCGCTGATCGTGCCGGAAGAGGCGGTGCTCGGCGTCGAGCGCTCGGCCGATCCCGAGATCGGGCGGGCCACCGTGCTGCGCCTGACCCTCACCGTCCGCGGCGTGCTGCTGCCCGCCCCGGCCGCCAAGAGCGCACCGTGAGACGGATCGGTCCTCACCTGCGGGCCACCCTGGCGGCGACCGGGCGCGGGCCCCGCATCGCCTGCAGTCTCGCGGCGGCCGCGATGGTGGCCGCCTTCGCCTGGCCGGTCGACGAGGGGGCCCCGCCGACGCCCCGCCGCGCCGCGGCCGCGATGCCGCCGGCGGACGAGACCGCCCTGCAGCGCCCGCTCTTCGACCCCGGCCGGCGCCCCTGGACCGCCCGGGGCCCGCGCGACATCCTGGCCGGCGACCCGCCGCGGCCGGTGCTGACCGTGCGCGGCATCCTGCTCGACGGTCCGGTCGCCCGGGCGCTGATCGACGACGGCAGCGGCGACCGGACCTGGCTGGCCCGCGGCGAGGGCAGGGGCGATTGGCGCATCGCCGAGATCGGACGCGACGAGGTCGCCCTGGTCCAGGGCGAGCGCCGCTACGTCGCGACGTTCCTCGGCGCCCCGGCGACCCTGCGGCCGGTGGGCGCGAAACCGGTGACGGAGGCGGGGCCGTCCTTGCGGCGGTGAGGACCGGGGAGGGAGGTCCCACCCGGCCGCCAGCGGTGACCGGTTGCAGCCACGCTAGGGCGCGGTATCGATGGGGTCATGCGCGACACATCGACGAATCGCATCGTGACCGCCCGCGCCTATGCGCCGTCGGACCGGGACGCCTGCCTCGCCCTGTTCGACGGCAACAGGATCCCCTTCTTCACCGACGCGGACCGGGCGATGTTCGAGGCCTTCCTCGCCGGTCTGGCCGTGGCTTGGGGCTATCAGGTGCTGGAGCGGGACGGGCGCGTCGTGGCCTGCGGCGGTTGCACCGTCGAGGCGGACGGGACGAGGGCGGGCTTCTGCTGGGGCATGGTCGACCGGGGGCTCCAGGGAACGGGCCTCGGCACGCGGCTGACCGACCTGCGGCTGCGCGCGGCCGCCGCCATCCCGGGCGTGACGCAGGTCAGGCTGGATACCAGCCAGCTCACCCAGGGCTTCTACGCCCGCTTCGGCTTCCGGCCCGTGAGCGTGACGCCGGACGGCTACGGGCCCGGACTGGACCGGTGGGACATGGTGCTGCGGCTCGACGAGGACCATCCCCTGCGCCGCCGGTGAAAACCCCATCGGGGTCCGGGCCCGCGTCGCCCCTCCCTCAATCCAGCATCCGCCGCAGGATCCCCTGCGAGCCCTCATGGGCCGCCGGCAGGGGCGGGGGCGGCAGGACCGCGCGCACGGGCATCATCGCCCGGAACTGCTGGCGGAAATCCTCGGCGATGCGGTCGGCCTCGGCGGTGCCGCGGATCACCCGGGGCCGGATGAACACCAGGAGTTCGGTCCGCACCCGCTGGTCGACCCGGTTGCGGAAGGCCGGGCCGATCAGCGGCAGGTCGCTCAGCACCGGCAGATTCTCGTTATTGATCTGCACCTTCTCCTGCACCATGCCGCCGATGGCGAGGCTGTGGCCGTCCTGCACCGCGACGCTGGTCGCGACCCGGCGCTGGCGGATGGTCGGCGAGTTGATCTCCGACGTCGTCGTCTTGACCACGTCGCTGACCTCCTGGTTGATGTCGAGCACGACGAGGCCGTTCTTGTTCACCCGCGGCGTGACCGAGAGGATCACGCCGGTATCCTTCATCTCGATCTGGTTGAGGACCGGCGCCCCGTCGGAGAGCGCGCTCTGAGCCGTTCCCTTGATGGTGGGCACTTGGTCGCCGACCTGAAGCTTGGCGGTGCGGTTGTCGAGCACCGTGATGTTGGGCGACGAGATCACGTTGACCCGAGCCACGCCCTGAAGCGCGTTGAGCACCACGTTGAAGTCGGCCCCGGCGAGCAGGTAGTTGAAGCCCGGCACCCCGCGCATCGCCGCAGCGATCAAACCGGAGGTGCCGCTGAGTTTCGCGGCATCCGACGCCACTTTGGTGCTGCCGCTGGCGAGGTTGAGCTGGTCGCCGCGGTTCTTGAGGAACCATTGCACGCCGAAGGCCAGGCTGTCGTTGAGCGTCACCTCGGCGATGACCGTCTCGAGCAGCACCTGGGTCGGCATCGCGTCGAGGCGGCCGAGGATGCGCAGGATCTTGTCGTACTGGTTGCGCGTCGCCGAGATCACCAGGCTGTTGTTGGCGTCGTCCGCGACGATGCCGATGGCGTCCCGCCGCATCCCGGGGCCG
>NZ_LABZ01000019.1 GCF_001043955.1 Methylobacterium tarhaniae | reverse complement strand
GACCCGGGTGAAGCCGCGCTCGCGCAGATAGCCGGCGAGTCCGGTCGAGGTGGTGCGGTCGGCCTCGCGGAAGGCCGAGTAGCTGTCGATGCCCGGCCGGTAGCCCTTGCGGATCACCAGCTGGGCGTGGGGCAGGTCGAGGCCGGGCGACAGCTCCGCGCCGGGGGTGCCCTGCACGCAATGCTCCGGCCACAGAACCTGATCGCCGTAGGGCAGCGTCACGGTCTCGAAGGGGTGCCGACCCGGATGGCTCGCGGCGAAGGAGGCGTGGCCCGCCGGGTGCCAATCCTGGGTCAGGGCGACGTGCCGGAAGCGGCGGGCGAGCGCGTTGATCGGCGCGATCACCGCGTCGCCGTCCGGCACCGCCAGCGCGCCGCCGGGCAGGAAATCGGCCTGGACGTCGATGACGAGGAGCAGGTCGGTCTCGGTCGCGCGCAGGGCGTAGGAGGTCATCGCGTCGGGGTCTCCGCCCATCCGGGACGAGTCGCCCCGGATGTCGCCGCGTCAGCCTATCAGGGATGCATCACCGTCGCACCGGTCGTCTGGCGCCCGGCGAGGTCGGCATGGACCTTCGGGGCGTCGGCGAGCTTCGCCCGGGTATGGACCGGGATCTTCACCGCGCCGCTCCGCACCACCTCGAACAGGTCGGCGGCCATCTCCTCCAGCACCGCCCGGTCGGCGGTGTGGGTGAACAGGGTCGGCCGCGTGGCGTAGAGGGAGCCCTTCTGGGCCAGCAGGTTGATGTCGAACTGCGTGACCGGGCCCGAGGCGCTGCCGAAATTCACGAAATATCCGAAGGGCCTGAGGCAATCGAGCGAGGCCGGGAAGGTCGCCTGGCCGACGCCGTCATAGACGACCTGGCAGCCCTTGCCGCCGGTGATCTCCTTGACCCGAGCGGCGAAATCCTCGTCCCGGTACAGGATGACGTGGTCGCAGCCGTGCTCGCGGGCGAGCGCCACCTTGTCCGGCGAGCCGACGGTGCCGATCACCGTGGCGCCGAGGTGCTTGGCCCATTGCGTCGCGATCAGCCCGACGCCGCCGGCGGCGGCGTGGAACAGGATCGTGTCGCCGGGCTGCACCTTGTAGGTCCGGCGCAGCAGGTACTGGGTGGTGAGGCCCTTCAGCATCATCGCGGCGCCGGTGTCGTCGTCGATGCCGTCGGGCAGGCGCACCACCGACTTGGCGTCGATCACCACCTCCTCGGCATAGGTGCCGGAGGCCGAGCCGTAGGCGACCCGGTCGCCGGGGGAGAAGCCGGTGACGCCCTCGCCGACCGCCACCACTTTGCCGGCGCCCTCGTTGCCGGGGGTGAAGGGGAGCTGGGGCGCCTTGTAGAGGCCGGAGCGGAAGTAGATGTCGATGAAGTTGACGCCGATCGCGCTCTGGCGCACCCGGATCTGGCCCGGCCCGGGATCGCCGACCGCGACGTCCTCGTAGCGCATCACCTCGGGGCCGCCGTATTCGTGAATCCGGATCGCCTTGGGCATCGTTCGCTCCCACCTTAGGTCTTGGTTTGCGGCCGGGATCATAGGTGCCGGGGCGCCTGCGGCAATGGCCGCGATGGCGGACCGGCCCCGCGTGACCCAGATCACCCGCACGCTTGTTCGAGGACCCGTGTCGTGAGCCAGACAGCCGAGCCGAAGTCCGAAGGGCCCCTCTACGACGTGGCGGTGGTCGGCGCCGGCGCGGTCGGCCTCGCCGCGGCCCTGGCGCTCGCCCGCGACGGGGTGCGCACGGTGCTGATCGGCCGCCACGCCCCCGTGGCCGATGGGCGCACCGTGGCGTTGCTCGACGGCTCGGTGCGGCTCCTGCGGGCGCTCGGCGCCTGGAAGGGCCTGGAGCCCCAGGCCGCGCCCTTGTCCGAGATGCACCTGATCGACGACACCGGCAGCCTGTTCCGCCCGCCGCCGGCCCGCTTCGTCGCCCGCGAGATCGGCCTCGACGCCTTCGGCTGGAACATCGAGAACCGGCGCCTGGTCGAGGCCCTGCGCGCCCGCGCCCGTGAGGTTCCGGAGCTGGCGCTGATCGAGCACGACGCCGCCGGCCGCACCCTGGCCGGGGACCGGGCCGTGCTGGCGCTGGAGGGCGGCGGCAGCGTCGCGGCCCGCCTCGTCGTCGCGGCCGATGGCGGCGGCTCGCCCTTGCGCGAGGCGGCGGGCCTCGCGGCGCGGCGCTGGACCTACCCGCAGAAGGCGCTGACCACGATCCTCGCCCATGCGGGCGACCACCGCGAGGTCTCGACCGAGTTCCACACCCGCGAGGGGCCCTTCACCCTGGTGCCGCTGCCGGGCGGGCGCCGCTCCAGCCTGGTCTGGGTCTCGGCGGAAGCGCGGGCGGAGGCCCTGAGCGCCCTCGACGACGACGCGCTCGCCCGGGCGATCGAGCGGCAGGCGCAGTCGATGCTGGGCGCCATGCGGATCGACGGGCCGCGGGGCCTGGTGCCGATGCGCGGCCTGTCGGTGCCGCGGCCGGTCGGGCCGCGCCTCGCGCTGGTCGGCGAGGCCGCCCACGTCTTCCCGCCGATCGGAGCGCAGGGGCTGAATCTCGGGCTTCGCGACGCCGCGGCCTTGCGCGACGCCGTGGCGGGGGCGCGCGATGCCGGGGCCGATTCGGTGCTGGCCGGCTTCGCCCGCGGCCGGGCCCTCGACGCCCGCCTGCGCACCGGTGCGGTCGACACCCTCAACCGCAGCCTGCTCACCGCCTTCCTGCCCAGCGACTTCGCCCGGGGGGCGGGGCTGCTCGCCCTCTCGACCATCGCGCCGTTGCGCCGCCTGGTGATGCGCGAGGGCGTGACCCCGCGGCTGGGGACGCCGACGCTGATGCGAGGGTGACGGATCGCGTCACGGCGCGGTGCTGGCGCGGCGCCCCGTCGCGCTGGTGACCATGCTGTCGGGCGACCAGTCGAAGGCCGTGCCGGCTTTGCCCAGCCGCTCGCCGTGGGCGAACAGGGCCCGCATGTAGCCCTGCTCGAACGGTGCCTGCGAGGTCTGCGAAAAGCGCTCGTCGATGGTGGCGACGTGGAGCGGGAGACCGGTGCGCGCCGCGAAGCCCTTCGTCACCGCGATGGCGCCGCCGGTCTGGGCCTTGATCATCGCCGAGAGCGAGCGGCCGAGGATGCTCAGCATCGAGCGCTGGGCGACCTGGAAGTCCGGCGCCTGCGAGGTGTTGACGACGACGTAGACGGCCGGCGCCGGCAGCCGGTTCTCCTCGGCGGGGATGCCCGCGATCGGCGCGAGCAGCATGCGGCCGGGGGCGACGAAGAACGGCGCCGTGGCGCCGCCATCGGCGTGCATCTCCTGGAAGCGCCGGGCCTTGGGGCCGACGGAATCGATCATCACCGGCGGGAAGATGCCGGGGATCGCCGCGGAGGCCAGCATCACCTCGCGGAACAGCTTGAGCCCGGCGGGTCCGCCGACGGCCGCGATGGCGCCCATGTCCCACAGGGTCGGACGCAGGGAATCGAGCTCGGTGGTGACGACGAGGAGGCGGCGGCCCTTGCGGTGCTCCGCCGCCACCGCCTCCAGGAGCGCCGGCGTGACGCTGCGCTCGATGCCGCGCTTGAGCGGCCAGGTATCGGTGAGGCTCTCCGGGCCGCCGCCGAACTCGAACACGTCCGCGGCGGAGGTCTCCGTGTAGGCCTTCTCCAGGGCCTCGTCCTGCGACGCGCCGACGAAGGCGAAGGGGGCGATGAGCGCGCCGGTCGAGACGCCGGTGACGACGCCGAAATCCGGCCGCGTGCCGGCGCGGGTCCAGCCCTTCAGCAGGCCGGCCGCGAAGGCGCCGTTCTCGCCGCCGCCGGAGAGGGCGAGCCAGGGCGCGCGCGAGGCCATCGGCGCATTGTCGAGGAAGGCCCGGAACGCCGCCGGGTCGTCGCCGGCCAGCCGCACGGACGCCGGCAGCCCCTCCGGGCGCGCCGCGGCGAGGTCCTGCGCCGTGAAGCTCGCCCGCACCGTCGAGCGCTGCCGGTCGGCCACCGTGCCGGCCTCGGCACGGCCCGATCCCGCGACCGTGCCGAAGGCGAGCATCATCATCGCGGCGCCGGCAAACCCGCGCCGATTCATCTCTCGGGACATGGATTCTGTCCTCCGCCGCCCGCCTCGCCCGGTGAACGCTACGGTGAGGCTTACGTTCCCTGCTGCATGTGCGAAAGAACACGTGTGCGCAGGATTCTCGTGCCCCATTTGTCAGATCATGGGGCGAGGGAGCCGGATACCCGCCAGTCCGGCCGCCGCACCACCCGGTCTCTGTTGTTCCGTCGCCGGTATCCGGAGACTAATCCTCGATCGAAAATCCACAAGTCGACATGCGGTGACTTGGGGTGGTGCCCTCGAGACAGGTCGCGGCGCGATTCGGGCGTAGCCCGGCCGCGCGATCCGCCGAAAGCATGAGGCCGCCCCGGTCGAAGGCGGGCCGCCGCCGCGCGGCCCGTCGGTCCCGTCGCCGATCGCACGACCGAGGGCACGACCATCTGCCGAGGCGCGGCCCCTTTACGCCCGAGCCGCCCCTGCTCTAACCCTCCGTCACGGCGAGGAACCCGCGACGCGGGGCCCGCCGGAGGTTGGAGGATCCGCCCATGAAACTGCCGCGCCGCTTCTTCCAGCCCCTGGCCTCCGGGGCGCCGGCCCCGTTCCGCGAGCTGCCGGTGCGGCTGGAGCGCATGATCCACTTCGTGCCGCCGCACAACGACAAGGTCCGGGCCCGGGTGCCGGAACTCGCGGCCCAGGTCGACGTGGTGCTGGGCAACCTCGAGGACGCGGTCCCGGCCGACCAGAAGCTGAATGCCCGGAAAGGGTTCATCGCCCTGGCGCGGGACACGGACTTCGCCCGCCACGGCACCGGCCTGTGGACCCGGGTCAACGCCCTCAACAGCCCCTGGCTGCTCGACGACCTGATCGAGATCGTGGCGCAAGTCGGCGACAAGCTCGACGTCGTGATGGTGCCGAAGGTCGAGGGCCCTTGGGACATCCACTACGTCGACCAACTCCTCGCGCAGCTCGAGGCCCGGGCCGGCGTCACGAAGCCGATCCTGGTCCATGCCATCCTGGAGACCGCCGAGGGCGTGGCGAATGTCGATGCCATCGCCTGCGCCTCGCCGCGCATGCACGGGATGAGCCTCGGCCCGGCCGACCTCGCGGCCTCGCGCGGCATGAAGACCACCCGGGTCGGCGGCGGCCACCCCGATTACAAGGTCATCGCCGACCCGACCCCCGGCTCCGCCGAGCGGGCGAGCGTGCAGCAGGACCTCTGGCACTACACCATCGCCCGCATGGTCGATGCCTGCCAGGCCAACGGCATCAAGGCGTTCTACGGCCCGTTCGGCGATTTCTCCGACGCGGCCGCCTGCGAGGTGCAGTTCCGCAACGCCTTCCTGATGGGCTGCGCCGGGGCCTGGACCCTGCATCCGAGCCAGGTCGCGATCGCCAAGAGCGTCTTCGCGCCCGATCCGGCCGAGGTCGCCTTCGCCAAGCGCATCCTGGAGGCGATGCCCGACGGCACCGGCGCGGTGATGCTCGACGGCAAGATGCAGGACGACGCCACCTGGAAGCAGGCCAGCGTGATCGTGAACCTCGCGCGGCTGGTGGCGGCCAAGGATCCCGACCTCGCCCGCGCCTACGGCCTCGACGCGTAAGGGCTCCCGGCATCGTGAGGGCCCGGGGGCGGGCCTCTGCGCCGCGTGCAGGCCTCGCACCGGTGCAATCCCGCCCCCGTCATCCTATGTTGACGCTCATGCCCCTCGGACAGACCTTCTCCGCCATGCCCTCCCCGCAGCCCGCCGCGGCCGCGCCGTCCGGTGCGGTCATCCGCCTCGCCAAGTTCAATATCGGCGACGTGGTGCGCCACCGGATCTACCCGTTCCGCGGCATCATCTTCGACGTCGACCCGGTCTTCGCCAACACCGAGGAATGGTGGCAGGCGATCCCCGAGGAGGTGCGGCCGTCCAAGGACCAGCCGTTCTACCACCTGCTCGCCGAGAACCAGGACACCGAGTACGTCGCCTACGTCTCGGAGCAGAACCTGGTGCCGGACCATTCCGGCGAAGCCCTGCGCCATGCCCGCATCGCCGAGATGTTCGAGCGCGATGCCGACGGGGGCTACCGCATGCGGGCCGACGCGGCGAATTGAGGCCGCGCGGCGCCCGCTCCCGGGCCTCCCCGCGAGACGCATTCCGAGACGCATTCCATGACACGGGCCGGAGACGCGGGCCGGGCGGCGTCGCCCGGCCCGCGTCGCGTTTCTGGCTCCGAGGCCGCCCCGGGACCAGGGTCGGCCGCTCCGGCCGGCTCGATGCCGGAGCAACTTATGTGAACGAAGATCGGTCGCTTTGTCATAGACTGTCTCCAGTCCTGCAAGATGGCCAGTCTTGGTGGCCAGTCTTGCAGGCATTCGACTGTCTATCACCCATCGCGGCGATCGGCCGATCGCCGGAGCGGTGCTTCCTGCGCGAACGGGAGGTGGTCATGAGCAGCGGGATCCAACCGCACAACGCCAGGCCGGCCGACATCTGGAACTCCGGAGGCGGCCGCTACGAGGAGATCAGCCGGGGGATCGCCGACAGCATCGCGCATTGCGTGCTGCGCCTGGACCCGCGGCCGGGCGAGCGGATCCTCGACCTCGCCACCGGGACCGGCTGGACCTCGCGCCTGGTCGCCCGCAGCGGGGCGGAGGTCGTGGGCGTCGATCTCGGCGCCGACCTAATCGCCTTCGCGGCCGGGCGGGCCCAGGCCGAGGGTCTCGCCATCGCCTACCGGGTCGGCGATGCCGAGAGCCTGCCCTTCGACGACGGCGCCTTCGACGCGGTGATCTCGACCTGCGGCGTGATGTTCGCCAGCCGTCCGGAGGATGCGGCGGCGGAACTGGCGCGGGTCTGCCGCCGGGGCGGGCGCATCGCGCTGACCACCTGGACGCCGGACGGCGCCGTGTTCGAGATGTTCCGGGTGATGAAGGCCTACATGCCGCCGCCGCCCGCGCCGGCCCCGCCTTCGCCCTTCGAGTGGGGCCGCACCGAGCGGATCACGGAGCTTCTGGGCCGCGACTTCGACCTCGCCTTCGAGAAGGGCGTCTCGTTCTACCGCGAGCCGAGCCCGGAGGCGGCCTGGGAGACCTTCTCCACCGGTTACGGGCCGACCAAGGCCCTGGCCGCGAGCCTGGACGAGGAGCGCCGCGCCGCCCTGCGCCGCGACTTCATCGCCTTCCACGCGCGGTTCGCGACCCCGCTCGGCATCTGCGTGCCCCGCGAATACTGGGTGACCCGCGGCCTGCGGCGGTGAGGTCCCGGCCGGAATCCCAACCATGCGGAGCGCCCCGGCATCGAGGCATCGATGCCGGGGCGCTCCGATCTCGGCCGGTTCGAGCCCCGCGCCCCGGTCGAGGCGCGGGGGCCGTCCCCTGCGACGCTGCTTGGCGCCTTGCCTGAGGTCTTGCTCGGCCGGAAGGTCTTACTTGGCCGAAAGTCTTACTTGGCCGGAGTCGCCGCCGGAGCCGCGGCGCCGCCCTTCTGCTCGAGCTGCTTGCGCATTTCCTCGCTGCGCTTCTCCAGCTCGGCCTGGAGCTTCTTCTGCTGCTCCTCGAGCACCTTCGGGTCGATCGGGGCGCCGTCGAAGGCCTTGCCGAAGCCGGCCAGCGGCACCGCGAAGGTGACCTCGCGCTGCATCTGGTTCTGCACGCTGACGTTCAGGGTCGTGCCCTTCTTCATCGCGGCGACGACCTCGTCCTTCAGGCCCGGGGCCTCGGCGAAGCAGCCGTTCGGGAAGCAGACGGCGTAGCGGCCGGGGGTCGGCTGGCCGTTATCGACGGTGAAGCGGATGCCGGGCTGCAGCAGCAGGCCGAGCGGCATCAGGAAGCGCACCACCTTGGCGCCCTGCGGGCCCTTCATGTCGTAGACCGCCACCGCGAGGACCGCCTGGCCCTGGTCGGAGACGAAGTCGCGGGTGGTGTAGCAGACCTCGTTGCCGCTGCCCTGGTCCTTGCCGCAGACCTTGGTCCAGTCGGTCTGGGACGGCTCCGGCTTCACCTGCACCACCATCGGGCCGGTCTGCTGCTGGCCCTGCGCGGCCGGGGCGGCCTGCTGGGCGGGAGCCGGCGCGGGGGCGGCCGGCTTCTTGGGCTGGGCGAGCGCCGGGGCGGCCGCGAGACCGAGCCCGAGGCCGGCCAGGGCGAAGGCGATGGCGGCCTGGTTCGGGCGCGCGGGACGATTCGCGAAGAACATCAGGAGTGGACCCCTCAAACGGCAGGACGTCGGTGGCCGGTGGCGCAGGGACCCGCGGGGCGGGTGCGCCGACAGCAGGCGGAAAGCGGCCGAAGGGCTCCGCCCGGCCTCCGGGGCGCCTGCTTTCCCCCGGATTGAGGCGAAGGCAAGGCCTCGGCCGCCGACCGAAAGGCCCCTTAGCCGATCCCTTCGCCGACCGCGAGAGGCCCGTAAGCTTAAAACGCCCTTAACCATATGCCGGCATGGTGCCCGATGCGGCGGGGGCGGACGGGATGACGGCGGTGGCGGCTCAGGCGACGATGAGACGAGACGACGCGTCGTCCCTGGGCCTCGTGGTGCCCCCGGGCGGCCCGGCGCCGGCGCTCCCCCAATCCTCGATGGGGCTGGGCGCCCTTCTGGCCGCCGTCGCCGACCGGCATCCCGCCCGCGTCGCGCTCATCGACCAGGCGAGCAAGCCCTCCTGGTGCGGCCGCCCCGCCATCGCCTGGACCTACGCCGCCGCCCGCGAGATCGTCGCCCGGCTCGCGGAAGGATTGCAGCAGCTGCGGCTGCCGCCGCGGAGCCCCGTCGGCCTGTGCATGGCCGGCATGGCCGAGGCGCATCTCGCCTTCCTGGCGATCGAGCAGGCCGGCCACATCCCCTGCCCGCTGCCGGTCACCTGGGACGAGGACCGCCTGCTCCAGGCCATCGAGGCGGCGCAGATCCTCGCGGTCCTGACCCAGGGCGTGCTCGGGACCGAGCGGCCGGCGGAGAAGCTCTGCCGGGTCGCGATGCGCTACTTCCCCCTGCGCTTCATCGCCGCCTTCGGGCCGCACGTGCCGGACGGGGTGATCGGCCTCGACCAGGTCGTTCTCGACCACCGGGGCGACGCCGCCTCGCTCGGCACCGGGCCGGCCGCCGGCCTCATCACCTTCGCGTTTCCGGGTCTCTCGCCGGTGCCCGCGCCCCTGCGCGCCGCCGGCCCCCCGCCCGAGCCCGAGGGCGCTCCCCTGCCGGTGCGGCGCGAGGCCGAGGCGCTGACGGCCGCCGCCGCGGGCTGCCTGGTGCCGATGCGGGTCGAGCCGGGCGAGCGGATCCTCAGCCTCCTGCCACCGGGCGACCTCAAGGGCCTCGCCACCGGGCTCACCGCCGCGCTGCTCGCCGGGGCCACCCTCGAATGCCACCCGGTCTTCGATGCGAGCGCCCTCTCGGCCGCCCTCGACCAGCCGGTGCCGACCCACCTCGTGGCGCCGGCCTGGATGGAAGCGGGCTTCTCCCGCACCACCGTGCCGGGCCGCCTGCGCACCCTCGCCTACGTCCACCGGGCTCCCTGCCGCCTCAGCGCCCGCCTGCCCGGCCGGGCCGGCGTGGTCGACATCGTGGCCTTCGACGAGGTCGCCCTGCTCTGCGGCCGGCGCGACGCCCAGGATGTCGGCCTGGTGCTGGCGGCCCCCGAACGGGCCGCCCTGGCCACCGATCGCGGCGGCCTGATCCAGCTTCGCCGCGATCCGGACGGGCGCCTGGGCTTCCGCGGGCCGGCCTGCGCCGCCCGCATGTTGCGCCGCGGCATCACCGTGGACGAAAATCCGGACGGATGGATGGCGTCCCGCTTCCGGGCCTCGCTCTTCGCCGGCGTCGCCACCGGGGTCGCGGAGATCCAGTAGCGCGCCGGCAAATTTTTCACCCCCATCATCCCCGCGAAAACACCTTTCGCAGCAGTCGTTTGACGGCTCTCCACCGGGTCCGGGCCGGGGCTGCCCGGCGGTTCCCGCCCTGCGAGGATGGTGAACTTTCGTCGGCTCACGGCGTTACTGCCCCGGTGCCTTCACGAGAGGCACGCGATCGGCTAACGCTTGACCATGGGTGCGCTGCAAAAAGTTCTCGTCGTCGACGACGGCCACCGCGCCGTCGACCGGGCCCTCTCCGCCGAGCTGGCCGAGCTGGGATATGCCAGCGTCACCGCCTCCCTGGAGGCGGCCGACGACGTGCTGGCGATGATGCCGCGTCCGGCGGCGGTGCTGCTGCACGTTCCGCCCCGCGATACCGGCGGCGCGTTCCGGATGCTGTCGGAGCGCCTGCGCGAGCAGATGCGCGGCGCCGGCGTCCCGGTGATCGAGGTCGACGCCGCCGGCCAGCAGACCGGCTCGCCGGTCGACCTGCAGAGCCGCATCGGTACGCGGGTGCTGAACGAGCCGGAATTCTGAGGATCTGCCGGGGTACCATAGGATCATCTCTCCGCGACCTCATCCTGGGGTGCCGCGCGGCTGCACCCCAGGATGAGGTCGCGTCTGGGACGCATCAGGTTTCCGGTTCCACAGGCTCGCGATCGTCTTACCCTGCCTGCAGCAGCTTCACCGCCGCGTCGCGCTCGAACAGGTAGAGCAGCGCCCGCAACGCCTCGCCCCGCTCCGACTTGAGCCCCGGATCGCGCTCGACGATCAGTCGTGCGTCGTCCCGCGCCGCGACGATCAGGTCGCCGTCCGCCTCCGGCCGGGCGAGCCGGAAGGCGGCCAGCCCCGACTGGCGGGTGCCCAGCACCTCGCCCTCCCCGCGCAGGCGCAGGTCTTCCTCGGCGATACGGAAGCCGTCCTCGGTCTCGCGCATCATCTCGAGCCGGGCGCGGGAGACCTGGCCGAGCGGTCCCTTGAACAGCAGGAGGCAGGTCGAGGCGCCGGAGCCCCGCCCGACCCGGCCGCGCAGCTGGTGCAACTGCGCCAGGCCGAAGCGCTCGGCATGCTCGATCACCATGACGGTGGCCTGCGGCACGTCCACGCCGACCTCCACCACGGTGGTCGAGACCAGGATCTTGGTGTCGCCGGCCGCGAAGCGCTCCATCGCCTCGTCCTTGTCCTTGCCCGGCATCTTGCCGTGGACGAGGCCGACCGCGTCGCCGAAGCGCTCGCGCAACGCGGAAAACCGCTCCTCGGCGGCGGCGAGGTCGACATATTCGGATTCGGCGACGAGCGGGCAGATCCAGTAGACCCGGTCGCCCTTGGCCAGCGCCCGCTCCAGGCCGAGCGTCACCTCCTCGATCCGGTCGGTCGAGACCAGCACCGTCTTGATCGGCTGGCGGCCGGCCGGCTTCTCGTCGAGGACCGAGACCTCCATATCGCCGAAGTAAGTGAGCGCCAGGGTGCGGGGAATCGGCGTTGCGGTCATCACCAGGATGTCGACCGCCTCCCCCTTCCCCCCCAGCGCCAGGCGCTGGTGCACGCCGAAGCGGTGCTGCTCGTCCACCACGGCGAGGCCGAGGTCGTGGAAGGCGACGTCGTCCTGGAACAGGGCATGGGTGCCGACGACGATGTGGATCGATCCGTCGGCGAGGCCGGCGAGCGTCGCCCGGCGCTCCGCCGCCCGGTCGCGGCCGGTCAGCAGCGCCAGCTTGAGCCCCGCCTGCTCCACCATCGGGCGCAGGCGCTCGGCATGCTGGCGGGCCAGGATCTCGGTCGGCGCCATCATCGCCGCCTGGCGCCCGGCCTCGATCGCGGAGGCCATGGCGAGCAAGGCCACAGCGGTCTTGCCCGAGCCGACATCGCCCTGGAGCAGCCGCAGCATGCGCCGGTCGGAGCCCATGTCGCCGCGGATCTCAGCGAGCGCCCGCGTCTGCGCGCCGGTGAGCCCGAACGGGAGCGCCGCCTCGATCCGCCGCGACAGGGCCCCGTCGCCGACATTGGTGCGGCCGGGCGGGCGGTGCATCCGGCTGCGCACCAGCGCCAGCGCCAGTTGCGAGGCGAGCAATTCGTCATAGGCGAGGCGGCGCCGGGCCGGGGTCTTCAGGTCTTCCTCGGTCTCGGCGGCCTCGGCCGGGCGGTGCTCGGTGCGCAAAGCGTCGGCGAAGGCCGGCCAGCCCTGGCGGTCGAGAAAGGCCCGGTCCTGCCATTCGGGCAGGGTCGGCAGCCGGTCGAGGGCGGCCACCGCCAGCTTGCCGATCGCCCGCGAGGTCAGCCCTTCCGTGGCGCCGTAGATCGGTTCCACCGCCGGCAGGTCGGCCAGTCCCTTCTCGTCGAGGATGCGCGAGGGGTGGACCATCTGGCGGAAGCCGTCCCACAGCTCGATCCGGCCGGAGACGTAGCGGTGGCTGCCGAGCGGCAGCATCTTCTCGATGCGGGCGCGCGGCAGGTTGAAGAACACCAGGGTGATGTCGCCGGTCTGGTCCTCGACCAGCACCCGGAACGGCTTTCGCCCGCCCAATGTCTGCGGCGGGCGGTGGGCCACCACCGTGACCCCGAGCGTCACCGGCTCGCCGGGCGGCGCCTCGGCGATCGAGCCGCGCAGCTGCCGGGCGATGCCGCGCTGCGGCAGGTGAAACAGGAGATCGACCACCCGGGCCGGGCGCTCCGGCGTGCCGACGAGCTTGTCGATCAGCACGGCGACCTTGGGGCCGGCCCCCGGCAGCACGGTCGCGGGGGCGAAGAGGGGATCGAGCAGGGAGGGACGCAGCGACAT
>NZ_LABZ01000189.1 GCF_001043955.1 Methylobacterium tarhaniae | reverse complement strand
CGAAAACTTTTCCTTGGCCATATCCATCACCTGCGGCAAGCCCGCCCACGACGTCCAGCCGGGCGGAAGGCGCGGCCCGCTTAGAGGGTTAGCGCCGGTTGATCAAGTCCGGTGTCGTCTCAGGGGGTGCCGGCGACCCGCCGGCGGCCGAGACTGCGGGCATAAGCCTCGGCGGTCTCGCGCTCGTGGTCGGAGAGCAGCTGCTCGACGGCGCCGACGAGGTCCGGCGCCTCAGTGAATCCGGCGGCGACGAGGGCCACCGCCTTCGCCCGCGCGGCCTCGCGCTTGGCCGGCAAGCAGATGTGCTGGGCCCGTACGGCGAAATGCTCCGGCGTCTCGTGACGGATCCGCGCGGCGGCGGATTCCCGCGCCAGGCAGCCCTTCAGCCGTGTGATCGCCGTCGCCTCGCGGGCCGGCCGCGCCACCTCGATGGCACGGGTCTCGGTGACTTGCGTCGGACCCGACAGGGCGATGAGCAGAAGCGGCATCACGGCGCGCATGACGGTGTCCCGGGACGTTTGTTCCTGTTCTGTTCCATACCACCACCGATTCCCTGCTGCCAAGGTAAACGGGCGGGCGGATGGGGACAACGTGGGGACGGCCCCCGCTTCGCGGCGGGGGCACGTGGACGGTCAGGCCGCTTCCGGGGCGCTCCGGCTCGCCAGGAAGGCGGCATGCTCGTCGGCGAGCGCACCCGAGAGGGCGTGGGCGATCAGCGCGCGGGTCTCCTCGACGCCGTAGAGGGCGACGAAGGAGCCGAAGCGCGGGCCCCGCGCCTCGCCGAGAAGGATGCCGTAGAGCGTGGTGAACCAGGTCTGGGCGACGCCGGGCCGCCCGTCCGGGCTCTTCGACTTGCCCGACAGGTCGGGGAAGTGGCGCCGCCCGACCTCGTAGACCGCCGCCTGCAACGCCTCCGGATCGGTCGAGCCGGCATGGGCGGCCAGCGTCTCCGACAGGTCGGCGAGGGCCGCCGTCTCCTCCGCGCTCGGGGCCCGGTAGGTCTTCTGCGGGCGCACGAAATCCCGGAAGTAACGCACGGCGTGGCGGACCAGCCGGTCGAGGCGCGGATGCGTCTCGGGCGAGGCTTCGGGGGCGTAGCGGCGGATGAAGCCCCACAAAACCGCCGGATCCTCGGTATTGGCCACCGCCACGAGGTTGAGCAGCATCGCGAACGGGATCGCCCCGCCCTCCCCCACCCGCTCCGGCTGCGGCGGCGCGCCCGCATGCAGGTGCCAGACCGGGTTGCCGAGCTTCAGCTTGGGCTCCTGGCCCGGGAACTTCTCCAGGAACGACAGGTAGTCGTCGACGTGGCGCGGGATGACGTCGAAGTGCAGGCGCTTGGCCTCCCGCGGCTTGTTGTACATGAACAGCGCGAGGCTCTCGGGCGTGCCGTAGGCCAGCCACTCGTCGATCGTGAGGCCGTTGCCCTTCGACTTCGAGATCTTCTGGCCCTTCTCGTCGAGGAAGAGCTCGTAGTTGAAGCCCTCCGGCGGCTCGGCGCCGAGCGCGCGGGCGATCTGCCCGGAGAGCTTGACGGAATCGATCAGGTCCTTGCCGGCCATCTCGTAATCGACGCCGAGCGCCACCCAGCGCATCGCCCAGTCGGGCTTCCATTGCAGCTTGGCATGGCCGCCGGTGACCGGGGTCTCGTAGGCCTCGCCCGTCTGCGGATCGCGCCACACGATGGTGCCGGAGGACACCTTCACCTCGTCGATCGGCACCTGCATCACGTGCCCGGTGACCGGGTGGAGCGGCAGGAACGGCGAGTAGGAGGCGGAGCGCTCGGCGCGCAGCGAGGGGAGCATCACCGCCATCACGGCGTCGTAGCGCTCCAGGACCCGCAGCAGCGTCGCGTCGAAGCGGCCCGAGCGGTAGCACTCGGTCGCGGACAGGAACTCGTAGTCGAAGCCGAACGAATCGAGGAAGCGGCGCAGTTCGGCGTTGTTGTGGGCGCCGAAGCTGTCATGGGTGCCGAACGGATCAGGCACCGCGGTCAGCGGCTTGTTGAGGTTTTCCGCCAGCAGCGCCTTGTTCGGCACGTTCTCCGGCACCTTGCGCAACCCGTCCATGTCGTCCGAGAAGGCGACGAGGCGGGTGGGCACGCTGTCGTTGGTCAGCGTCCGGAAGGCGTGGCGCACCATCGAGGTGCGGGCGACCTCGCCGAAGGTGCCGATATGCGGCAGGCCCGAGGGGCCGTAGCCGGTCTCGAACAGCACCTCGCCTTTGCCCGTCCGTTCCAGCCGGGCGACGAGCTTGCGCGCCTCCTCGAAGGGCCAGGCGGACGCGGAGGCGGCGGCCTCCGCCAGGGCGGGATCGATGCTGAATGCGGGCATTGCGTGTCGAGGCCGCGCGAGGGCGGCCTTCCGGTGAGCGTGGAAGGAAGCCCGGCACCCTATGGGCCGCGCTCCCGAGGGTCAACGCGGGACGATTCGTTATGCGTGGGCGGGCTCGCGCGCCGGCGCCTCGGCCCGCTGGAGATCCGCCAGGATCTCGTAGGAGCGCAGCCGTGCCCGGTGGTCGTAGATCGCGCCCGCCACCATCAGCTCGTCGGCCTGCGTGCGGGCCGCGATGGCCGCGAGGCCCTGGCGCACCGTCTCGGGCGAGCCAACCACCGAGCAGGCCAGCATGCCGGAGGCCTGCAGCTTCTCGTGGCCCGACCAGTAGGTCTCGATGTCGTCGATCGGCGGCGGCAGCTGGCCACGCGTGCCGCGGAAGATGTTGGTGAAGGATTGCTGCGCCGAGGTGAACAGCCGCCGCGCCTCGCCGTCGGTCTCGGCCGCGATCACGTTGACGCCCACCATGGCGTGGGGCTTGGCCAGTTGTGCCGAGGGCTCGAAGCGGGCGCGGTAGACCTCGAGCGCCTGCATCAGGGCGTCGGGAGCGAAATGCGACGCGAAGGCGTAAGGCAGGCCCAGCATCGCCGCGAGCTGCGCCCCGAACAGGCTGGAGCCGAGGATCCACAGCGGCACGTTGGTGCCCGTGCCCGGCACCGCCTGGATCACCCGGCCGGCATCGAGGGGCCCGAGGAGAGTCTGGAGCTCCAGGACGTCCTGCGGGAAGTGGTCGGAGGCCGACGGATCGCGGCGCAGCGCCCGCAAGGTGCGCTGGTCGGTGCCCGGCGCCCGGCCGAGGCCGAGATCGATGCGGCCCGGATAGAGCTCGGCGAGCGTGCCGAACTGCTCGGCGATCACCATCGGCGAGTGGTTCGGCAGCATGATGCCGCCCGCCCCGACCCGGATCCGGTGCGTGCCCCCGGCGATGTAGCCCACCACCACCGAGGTTGCGGCGCTGGCGATGCCCGTCATGTTGTGGTGCTCGGCGACCCAGTAGCGGGTGAAGCCCCACCGGTCGGCGTGCTGCGCGAGGTCGAGGGTGTTGCGCAACGCGTCGCCGGGCGTGGACCCTTGCGGGATCGGCGCGAGGTCGAGGACGGAGAGTGGCGGCATCGGCGGGTCCCGGATGTGTGAGTGCGTGTCCCCTGCTGTCATTCAAGATTTGGCCGTGGGCGGCGGAGTGCAAGGCGGAGTGGGCGGGGTGGGCCATGCGTCCGACGCGTGTGGCTGGAGCGCCGTCGTCACCGGCGGGCAGGCTGTTACAGATCGAATGAAACGAACCGACCTTCCGGCGCGAGTTGCTGGATCACGTCGTAATCGCCGCGGTCGGCGGTCGGCACGGGGATGCCGGCGCATGCGGCCGTCAGGAAGATCAGCGCGTCGTTCAGCCATTGCTTGCGTTGCTCACGCTGGTAAATCCTGCAGACGGGCGAGCGTGCCGGCGATTGAGTCCGGCATCGATCCAGATGCCCACGTCCGGCACCGGCAGGCGACTCACCGGGATCGCGCCGCGCGAGCCGGCAGAGGGAGCTTGCCCCGCCCGCCTCTTTGGGGAAGGCTTCACCCTGGCGCCGCCCCCATCCGCAATCGTCGCGTCGGCGGATCCCAAAGGAGGATGGCGCCACGGGAGGACCCATGGCGGGCATGTTCGATCTCACCGGCCGGGTGGCCGTGGTCACCGGCGGCAATGGCGGCATCGGGCTCGGGATGGCCGAGGCCCTGGCCGGGGCCGGCTGCGCGGTCTCGATCTGGGGCCGCGACGCGCAGAAGAACCGGCAGGCCCTCGAACGCCTCGAAACCACGGGCAGCCCGGTCGCGGCGGAGATCTGCGACGTCGCCGACCCCCAAGCGGTGCAGCGCGCCTTCGACGCGACGCTGTCCCGCTTCGGCCGGGTCGACGGGATGTTCGCCAATGCCGGCATGGCCGGCGGCGGGCGGCGCTCGTTCCTGGAGCGGGACGCGGAGGAGTGGCGGCAGACCTTCGCGGTCAATCTCGACGGGGTGGTGGCGAGCTTCCAGGTCGCAGCCCGGCACATGGCCGAGCGGGCCGGAGCCGGCGACGCGTTCGGGCGCCTCGTCGCCACGTCGAGCGTCGCCTCGCTCCTGGGAGCGGCGCGCAACGAGCATTACGGCGCCACCAAGGGGGCGCTCAACGCGATGGTGCGGGCGCTGGCGGTGGAACTCGCCCGCTACGGCGTGACGGCGAACGCGATCCTGCCGGGCTGGATCGAGAGCGACATGACCGCCGGCCTGATGGCGAACGAGAAATTCGTGACCTTGAACCTGCCGCGGATCCCCGCCCGCCGCTTCGGCCGGCCGGAGGACTTTGGCGGCATCGCCGTCTACCTGATGAGCGAGGCGTCGGCCTACCACACCGGGCAGGTCCTGGTGATCGATGGCGGCTACACGGTCGCGTGAGACAATCCCGGCGGGAGGAGCGCGCGATGGCACGATTCACGGCCAAGGCCGTCCTCGTCACCGGCGCCGGCAGCGGCATCGGCCGCGCCTCCGCCCTGCTCTTTGCCCGCGAGGGCGCGGCGGTCGCGGTGGTCGATCGCGATGCAGCCGGCGCCGAGGAGACCGCGGCGCTCATCGCCGCTGAGGGCGGCCGGGCCCGGGCGCTCACGGCGGATGCCGGCCGCGAGGCGGACGTGACCGGCTTCCTCGCGGCGGCCGAGCGGGATTTCGGCCGGCTCGACGCGATCCACGCCAATGCGGGGATCGGCGGCGGCACCGTGCCGTTCACCGAGCAGAGCGTGGACCTCTGGGAGGAGGTGCTGCGCGTCAACCTGATCGGCGCCTTCCTGGCGATCAAGCATGGCGGCCCCCTCCTCCTGCGTCACGGCGGTGGGGCGATCGTCTGCACCGCCTCCGTCGCGGGCCTGCGCGCCAACGCGGCGGGCGCGGCCTACAGCGCCAGCAAGGCCGGGGTGATCAGCCTGGTCCAGACCGCCGCCGACGCCTTCGCGGGGACGGGCCTCAGGATCAATGCGGTCTGCCCCGGCCTGATCGAGACCGGCATGACGGCAGGACTGTTCGCCGCGGCGCGGGCGAAGGGCAAGGCGGATCGCATCGGCCAGCTCAATCCCACGCGCCGGGCGGGCCTGCCGGAGGAGATCGCCGCCGCCGCCCTGTTCCTGGCGAGCGAGGAGGCATCCTACGTCAACGGCCAGGCGCTCGCGGTCGACGGTGGGTTGTCGAGCACGCATCCCTTCGTGCCGCGGAAGACCTGACGGCCCTCCGCTCAGAACGGGCTGACCGGGAAGAACCGCAGGTACAGTTCGGCGTATTTCCCCTCGTCCCACAGGCGCTGGAGCGCGTCGTCGAGGGCGCGGGCCAGGACCTCGTCCTCCTTGCGGGTGACGAAGCCGATGCCCTCGCCGAAATAGCGGTTCTCCAGGTAGTCGCCGCCCGAGAAGGCGCAGCACCCCGCCGCATCGGTGCCGCCGATCCACAGCGCCAGGGCCAGCCCGTCGCCGAACAGGTACTCGATCTCGCCACGGCGCAGGGCCGCCTCGGCGGTGGCGAGGTCCGGGTAGGCTTTCGGGGTCACGTGGAAGAAGCGGCGGAGATAGGCCTCGTGCGCCGTGCCCGAGACGACACCGGTCGGATGCTCGCCGATCACCTTGGCGTCCGGCACCGGCAGGCCCTTGTCGCCCCGTACCGCGAAGCGGGCGGGCCAGCGGAAATACGGCCGGGTCGCCCGGTGATCCGCCCGCAAGGCGGCGGTGAGCGGAACGGCCGCCGCCACCACGTCGCCCTGGTTGGCCTGGAGCGCGTCGAGCAGCGTGTCGAAGCGGCGCGCCTGCACGGTGCAGGTCACGCCGAGCTTCTCGCAGGCCGCCCGGGCCAGTTCCACCGCGAAGCCGGTCGGGTTGCCGTCCGGCCCGGCGAAGTGCAGCGGCGGATATTCGTCGTCGGTGAGGAAGCGCACCGGTCGCGTGGTCTGGAGCGGTTCCGGCCGCTCCAGCCGGGCGCGGGGGTTCCAGAAGTTCGGGATCGTCACCGGTTCGGCGGCGAGGGCCGGCACGGCCAGCAGCACCGAAAGGGCGGCCAGCACAGACCGGACATGACGCAGCGGCATTCGCGCCACGTTCGCGAGAAATCCGTGGGCAGCGAAGCGCGACGCTGTCGCGGGGACTGGGAGAGCCATAGGGTCTCGTATCACGAACCTCCGCCGGAGGAAGCCGGCATCGTCGAGGGCCTTTAGATGTTCGTCGAGGTCCGGTCCCCGCAGGGCGCCGCGATCGCCTTGCCCCGCGAGCTCGCCTTCCTGCTCGGCCAGGGCGTCGACCTCGCGATCGTCCGCGACGCCGCCCTCCTGGCACGACGGGAGGGGACGGAGCCGGCCGCGGCCCTGCTGCGGTCCGGCCTGATGAGCGAGGCCGACTACTACGCCGCCCTCGCCCGGGTCCTCGGCCGGCCGTTTCGCGGCACCGGCCTCGTCCTGCATCCCGAAACCCGCTTTCCGGAGGATGTCCGCCTCGGTGCGGCGATCGGTGCGGCAGGAGAGGTCGTCCTGGCACCGCCACCGGGGGCCGTGGCGGCGCTCCTCGCCGCCGGCGCGCCACCCGGGGCCGTCCTCACCACGCCGACGGCGCTCGCCGCGACGGTGCTCGCCACCGCCGGGCCCCGCGCCGCCGCCCGAGCCGCCGAGGCGCTGGAGGTGCGCGCGCCCGATTGGGCCTATCGCCCGGGACTGCATCCGGCGCAAGTTCTCGTCCTGCTGCTCGGCATCGCCGCGGCTTTGCTCCTCCTCGACGCGGCCCCCTGGCTGCAGCTCGCCGCCCTGGCGCTCCTGAACCTCACGGTCCTGGCGGTGATCGTGTTTCGCCTCGCCGCCCCGCTGCTGCGGCCCACACCCCTGCCGGAGGCCCCTCCCGTCCCGGAGGCGGAGCTGCCGGTCTACACCGTGCTGGTGGCGCTCTACCGCGAGGCCGAGGTGGTCCCGCGCCTGGTGAGCGCGCTCGCCCGCCTCGACTACCCGGTCTCGAAGCTCGACCTCAAATTCGTGATCGAGGCCGACGACGCCACCACCGCGGCGGCCCTGGCCGCGGTGCCGTTCCCGGGCCGGTTCGAGGTGGTGACGGCGCCGGCCGGCCTCCCCCGCACCAAGCCGCGAGCCCTCAACGTCGCCCTGCCGCTCGCGCGCGGGGAGCACCTGGTGGTCTACGACGCCGAGGACGTGCCGGATCCGGGCCAGCTCAGGGCCGCCACCGCCTTGTTCCGCGCCGGCTCCGACCGGCTCGCCTGCCTGCAGGGCCGGCTGGTGATCGACAACACCGAGGATTCCTGGCTCGCCCGCTGCTTCACCCTCGAATACGCCGCGCTCTTCGACGTGCTGCTGCCGCTGCTGACGGCGGCGCACCTGCCAGTGCCGCTCGGCGGCACGACCACCCATTTCCGCACGCAGGTCTTGCGCGAGCTGCACGGCTGGGACGCCTGGAACGTCACCGAGGATGCCGATCTCGGCATGCGCCTGAGCCTCGCCGGCTACCGGGTCGGCGACCTGCCGCTCTCGACCCTGGAGGAGGCGCCCGCCTTCTGGCGCCCGTGGCTGCGCCAGCGCGTTCGCTGGATGAAGGGCTTCGTCCAGACCACGATCACCCACAGCCGGCATCCCGTCGCGGCGCTCCGGCGCCTCGGTCCCCTCGGCCTGCTCTGCGCGGTCGCCATGGTGCCGGGGAGCGTCGTCTGCGCCCTCGCCTACCCGTTCGGGATCGCGCTGGCGGCCTGGCACATCACCGCCGACCCGCTGCCGGCGGTGCCCGACGCCCTCGCGAACCTGGTGACGGGGACGGGCGCCGTCGTCTTCGCCGCGGGCCTCGGCGCGATGTGGCTGCCGGCGCTCGCCGGCTGCCGGCGGCGGGGCTGGTGGACCCTCGCCCCGTGGGTGATCGCGCTGCCGGTCTACTACGCTCTCGTCAGCGCGGCGGCCTGGCTCGCCCTGGTGGAGCTGTTGCTGGCGCCCTACCGCTGGAACAAGACCGATCACGGGCTCTCCGCCACCTCGCGCACCGGAGCGATGCGGCGGCGCCGCGCGGGTTCGTGACGTCATTTCCGGACGTCGCCGTCCGGAAATGACGTCAGAGCTGGCGCGCCACCTCGGCGGCGGCGTCCTTGGCCGGGCGCATCAGGTTGAGCGAGCCGACGAAGTTGCCGCGCCCGTCCATGATGTAGACCAGCGCCGTGTGCTCCATCGTGTAATCGCCCTCCTTCAGCGGCACCTTGCGGCTATAGGCCCGGTACGCCTTCACGGTGGCGGCCACCGCCTCGGGCGAGCCGGTGAGCCCGACGATGCGAGGATCGAAGCTCGACAGGTATTCCTTGAGTGCCGCCGGATTGTCGCGCTCGGGATCGACGGTGACGAAGAGCGCCTTCACGTCGCGGCCCTGCGGCCCGAGCGCCACGAGCACGTCGGAGATCTGCTGCAGGGTGGTCGGGCAGATGTCCGGGCAATGGGTGAAGCCGAAGAACACCAGGTGCGGCTTGCCGGCGAAATCCCGGTCGGTGACGGTGCGGCCGTCCTGGTTCACCAGGGTGAACGGCCCGCCGACCGTGCTGGTGCCGGTGGCCGGGCGACCGAGCATCAGGCTGGCGGCGAGCCCCAGAACCGCGAGGCCGAGGACGAAGACGAGGAGCGGGATCGCGGCGCGGCGCATCCGGGGCGTGAGGGGCATCGAGGGTGTCTTCCTGGCTTCCCGTGACGGACGGAGCCGGTGGACCACCGCCCGCCCCTCCCCGCAAGGGGGCACGGGGTCGCCCCGCGGCCCGGAGCCCGGCGCGGCGTCGTCCCGGTATGCGCAGGGCGGATTGCCCGCGCGGTGGGCGCAGCACTGCCCTGCGCGTGGGCAGGCCCGTGTGACCGGACCCCGTGTTGCGTTGCGTCGCGCGCTCTCCTATCGGTCGCGGCGCACGGATCCGCGCCTGCCGCGGTGTCCGATCCCGTTTCCGAGAATACCTGCCAAGAAGACCCGCCATGGCCGACAAGCTCTCACTGCCCAAGGACAAGATTCGCGTCCTGCTGCTCGAAGGCATCAACGACAGCGCGGTGGCGCTGCTGGAGGCGGCCGGCTACGTCACCGTCACGCGGCTCACCAAGGCCCTCGACCCGGCCGACCTGCGCCAGGCCCTCAAGGGCGTGCACATCCTCGGCATCCGCTCGCGCACCCAGCTCGACGAGGCCGCCTTCGAGGCCGCCGACCGGCTGATGGCCGTCGGCTGCTTCTCGGTCGGCACCAACCAGGTCGATCTCGACGCGGCGCGCAGGCGCGGCATCCCGGTCTTCAACGCGCCGTTCTCCAACACCCGCTCGGTGGCCGAGCTGGTCATCGGCGAGATCGTGATGCTGCTCCGCCGCATCGTGCCGCGTTCGGTCTCGGCCCATGTCGGCGGCTGGGACAAGTCGGCCAACGGCTCGTTCGAGGTGCGCGGCAAGACGCTCGGCATCGTCGGCTACGGCAATATCGGCTCGCAGCTCTCGAACCTCGCCGAGGCGATGGGCATGCGGGTGATCTTCCACGATCTCACCGACCGCCTGCGCCACGGCAACACCGAGCCGGTGGACAGCCTCGACGCGCTCCTGGCCCAGAGCGACGTGGTCTCGCTGCACGTGCCCGAGACCGCCTCGACCCACAACATGATCGGAGAGGCGCAGATCCGGGCGATGAAGCCCGGCTCCTACCTCATCAACAATTCCCGCGGCACGGTGGTCGACCTCGACGCCCTGGCCTCGGCCCTGAAGGACGGCCACCTGCGGGGGGCCGCGGTCGACGTGTTCCCGGTGGAGCCGAAGTCGAACCAGGAGCGCTTCGTCTCGCCGCTCCAGGGCCTCGAGAACGTCATCCTCACCCCGCATGTCGGCGGCTCGACCGAGGAGGCGCAGGAGCGCATCGGCGCCGAGGTGGCCCGCAAGCTCGTCGACTATTCCGACATCGGCTCGACGGTGGGCGCGGTGAACTTCCCGCAGGTGCAGCTGCCGGCCCGGCCGACCGGCCTGCGCTTCATCCACGTGCAGCGCAACCTGCCGGGCATGCTCGGGCGCCTCAACGAGACCTTCGCCCGCAAGCAGATCAACATCGCGGCGCAGTTCTACCAGACCGACGGCGAGGTCGGTTACGTGGTGGTCGAGACCGACGCGACCGACGTCGATCCGGAGGCCCTGCTCGAGGAGCTGCGCTCCATCGACGGGACGATCCGGGCGCGGCTCCTGTACGAGCGTCGCTGAGGCGGGATCGGGTCGCTCCTCGTCCGAGCGAGACCGACCCGTCATACCGACGGCCCCGCCGGTTCCGGGCCAGCCCGGGATCGACGGGGCCGTTGAACAACCTCGAATTCTCGATGCCTGGCCCGGAAGTCCGAGACCTTGGGCTTGGCAGAGATTCGAGAACGAAACCAAAGGTCGTCTTCTTTCGGCCGTCGATATCCGTTGCTCACCGGCTGAGCGGTCCCCGGCGGATGAGCCGTGGGGCTTGGTGGCCTCGCCTTCGAGGGAGATTCCGGATCACGCCGGCCGGGTTCAGCCCGAAGCCTCGTTCCGTCACGGCCCGGGAACGGGCGCGCGTGGGGGACCGGCCTTGGGCCTCACGACGCCCCCTGCTGCTTCGCCCGCGCCACGATCTGCGTCGGGTTGACGAAGCGCAGCGCGATCACCAGCCAGACCAGCGTCACCGCCATGTAGATGACCGCCATCGCGTCGATCGACTGCCCGGCGCGCACCCCGGCGGCGAAGACCGCGTAATAGAGCGCCACCACCAGGGTCTGGCTCGTCGGCCCGGCGACCAGGAAGGTCAGCTCGAACATCGCGATCGTGCGCACCAGCACCAGCAGCAGGGCGGCGAGGATGCCGGGGACCAAGAGCGGCAGCAGCACCCGCAGGAAGAGCTGGCGGGTGCCGGCGCCGAAGACCCGGGCCGCCGCCTCGATGCGCGGATCGATCTGCTCGATGAACGGGATCATCACCAGCACCACGAAGGGTATGCTCGGCACGAGGTTGGCCAGCACCACGCCCCAGAGCGTGCCGGCGAGGCCCGCCTGGTAGAGCACCGTGGCGAGCGGGATGCCGTAGGTGATCGGCGGCACCAGCAGGGGCAGCAGGAAGACCAGCATCACCAGCCGCTTGCCCGGAAAGTCGCGCCGCGCCAGCGCGTAGGCCGCCGCGACCCCGAGAAGCCCGGAGAGAAGGACCACCAGGAAGACCACCTGCAGGGTGACGACCAGCACCTCGCCGAGCTGGAACTCGTCCCAGGCCGAGGCGTACCAGCGGGTGGTGAAGCCCAGCGGCAGCCAGGTGCCGAGCCAGCGCGTGGCGAAGGAGTTGAGCACCACCGCGGCGATCATCGCCATGAGGTTGAGGCAGAACAGCAGCGTGACGGCCCAGACCGCCATCCGCCACAGGCGGGAGCCGGGACCGGTGTCGCGGATCATCCCTTGGTGCCCCCGACCGGGCCGGTATAGAGGAGCGTGCGGCCCCAGAGCAGCAGGCCGACGATGGCGAGCTGCACGGCGCCCATGATCATCGCGATCGCCGAGGCCAGCGAGTAATCGTAGTCCTCGAACGCCGCCTGGTAGGCCGCGATCGAGATCACCCGCGTCGCGCCCGCCGGCGCCCCGAGCAGCACCGCGGACGGGAACACCGAGAAGGCCTGGACGAAGGACAGGCAGAAGGTCACGGCGAGGCCGGGCAGGATCAGCGGCAGGACGACCTTCGTGAAACGCTGCCAGGCATTGGCCCCGTGGGTGGCCGCCGCCTGCTCCAGGGCGGGATCGATGCCGGTGACCGAGGAGAGCGTCAGCAGGAACGCGAACGGGAAGCCGGTGATGAGGAGCGAGGCGAACACGCCCCAGTAATTGTTGGTGAGCTTGAGCGGACCCGCGATCACGCCGAGCCAGACCAGCGAGCGGTTGAACCAGCCCTGCGGCCCGAGGAAGTTCAAGAGGCCTTCCGCCACCAGCACGGTGCCCAGCGTGATCGGCAGGACCAGGATCGTGGTGAGGAGGCGCTGGCGGCGCATCAGCCGCACGCGGAGTGCGATCGGCACCGCGAGCGCCAGGTTGAGCACCGTGACCGGCAGCGCGAGGCGCAAGGTGGCGCCGATCGTGTCGTACAGGAACGGGTCGGAGAAGAAGCGGGCATAGTTCGCCCACCAGGCGCCGGCCTTCGGCTGCAGCGACAGCACCAGCCCGTAGGCGAAGGGATAGACGAACAGGCCGAGGATCGCGAGAAGCGCCGGCACCACCAGGAGCGTGGTGCCGTCCAATCCCCGGGCGGCGAGGCGGACCGAGAGCGGCGGCGCCTCCTCCCGGCCCGAGGCCGGCGCGGCCGTAGGGAGCGAGGTGGAGGTCACGCCGCCTCCCCGGGGAAGACCAGGACCCGGGGCGAGGCGGCGGCGAGGCGGACCGGCTCGTCCTGCGCCACCAATCGGTCGGAGCGGAAGAACAGCTCGGTGCCGTCCTGCGCCACGGCGGTGCCGAAGAAGGCCCGGCCGCGATACTCGACGCTGGCGACCCGGGCCGGCAGGCCTTCGGAGGCGGGAATCAGGTCCTCCGGGCGGATCGCCGCGACCGCGGGGGCGCCGGGGCTCAAGGCGTCCCGCAGGGTGCCGGCGAGGCGGGTGCCGCAGATCTCGATTTCGGCTCGCTCGCCGCTCACCGCGAGTGCACGGCCGCGCAGGCGATTGCGGAATCCCATAAAGTCGGCGACGTCCGGATGGGCCGGGCGCTCGTAGAGGTCTTCCGGCGTGCCGACCTGACGGATGCGCCCGTCGCGCATCACCACGATCCGGTCTGCCATCGACAGGGCCTCGTCCTGGTCGTGGGTGACGTAGATCGTGGTCGAGCCGATGGCGTCGTGGATGCGGCGGATCTCGGCCCGCATCTCCAGGCGCAGCTTGGCGTCGAGGTTCGACAGCGGCTCGTCCATCAGCACCACCGGCGGCTCGATCACGATCGCCCGGGCGATGGCGACCCGCTGTTGCTGGCCGCCGGACATCTGGCCCGGAAGCTTCGCCGCCTGCGATTGCAGCCGCACCAGGGCCAGCGCGTCGTCGACCCGGCGGGCGGCCTCCGCTCCCTTGACGCCCCGCATGGCGAGGCCGAAGCCGACATTCTTCGCCACGTTCATGTGCGGGAAGAGGGCGTAGCTCTGGAAGACCATGCCGAAGCCGCGCTCCTCGGGCTTGAGCCGGTCGATCCGGCGCTCGCCGAGATGGATCGACCCGCCGGTGAGCGGCAGGAGACCGGCGATGCAGTTGAGCGCCGTCGACTTGCCGCATCCCGACGGCCCCAGGAGGGCGACGAACTCGCCGCCCTTGATCGTCAGGTCGAGCCCGTCGAGGGCGGTCATCGCGCCGAACCGGCGGCTCAGGCCGCTCAAGCGCAGGTCCTGCGGCGCCCGGTCAGACAGCGTCATCGGTCATCTCCCCCTGCCGCGGAGCCTCTTTCCGGGCTCTTCCCACGTTGTCCCGTCTATCGCTTCTTGCCCGAGCCGACCTGCTCGTCCCATCGCCGGAAGGCCACGACCAGCTTGTCGGCGTCGAGCGGCATCTCGATCGGGGTCTCGGCGATCATGCGGTCGTATTCCGGCCGGCCGAATTCCTTGAGCGCCGCCCGGCTCTCCGGCGGGGCCATGTCGAGGGTGACGCCCTTCACGGCGGGGCCGGGATAGAAGTAGCCCTCGTCGTAGGTGTAGGCCTGCTGCGGCGGCTGGAGCAGGAAGGCCATCAGGTCGAGGACGACCGCGAGCTTCTCCTCCGGCACGCCCCTCGGCACCGCCATGTAATGGGCATCGGCCACCCAGCGGAAGTTCTTCAGGGACCCGACCCTCGCCTCGGCCGGCACCACGCCGAGCACCCGCGGGTTGATGTCCCAGCCGGTGGTCGAGACCACGATGTCGCGACTGCCCTCGCCGAGCTCCTTCATCGTCTGCGACGTGCCGCCCGGGTAGTAATCGACCGTCTCGCCGATCGCCTTCAGGTATTCCCAGGTCTTGTCCCAACCCTTGTCCGGATCGGCCGGGTTCGTGTCGCCCAGGATGTAGGGCAGGCCCATGATCCAGGTGCGACCGGGACCCGAATTGGCCGGGCGGGCATACATGAACTTGCCCTTGTTCTGGCGCGCCCAGGCCAGAAGCTCGTCGGCGGTCGTCGGCACCGTCTTCACCCGCTCGGGCATGTACTCGATCAGCGGGCCCGACGGGTACCAGGCGACGCAGAGCCCCTGGTCCTGCGCCAGGCGGTTCAGCCGGAGCGCCGCGGGCTGGTAGATGTCGGCGGGCTTCGGCAGCTGGCCGGCATGGGGCTTCAGGTCGATCCAGAGCTTCTGCTCGATGCCGGCGGCGATGCCGTCGGTGCCGGTGAGCACGAGGTCGATGTCGACCCGGCCGGCCACCTGTTGCGCCTTGAGCTTCGAGGGCAGTTCCGGCGCCGGCGCCTTGGTGAAGGCGAAGCGCGAGACGATGCCGGGTTTTGCCCGGCGATAGGCCTCAATCGCCTTCTGGGTCAGAGCGAGGTTGCCCGCCACGTCGACCACGGTGACGACGACGGGCGATTTCGGCAGGGGAAGCTGCGCCCAGGCCCGCCCCGAGAAGGCGAGACCGGCTCCGGCTGCGAATCCCGCGACCGCCGTGCGGCGTGTGATCGTCATGTTTCCCCCGTTCATGGCGTGGGCTCTGGCGGCCCTTGATCGGCGGCGGATCACTCCGCGCGTTTCAGCCATTGCTGCACTAATATTTTAGGGCGTCAAGCCAAGTGGCGCCTCGAGCCGTCGGGACCCGCGCCGGTGGTCACGGACGACCCTTCAACGGATGCCGGCGCTTCGGTCCAGCCTGCTCCCGCATCGCCGGGAGCCCGGATCGGATGCGCCATTATCAGCGATCTCGCGATCGTGCCCGGCGCCGTGCGCCAGACCGACCGCGGATGGGGCGTCGTGAGGCTGAGCGAAGACGATCCGCATCGATCGTGCAATTGCCGATGACAGGGCGCGCGAACTCGACCTCATCGGCAGCGCCGCCACCGCAGACCGCCACGACCGTGCCACGCGAACCGGCCGGCACCGGCACGCCGTCATCGGTCTCGACGGCGCGCAGCGTCGCGACCACGCCCGATTCTGGGAAGAGCGGGTGGCTGGCGCAGGGATCGCGGGACTGATGGATGGCGACGAACGACCTGCGGGCAGGATGGCTGAACGAGGCCGTGTCAGGCCGGCGCGTCCCCGGCAGCTTTCGCTCCGATCCCGCCCAGCCGGAGGTAAAGGTCCGTCCGGGCGGCTCGACAGGCCCTGACAGGCCTGCCGAATCGCTGCGCCGTCCCGCCTCAGGTATACATCGCCTTGAGATCCAGCGTGCTCTCGCGCCCGACCGCGTCGTAGCACTCGGCGAGCCACGCCTTGGCCGCGTCCCGCCCGGCATCGCGCAGGTGGAGAAAGAACGGCCACTGCGCCCGCAGCCGCGAGGAGGCCGAGACATCCTCGAGCGCGCCGCCGCTGCCGTCGATGCGGTGGAGGAGCACCTGCTTGTAGGCGTTCGAGCGCCCGAGCACGCCGTCCTCGATCAGGTCGTCGATGAAGTCGATCGCGCGCAGCTCGCGCAACAGGTTGCCGTTGAAGGTGATCTCGTTGAGGCGGTCGCGGATCTCGGCCGGGCTGCGGGGGGTCGTCCGGCGCTCGACCGGGTTGATCTGGACGAGCAGGATGTCGCGGGAGCGGGCGCCGTGATAGAGTGGATAGAGCGGCGGGTTGCCGAGATAGCCGCCGTCCCAGTGCGGTACGCCGTCGATCTCCACCGCCTGGAACACCGTCGGCAGGCAGGCCGAGGCCATCAGGTGGTCGACCGTGAGGTCCGGCCGCTCGAACACCGCCATCTTGCCGGTCCAGACGTTGGTGGCCGAGATGAACAGGTCGGCCGGGCCGTCCCGGCGTAGAGCCTCGAAATCGACCGTGTCGGCGAGAGCCCGCTTGAGCGGATTGATGTTGAGCGGGTTGGACGTGTACGGGCTGGCGACGGCGTTCCAGAACGCCCCGACCGGGGTCGCCTTCCAGAAGCTCATCACCCCGTCGACGAAGGTCTGCTGCGCCTGCGGCAGGTCGGCATCGAGGCTGACCTCGCGCCAGAACGCCTCCAGGCGCTCGCGGGCGCCGTCGGGGCCGCCGCGCAGCCAGCCGTCGACCATCACGACGGCGTTCATCGCGCCGGCGCTCGCCCCGGTGATCGCCTCGAAGGCGAGGCGGCCATCCTCGATCAGGGCGTCGAGCACGCCCCAGGTGAAGGCGCCGTGGGCGCCGCCGCCCTGGAGGGCGAGGGCGATCGCCTTCTCGGCCCGGGGGCCGACGAGGCCGCGGCCGAGCGGGCCGGAGACAGCCTGAACGGGGCCGGAGGCCGGATGACCGAAGGCCTCTTGAGCCGCCTCGGGGACATTCGCCCCGCGGGACTCCGCTTGCTGGGGTAAGGTCGTGTCCGTCATGCCGGGAATGTGGTGTGGTGCATTGCAAAATCAAATGGTGCGCCGCAACGTCGCGCAGGGTGGCGCGGCGTCACGCGCTTGACGCGTGCCGCCGTCACCATCAGCTAAGACGGTGCTCCGAGGCCGGACATGCCCGGCGGGAGTTCCCGACTCGTCTCGCATCGAAGGTCGGCGCTCCCGGGAAGGGGTTTGGCAAGGATGTCGCGGCCTTCCGTGCAGCATTCCAGGATCGGTCGGCCCACACCGTTGATCGCGCCCGCCTTTCCGCGGAACGAAGCGATTTCCACCGCGCCCGGAAATGCTCTAGACGGTTGTCACGCCGCGACTGAAGCGACCCCGAGACTCTAGCGAACGACCCCCGAAGGTATCCGATGGAAGCCATGGAAGCCCTCGCCGCGACCGCCCCGGCGGACGCCGCCCGAGAGACCGCTGCGCGAGAGACCGCTGCCCCGGAGATTGCCGGCCCGAGCCCCCGGCACCGCACCGTCGGCGTCCGGATCGGTGAGGGCGAGGGCGCGGTGGTGATGGGCGGCGGCGCCCCGATCGTCGTGCAGTCGATGACCAACACCGACACGGCCGACATCGACGCGACGGTGGCGCAGGTCGCGGCGCTGGCGCGGGCCGGCTCCGAGGTCGTGCGCATCACCGTCGACCGCGACGAGGCGGCGGTCGCCGTGCCGAAGATCCGCGAGCGGCTGGACCGCATCGGCGTCAACGTGCCGCTCGTCGGCGACTTCCACTATATCGGCCACAAGCTCCTGACCGACCATCCGGCCTGCGCCGAGGCGCTCGCCAAGTACCGGATCAACCCGGGCAATGTCGGCTTCAAGGAGAAGAAGGACCTGCAGTTCGGCACCATCGTCGAGCAGGCGGCCCGCTACGGCAAGGCCGTGCGCATCGGCGCCAACTGGGGCTCCCTCGACGAGGCGCTCCTCACCCACATGATGGACGAGAACGCCCGCTCGGCGAAGCCCCGCGACGCCCGCGCGGTGATGCGCGAGGCGATGGTGCAGTCCGCCCTCCTCTCCGCCGACCGGGCGGTGGAGATCGGCCTGCCGAAGGACCGCATCGTGCTCTCGGCCAAGGTCTCGGCGGTGCAGGACTTGATCGCGGTCTACCGCGAGGTGGCGCGCCGCTCCGACTACGCCATCCATCTCGGCCTGACCGAGGCCGGCATGGGATCGAAGGGCATCGTGGCGGCCTCCGCGGCGATCGGCGTGCTGCTCCAGGAGGGCATCGGCGACACGATCCGCTACTCCCTGACCCCGGAGCCGGGCGGCGACCGCACCGTCGAGGTGAAGGTGGCGCAGGAGCTGCTCCAGACGATGGGCTTCCGTACCTTCGTGCCGCTGGTCGCCGCCTGCCCGGGCTGCGGCCGCACCACCTCGACGGTGTTCCAGGAGCTCGCCCGCGACATCCAGAACTGGATCACCACCTCGATGCCCGAGTGGCGCAAGACCTATCCGGGGGTCGAGGGGCTGAACGTCGCCGTGATGGGCTGCATCGTCAACGGCCCGGGCGAGTCGAAGCACGCCGATATCGGCATCTCGCTCCCCGGCACCGGCGAGACCCCGACCGCTCCGGTCTTCATCGACGGCAAGAAGGCGATGACCCTGCGCGGCCCGACGCTGGCCAAGGACTTCGAGGGCATCGTGATCGACTACATCGAGCGCCGCTTCGGGCAAGGGCGCCGCAGCGCCGCCGAGTAAGAGATCCGGCCAGGGCGGGTGAACGCTGGGGCAGGCGCAGGCCGCCTTGCGCCCCCCCGGGCTCGTGCTACAATCTCGCCACAATCAGGCCTGGCGGACGCGCCGGGCCAATACGGATTCGAGCCCGCCACCCGGCCCATCAGCGCGCTTGGCGGCAATCCCGGCCGCCCGCGGGCGCATCCCCGAACAGACATGACACAGTCGACCGCACCCACGGGCGGACCCGTCGCGCCGCCCGAATCCCTCACCCCGCCGAGCGGCGGGCCGCCCACCAAGGCGGGCAGCGTCGACGAGGCCGAGGGCCACGGCCACGCCAAGGCGAGCTTCTGGACGCTGTTCCTCGGCTCCGTCGGCGTCGTCTACGGCGATATCGGCACGAGCCCGCTCTACGCCTTCCGAGAGGCGCTCGGCCCCGGCCGGGCCGACGGCGTGCTCACCGGCGAGGAGGTGCTCGGCACCGTCTCGCTGCTGCTCTGGGCGCTCGTCCTCATCGTCACCATCAAGTACGTCCTGCTGCTGCTGCAGATGGACAACAAGGGCGAGGGCGGCATCCTCTCGCTGATGGCGCTCGCCCGCAAGGCGCTGGGCGGCTCGCACATCGTGTTCATGCTGGGCCTGTTCGGCGCCGCCCTGTTCTACGGCGACGCGATCATCACCCCGGCGATCTCGGTCCTGTCGGCGGTGGAGGGCCTGAAGCTCGTCACCCCCGCCCTCGAGCACTACGTCCTGCCGATCACCGTCGCGATCATCCTGCCGCTGTTCCTGGTCCAGAGCCGGGGCACCGCCCGGATGGCGACGTTCTTCGGCCCGATCATGCTGGTGTGGTTCTCGGTGCTGATGCTGGCAGCGCTGCCGCACATCGCCCGCACCCCGCAGGTGCTGTGGGCGCTCAATCCCTGGCACGCGGTGCATTACCTGCTGGGCCACGGCACGGGTGCGCTGGTGGCCCTCGGCGCGGTCTTCCTGGCGGTGACCGGGGCCGAGGCCCTGTTCGCCGATCTCGGCCATTTCGGCCGCCGGCCGATCCAGACCGCCTGGATCGTCCTCGTCGGGCCGGCGCTGGCCGTCAACTATCTCGGCCAGGCCGCCCTGGTGCTGGCCAATCCCGACACGACCGATCCGTTCTACCAGCTCGTCCCCGAATGGGGCCTGCTGCCGATGGTGCTGCTCGCCACCGCGGCGACCGTCATCGCCAGCCAGGCGGTGATCACCGGCGCCTTCTCGCTCTCGCGTCAGGCGGTGCAGCTCGGCCTGCTGCCGCGGCTCGAGATCCGGCACACCTCGGAGGCGCATTCGGGCCAGATCTACCTGCCGCAGATCAACACGCTGCTGATGGTCGGCGTGGTGATCCTGGTGGTGCTGTTCCGCTCCTCCTCGGCGCTCGCCTCGGCCTACGGCATCGCCGTCACCGGCACGATGCTGATCACCGCCGGCCTCGCCTTCCTGGTGCTGTGGCGGGTCTGGAAGTGGTCGCCGCTCGCCGCCGGCGCCGTGATGGTGCCGTTCATCGCCGTCGAATTGCTGTTCCTGGCCTCGAACCTGCTCAAGGTGTTCGAGGGCGGCTACATGCCCCTGCTGCTCGCCGGCGGCCTGGTGCTGCTGATGTGGACCTGGGTGCGCGGCGTCACCATCCTGTTCAACAAGACCCGCAAGACCGACGTGCCGCTGACCGAACTCGTCGCGATGCTGGAGAAGAGCCCGCCGCACCACGTCCGCGGCACGGCGGTCTTCCTCACCAGCGACCCGGAGACCGCGCCTGCGGCCCTGCTGCACAACCTGAAGCACAATAAGGTGCTGCACGAGAAGAACGTCGTGCTCACCGTCAAGACCATCGACCTGCCGCGCCTCAACGACGCCGACCGGGTCCGGATCGAGCCGATGGGCCCGCATTTCTGGAAGGTCGTGATGAAGTTCGGCTACATGGAATCGCCGAACATCCCGAAGGGCCTGGCGCTCCTGCGCAAGCAGGGCTTCAAGTTCGACATCATGGCGACGTCGTTCTTCCTGTCGCGGCGCTCGATCCGCCCGGCGGCGCAGTCCGGCATGCCGCTGTGGCAGGACCGGGTGTTCATCACGCTCGCCCGCAACGCCAACGACGCGACGGACTTCTTCCAGATCCCGACGGGGCGCGTGGTCGAGGTCGGCACGCAGGTCACTGTCTAGAATGGTCACGGTGTAGCGGCGGATGGGCACGCTCGACGGCAAACGGGTGCTCCTCGTCATCGGGGGCGGCATCGCGGCCTACAAGTCGCTGGACCTGATCCGGCGCCTGCGCGAACGCGGCGCATCCGTGCGCTGCGTGCTGACGAAAGGCGCGCAGGAATTCGTCACGCCGCTCGCTGCCGCATCCCTGTCCGGCCAGCGCGCCCATACCGACCTGTTCGACCGGGCCGACGAGGCCGATATCGGCCACATCAGGCTCGCCCGCGACGCCGACGCCGTGGTGGTGGCGCCGGCCACCGCCAACACGCTCGCCCGCATGGCCGGTGGCCACGCGCCGGACCTCGCCTCGACGGTGCTGCTCGCCACGACCCTGCCGATCCTGATCGCGCCGGCGATGAACGTGCGGATGTGGCTGCACCCGGCGACCCAGCGCAACCTCGCCCTGCTGAAGGGAGACGGCATCGCGGTGGTGGGGCCCAATGTGGGCCGGATGGCCGAGGCCGAGACGGGCCCGGGCCGGATGGCCGAGCCCGACGAGATCGCCGACGCCGTCGAGGCCTTGCTGGCGGGGCGGCCGGACGGCGGGACGCTCCTGGCGGGCCGCCACCTTCTCGTCACCTCCGGGCCGACCCACGAGCCGATCGACCCGGTGCGCTACCTCGCCAACCGCTCCTCCGGCAAGCAGGGCCACGCCATCGCGGCCGCGGCGGCCGCGGCCGGCGCCCGGGTGACCCTGGTCTCGGGCCCGGTGACCCTGCCCGACCCCCTCGGCGTCACGGTCGTGCGGATCGAGACCGCCCGCGAGATGCTGGCGGCCGTGGAGGCGGCGCTGCCGGCCGACATCGCGGTCTTCGCCGCCGCCGTCGCCGACTGGCGCCCGGCCAATCTCGGGGACGAGAAGATCAAGAAGGGGCCCGACGGCCCCCCTCCCCTCGGGCTCGTCGAGAATCCCGACATCCTGGCGACCATCGCGCGCCGGCGCGAGGGGCGCCCGCCCCTGGTGGTGGGCTTCGCCGCCGAGACCACCGAGGTGATCGCCCATGCCCGGGCCAAGATCGCCCGCAAGGGCTGCGACCTCATCGTCGCCAACGACGTCTCGACGGCCACCGGCGTGATGGGGGGCGACCGCAACAGCGTCCACCTGATCGGCCGCGACGGCAGCCTCGAGACCTGGCCGGTGCTGCCCAAGGACGAAGTGGCACGCCGCCTCGTCGTGCGCCTGGCCGCACTCACGACCACCCCCTGAGGCAAGATATCTCCGCTCCCCGCGGTTGGCGTTCGAGCATCCGGCATTATCTGTCATCCTCCCCAGGGGGAGGCCGCCTTGCCCACCATCCTCGTCGTCACCCTGATCTGCGCCTCCTCCCTGGCGGTGCAGGATTGCACCCGGGCCACCGCCCAGGACGTGATCACCCACCCGGCCCACTCGCCGCAGGAATGCATGCTGATCGGCCCCGCCATCGCGGCGGGCTCCGGCCGCGGCACCGACGCCGGGACCTATGTGAAAACCCTGTGCGAGAGGCGGCGCTAGGCCGCACGGCCCCGGCTCTCCTGCGCCCTTCCCTGGCACGCCCGTTGCCAACCGTGACTCGCCTCGGTCGCGACCGACGGCAGCGTCCTCGGCAAGGGAGAGAGCCTATGAAGCGCGAAGACCTGACGGAGAAGCTCCTCGACATCAAGCGCGAGAAGGGCTGGACCTGGAAGCACATCCAGGACGAGATCGGCGGGATCTCGCCGATCCTGATCACCGCCGCCTGCCTGGGCCAGATGAAGCTGCCCAAGGCTCAGGCGGCCAAGGCCGCCCTCCTGTTCGGCCTGTCGGCGGCGGAGGAGCGGATGCTGAACGAGGCGCCCTATCGCGGCTCGATCCCTCAGATGCCGCCGAGCGATCCGCTGATCTACCGCTTCTACGAACTGGTCATGGTCTACGGCACCACCTGGAAGGAGCTGATCCAGGAGGAGTTCGGCGACGGCATCATGTCGGCCATCGACTTCAACATGACGATGGAGCGCGAGCCGAACAACAAGGGCGATCGGGTGAAGCTGCAGATGTCGGGGAAGTTCCTGCCGTACAAATATTACGGCAATGAGGAGGGCGTGCCGGAATATGGTTTCAGGGAGCCGTAGCAGACGGCTTTCGGCCTCGGAAGCTCCAAGGGCGTGGAGCCTCGCTCGTCACCACTCAGGGCTTCAGACAAGGAGAGGACGACCTCGGTGGTCCCGATCATCGTCCGGGGAGCCGGCCGACCGCCGGTTCCTGGGCATAGCAACACCGAGACGCCGTCGGAAAGCTCCCACCCCGCACCAGACCGGCGCGTTCACGCCTCGGCGTGTCGGTGCATGAGCGTTCGACGCGCCAGCGCCGGTGATCCGAGCCCAGCCGGCGCCTTCGGTCGAGTGTGAAGGCGCCATGGCGTCGGAAGAAGGTCCACCCCGGACTATCCCGGCGGCTCGCCCCTTTCAACGATCCGCTCAGCTCGTTCATCCGCAACATCTTGATCCATGACATCGATCGACGGCTCCCCTTTGGGGAGAGAGGCCGCCCGGATCTTCTCCAGAGCAAGATCGATGACCAGTTGCCGGCCACAGCTTGTTCCCATCGGGCGACGCACGCCTCGCGCCCGCGGAGGACGTACCTTCCGGTCACGATCGTGCGCCATTCCGGCCACCGCGTCACCGCGCTTCGTTCGCCCAACACAGCCCGCGAGCCCAGCGGGCCGTGCTCCTGTTCCTTCGAGCTTTCCGAAGGTCCTGCGACGACCGTTGTCGCCGCTTCGTCGGATCAGTGCTTGAAGACGAGCCCTTGCTCGGACCAGGGCAGTCGCGTCACGCGCGTGCCGCGGTCTTGAAAGAAGTCGTCGAACCGCCAGGGCGGCGCAGCCAGATGTCCGTAATTGTCGAGCAACAACGGTGAACCAGGCACCAGATTGTCCCAGACGTACCGCAAGCCGGGCTCCTGCCAGCCGAGGTCCACATGCGCGAAGCAGAGCGGCGCCTGCACCTTGGCAAGGCACGCCGGATCGTCCACGAGCCCGGTGATCAGCTCGACGTGGTCGTAGACCTCGTTCATGCGCAAGTGGATTTCATCGTAGCACATCGTCGCGGTCGGATCCATGACGTGCGTCTCGAACAGGTCCATCATATAGAATTTTCGCTGTTGGCCCAGATACTTCATCGTCTTCGCGATGAACCACGAGCTTCCGCCTTGCCAGCTGCCCATCTCGATGACGCTCGCGGTCGGATGGATGGCGAGCCCAGTCCTCAGAAGCTCGATCAGGAAGCGGATCTTGTCGCCTCCCATCATCGAGACCGGAGCGTCGGCCTCGTTCTTCAGCACGCTGTGGTAGAGCATCTCCTGCTCGAACGGATTGATTTCGGACGTGCTCTTGTAAGACAGCTGCGGCGGATAATAGCAGGACGTCCAGTCGTAGAACCTGACGACCTTGCCCAGGTAGTCGTACAAATGCTTGTACTCGCAGCCGAGCACCTTGCTCGCCTCCACCCGGTGCGGCAGGTCGACGACCGGCACCCCTCTGAAATGCATCCCGCGACCGGCATAGAGCGGATTTGGGTCGTATACCGCAGCGACGCGATCACCGCGGAGGTTGATGATGTGCTTCGCATATTCACCGAATCCGACGAGAACCACTTTCCCGTCCGTGCCGTCGATCGTACGGATCAGGTCTCCGAGCCCATTATGGTCGACAAAGACGGTCGGGGTGGCACCAACAGGATAGCTCATTCCTCTCTCCTTTTACCTTGCAAGTCTCGCGGCAAGTCTCGCGCGACGGCCGGCCGCGCAGGCGGCAGACAGATTATCGATCGACGCATATGGCATGGCCGCTCACGCCAGTTCGGGCGCCACGCCCTCCTCTCGGCTGCGGTCGATTGCAGTCCGACGCATGCGCTCGAGGTCGGCCCGCCGCGAAGCGCGACGGACCTCCCTCTGCCTCTTGCATGGCCGTTTGCCCGCCGCACCGATCAGCCAATGCTCAGCGGTTCCAATCCGGGCCGCGTCCGAGATCCCATCCATCCATCCGCGACCGATCCGACATCGAGGGCGACGCCACCCGACTTCTTGATCCGATCGCAGTAGAACTTCCCGAGCAGGCCCGCCGCGACGATGTAGAGCCGCCCGTTCAGAGGCCGGGACAGCGCGTCCATGATCTGCGGGTACCGCTCGGGCCAGTGGCTTCCCGCCACGGCCTCCTCGCTGAGGAGATGGCTGTGCCCCTTCTCGCCGGGCACGTGGTGGTAGTCGACCTGCTCGTAGCCCAGCACGGATTTCAGCCGCTCCGGCAGGCCCGGGTGGCAGGAGATCAGCCCGATCTCCTTCTGCGACTGCATGATCGAGTAGAGCAGCTTCGTGTTGTGCAACTCGACATGGATCAGCTGGGTGCAGGAGGCGGCGCCGGGGCGCCGCTCGATCCGGAGCAGGTTGGTCAGCGACGAGATGCCGGTGACGCTCAGGATCGTGTACTCGTGCCGGATCCAGTTCGGATAGGGCATGCCGACGACGTCGGCATCGCGGATCACGTCCGTGATGCGGAAGGCCTCGCCGAGGAAGGGATGCTTCGTCGCGTCGACCGTGTCGGCGAACCAGACCCGGGCGCGGTCGTGCCGGTTCTGCTCGTAGAGGTGGGCGAAATCGGCTTCGTCCGTGTTACCGAGGAAGACGAACGCGCCCTCTCCGTCACCCGCGCGGACGAGGCTGAAGCCCGACCGGCTGTCGAGCGCCGCGGTGATCCGCCCTGCCAGCATCCCGACCGACATGTGGGACGGGGAGCGCTCCGCGCTCTCGGCCATGGCGACGGCCCGCGCTCTGGGGAAGGCCGAGACGTAGCGCCCGAAATCATGGATGATCCGGATTTGCCGCTCCCACTGCGCCCGGTCGGGCCGGCCGTCGAGCAGGATGCTGTCGAGGCAGGCCGTCGCCTCACGATGGGCGCCGAGCGCGTGGAGCACGCGCGCCGCCATGAGGTTGGAGCGATCCTCGTGCGGGTGGTGAGCCAGGATTTGCCGCAACATCTGCACGCAGTCGATATGATTGCCCTCGTGCAGGAAGAGGACGGCCTTCTCGTACCGGGATGCGATGTCGCTCGGCGACGCCGTGGCCATGCGGTCGAAGAGCGCCAGCGCGTCCTCCCGCAGACCGGCGTCCCGGGCCAGGATCCCGATCTGCACGACCCGGGCGGCGTCGATCTCGCCGACGGACGCGAAGCGGGTGTGCAGGACCCGGCGCGTCACCTCCGCGAGCGCGGCCTTGTCGTGACGGGCTTCCTCTGCTTCGCGCAAGAACTGAAACGTCATGAAAGATGCCTGTCTCGCTCCGAAGGTGCTCGACGACGTGCCAGGGCATGCCCGGCTCGAACGCCCATGCGAGCAGCCATGCGGCGACGGATAGCCCAGACGCGCTCGCGCGAACAATGGCGAATCGCGGGACGCCGGCGGTGACGGGAGGATTGCCGCGCGTTCCTTACTACCGGGCGTTGCACGCGCGAGGCCCGCCCGCGACGACCGGGCCGCGGCCGGCACGACCTGCCGCGCCCGGCGCGCGCCTTGCCATCCCACCCCTGATCGGATAAAGGCCCGCCCATCCCACACGCGGAGTCGGCCTCATGCCTGAATGAGGCGTTTCCGGTGGCCGGCCCTCTCTCGGTAATGTCGCTTCGGCATTGACCTTGATGCGCCGGTCGCTTCCTCCGCGGCGGATGAACCGGAGAGAACGAGAGATCATGGCCCTTCCCGATTTCACCATGCGCCAGCTGCTCGAGGCCGGCTCGCATTTCGGTCACCAGGCGCACCGCTGGAACCCGAAGATGCAGTCGTACATCTTCGGCACGCGCAACAACATCCACATCATCGACCTCGCCCAGACCGTGCCGGCGCTGCACCAGGCGCTGCAGGCGGTGAGCGACACCGTCGCGAAGGGCGGCCGGGTGCTGTTCGTCGGCACCAAGCGCCAGGCGGCCGACACCATCGCGGACGCGGCCAAGCGCTCGGCCCAGTACTACGTGAATTCCCGCTGGCTCGGCGGCACGCTGACCAACTGGAAGACCATCTCGGGCTCGATCCAGCGCCTGCGCAAGGTCGACGAGATCCTCGCCGGCGGCGGCCAGGGCCTCACCAAGAAGGAGCGCCTGATGCTGTCCCGTGAGAAGGACAAGCTCGAGAAGGCGCTCGGCGGCATCAAGGACATGGGCGGCGTGCCCGACCTGCTGTTCGTGATCGACACCAACAAGGAGCAGCTGGCGATCAAGGAGGCGAACCGCCTCAAGATCCCGGTGGCGGCCATCGTCGACACCAACTGCAACCCGGACGGCATCACCTACGTGGTCCCGGCCAACGACGATGCCGGCCGCGCCATCGCGCTGTACTGCGACCTCGTCGCCCGCGCGGCGATCGACGGCATCTCCCGCGGCCAGGGTGCCCTCGGCATCGACCTCGGCGAGTCCGACGAGCCGATGGCCGAGGAGCTGCCGGCGCTCGCCAACGAGCCCGAGGTGGTGCCGGTCGACGTCACCGAGCCGTATGTCGGCGAGCCCTTCGAGCTGCTGGCCGCCCCCCGCGGCGCGCCGGACGACCTGACCAAGCTCACGGGCGTCGGCCCGCAGCTGGTGCAGAAGCTCAACGATGCCGGCATCTACCACTACTGGCAGATCGCCGCGATGTCCGCCGACGACATCGCCAAGGTCGACGGCGAGCTGAAGCTCAACGGCCGCATCGACCGCGACGGCTGGGTGAACCAGGCCCGCGGCTTCGTCGAGGCCGCCGCGGCCGCGTAAAGCCCGGCACGGAACGCACGCGGGGCGCGTTAGCCCCGCGGACCGGACGACCTTTCAAAGCCCGGCGCCGCCACGGCGCCGGGTTCCCTTTATCCGCCGACCGGCGCCGCTCCCGAGTGGCGCCGGGGCGCCAATCGAGAGGATCCCACGATGGCCAACATCACGGCAGCGATGGTCAAGGAGCTGCGCGAGAAGACCGGCGCGGGCATGATGGACTGCAAGTCGGCCCTCAACGAGACCGCCGGCGACCTCGAGGCGGCCGTGGACTGGCTGCGCAAGAAGGGCCTCGCCAAGGCCGCCAAGAAGGCCGGCCGCGTCGCCGCCGAGGGTCTGGTCGCGGTCGAGTCCGCCGGCCATCACGCCGCGGTGCTCGAGGTGAATTCCGAGACCGACTTCGTCGCCCGCAACGACGGCTTCCAGGCCTTCGTGCGCGAGGCGGCCAAGCTGGCGCTCACCGCCGGCGACAGCATCGAGACCCTCGAGGCCGCCAAGCTTCCGGGCGCCGAGACCACCATCAAGGACAAGCTGCAGGAGCTGATCGCCACCATCGGCGAGAACATGACCCTGCGCCGCGTCGCCAAGCTGTCGGTCGAGAAGGGCGTCATCGCGAGCTACGTGCACGGTCAGGTCTCCGAGGGTCTCGGCAAGATCGGCGTGCTCGTCGCGCTCGAGTCGGCCGGCGACGTGACGGTCCTCAGCCAGCTCGGCCGCCAGATCGCCATGCACGTCGCGGCGACCAACCCGGTGGCGCTGGACGCCTCGGGCGTCGATGCCGCCACGGTCGAGCGCGAGAGCAACATCCTGCGCGAGAAGAACGCCGGCAAGCCCGACCACGTGATGGCCAAGATCGTCGAGAGCGGCCTGAAGAGCTACTACAAGGAGGTCACCCTCCTCGAGCAGCCCTTCGTGCACGACTCGTCGAAGACGGTCTCGCAGGTGCTCAAGGAGGCCGAGGGCAAGGCCGGCGGCCCGGTCAAGCTCACCGGCTTCGTCCGCTACGCGCTGGGCGAGGGCATCGAGAAGGAAGAGACCCCGGACTTCGCCGCCGAGGTCGCGGCCGCGGCCAAGGGCTGACCAAGGGCTGACCGGCTCTCCTTCGCGCATCGCGCGAAGGCAGGGAGAAGGGGGTCCGCCCGGCGGGCCCCCTTTTTCATGCCCGGATTCCCGGGCGTCCGGCCGTGCCGATTCAGGCCTGGCGGTGCCTCGACGGGCCGGGATCGACAGGCTAGAACCCGGCCGACCCGCACTGCCACCTGACGCCGACAGCCGTCGCCTCGCGGGCGGCCAGAGGAGCGCCCATGCCCGAACATCCCCTGCCGGAGCAAGGATCGACCCCCTTCCGCCGCGTGCTGGTGAAGCTCTCCGGCGAGGCCCTGGCCGCCCCGGACGGCTACTGGCTGCACCCGCCGACCCTGGCGGCGCTCGCCGACGACATCGCCCGGGCGGTGGACGAGGGCTTCCAGATCGCGCTGGTGGTCGGGGGCGGCAACGTGATCCGGGGCGCCCGGGTCTCGGCGGCGGGCTGGATCGACCGCGCCACCGGCGATTCCCTCGGCATGATGGCGACGGTGATGAACTCGCTGGCGCTGGAGACCGCGCTCAACGCCGCGGGCGTGACCGCCCGCACCATGTCGGCGGTGTCGATGCCGACGATCTGCGAGACCTATGCCCGCCAGCCGGCCCTGCATCACCTCGACAAGGGTCAGGTCGTGGTGCTGGCCGGCGGCACCGGCAACCCGTACTTCACCACCGACACCGCCGCGGTGCTGCGCGCCGCCGAGCTGAAATGCGACGCCGTGCTGAAGGCGACGCAGGTCGACGGCGTCTATTCCGCCGATCCGAAGACGAACCCCGACGCCGTGCGCTACGAGCGCCTGAGCCACGACGAGGCGATCGCCCGCGACCTCAAGGTGATGGACACCGCCGCCTTCGCCCTCGCCCGCGACGGCGGGCTGCCGCTGATCGTCGGCTCCGTCCACGCCCCGAGCTCGGTGACCGCGATCCTGACCGGCGCGGCGCCCTCGACCCTGGTGGCGCCCTAAACCGTGCCGTCCCCGCAACACCGCCGCCCCCGGCGATTTGCGGCAGGTCGGGTTTTGGTTCATTGAAGCCGGATCAGGGCGGACCCGGCACGGGCGCGCCCTAATTCCCATTCTCCTCCAGACGCCTCGGGACGCGCAGGAATGGCCACTCCCTCCTTCGACCTCAACGACATCAAGCGGCGCATGCAGGGCGCGATCAACTCGCTCAAGCATGATCTCGGCTCGCTGCGCACCGGCCGGGCCACGCCCTCGCTCCTCGACCCGATCCAGGTCGACGCCTACGGCGCCGCGATGTCGATGGCGCAGGTCGCGACCATCAGCGTGCCGGAGCCGCGCCTGCTCAGCGTCTCGGTCTGGGACCGCGGCATGGTGGCGGCGGTCGAGAAGGCGATCCGCGAATCCGATCTCGGCCTCAACCCGATGACCGAGGGCCAGACCATCCGGCTGCGCATCCCCGAGATGAACGAGCAGCGCCGCAAGGAGATGGTCAAGGTCGCGCACAAATACGCCGAGGAGGCCCGCGTCGCGGTCCGCCACGTCCGCCGCGACGGTCTCGACCTGCTGAAGAAGCTCGAGAAGGACGGCGCCATCAGCCAGGACGACGAGAAGCGCCAGGCCGATCAGGTGCAGAAGGCGACCGACCAGCACATCGCCGAGGTCGACCAGACCCTGGCGGCCAAGGAAAAGGAGATCATGCAGGTCTGAGGATCAGGCCGGCATGACGGGAACGAGCGCGTGGGGAGCGCGGAGCCGAATGACGGCTCCGCCGGGGTCGGGGCCAGCATGGCAGGCGACAGCGAGACGGTGACCCTGCTGGAGGCAGGCCAGGGCGAGGGCCAGGACCACCTGGCGGCCCGCCCCGGCCAGGCGAGCGGCGCCAATCCGGGCGGGGCGATGCCCAACCACGTCGCCATCATCATGGACGGCAACGGCCGCTGGGCCGCCCGCCGCGGGCTGCCCCGGGTCGAGGGCCATCGCCGCGGGGTCGAGGCGGTGCGCCGCGCCGTCCGTTCGGCGATCGATCTCGGGATCCCCTATCTCACCATCTACAGCTTCTCCTCCGAGAACTGGCGCCGGCCCGCCGCCGAGGTGGCGGACCTGATGGGCCTGCTCAAGCTGTTCGTGCGCCGCGACCTCGCCGACCTGCACGCCAACGGCGTGCGGGTGCGGATCATCGGCGAGCGCGACGGCCTGCCGGGCGACATCGCCGGCCTCCTGCGCGAGGCGGAGGAGCGCACCGCCCGCAACGCGAAGCTGACCCTGGTGGTGGCGTTCAACTATGGCGGGCGCCAGGAGATCCTGCGCGCGGTCCAGAAGCTCGCCCGCGCGGTGGCCGAGGGACGCCTGGCACCGGAGGCGATCGACGTCGCGGCGATGACGGGGGCGCTCGACACCGATGGCATCCCCGATCCCGACCTCGTCATCCGCACCTCCGGCGAGCAGCGGGTGTCGAACTTCCTGACCTGGCAGACCGCCTATTCCGAGTTCGTGTTCGTGCCGGATTTCTGGCCGGACTTCGACCACGCCACCTTCCTCGCCGCGATCGGCGAGTTCCAGAACCGCGACCGCCGCTTCGGCGGCCTCAGCGCCCGGGCAGGATGATGGCGGGCGACGGCACGAAGGCGCCCGGCACGAGCCGCCCGGCCTGGCCAGCGACGGAGCTCGGCGCCCGCACGGTCTCGGGGATCGTGCTCGGCCTCCTGGTGCTCGGCGCGACGCTCAACGGCGGCTGGATCTTCGCGGTGATCTGGTTCCTGGCCGGCTTGGCGGTGGTGGGCGAGTGGCTCGCCATCACCCGCACCGCGCCCCACCGGCCGCTCCTGGCCATCGCCGGCCTCGTGCTCTTCGGCGTGGTCGCGGGGGCACGGCTCGCCGCTCCCCTCCCCTGGCTCATCGGAGCCGTCGTCGTCGGCCTCGCCCTGCTGGCGCTCCTCGCCCGGCCGGCCGCGGGCCGGATCTGGGCGCCGGCGAGCCTCGCCTGCGCCCTCGTCGTCGCCCTGGTGCCGGTGCTGCTGCGCGACGATCCCCGCATCGGCCTGGCCGGCCCGCTCTGGCTGTTCGGTGTGGTCTGGACCACCGACATCGCGGCCTACTTCACCGGCCGTTCCCTCGGCGGGCCGAAGCTGTGGCCGGCGGTGAGCCCGAAGAAGACCTGGTCGGGCTTCTGCGGCGGCCTGGTCGGCGCGACGGTCGTCGGCGGGGCGGTGGCTTTCGGCGCGCGCCATCTCGGCGCCACCGAGGCCCTGTCGCTGCCGCTCGCCTGCGCCCTCTCCGCCCTCGCCTCGGTGATGAGCCAGGGGGGCGACCTCGCCGAATCGGCCCTCAAGCGCGCCTACGGCGCCAAGGATTCCGGCCGCCTGATCCCGGGCCATGGCGGCGTGATGGACCGCCTCGACGGCTTCTTCGCCGTGGCCCTCCTCGCCGGCCTCCTGCTCGTCGGCCTCACTCTCACGGGACAGTCATGACCCTCACCGTCTCCGTCCTGGGCGCGACCGGCTCGATCGGACGCTCCACCGCCGACCTGCTCGACCAGCACCGGGACCGCTTCCGGGTCGGCGCCGTGGCGGGCGGCCGCGACGCCGAGGCCCTCGCCCGCGTCGCCCGCGAGCTGAACGCCGAGTTCGCGGCGATCGCCGATCCCGACGGGCTGTCGGCCCTGCGCGACGTGCTCGGCGGGTCCGGCATCGCCTGCGGCGCCGGCCCTTCGGCGGTGATCGAGGCCGCGACGCGCGAGGCGGATCTCGTGGTGGCGGCGGTGAGCGGGGCGGCGGGCCTGAGCCCGACCTGCGCGGCGATCCGCCAGGGCCGCACCGTGGCGCTCGCCAACAAGGAGAGCCTGGTCTGCGCCGGCGACGCGTTCATGCGCGACGCCAAGACGTACGGCGCCCGCATCCTGCCGATGGATTCCGAGCACAACGCGCTCGAGCAATCGATCGGCGGCGGCAAGATCGACGACATCACCCGGATGACCATCACCGCCTCCGGCGGGCCGTTCCGGACCGCGACCCGGGAGCGGATCGCGGCTGCGAGCGCCGCCGACGCGGCCGCCCACCCGACCTGGTCGATGGGCATGAAGATCAACATCGATTCCGCCACCCTGATGAACAAGGGGCTGGAGTTGATCGAGGCGCACCACCTGTTCGGCATCGAGGCCGAGCGCCTCGACGCCGTGGTGCACCCGCAATCGATCGTCCACGCCCTCGTCACCTGGCGCGACGGCGCCGTGACGGCCGGCCTCTACGTTCCCGACATGCGGGTTCCGATCGCCCATTGCCTGGGCCTGGGCGAGCGCCTGTCGATCGCCCGCGGGAAGCCCCTCGACCTCGCGGCGACCGGCAGCCTCACCTTCGAGCGCCCGGACGAGGAGCGCTTCCCCTGCCTGCGCATCGCCAAGGCCGCGCTCGCCGCCGGGGCGGCCCAGCCGACGGTGATGAACGCCGCCAACGAGATCGCGGTCGCGGCCTTCATCGCCGGCCGGATCGGCTTCTACGACATCGCCGCCCTGGTCGAGCGGGCCTGCGAGCATTTCGCGGCGCGCTTCCCCACCGCCCCCGCCGACGTCGAGGAGGCGCTCGCCATCGACGCCGAGGTGCGGCGCTGGAGCGAGGCGGCGCTGGCCGCGTGACCGGCGCCTTAAGCTTCCGTTAAGTTAACCCTCGGCCGTTTCGCGCTCTGTTCGCAGCCCTCCGGACTCTGTATGTAAGGGGGATTGGCAAGGTGGCCGTACCGGGCCAGGGAGGGCCGGCCGCGCCGCATCGAGGTGACCATGGATCTGCTCAACGTCGTGGGCGGTGCGACGACGAACCTGCTCGGCTACATCGTGCCGTTCCTGTTCGTTCTCACCGTCGTGGTGTTCATCCACGAGCTCGGCCACTTCCTGGTCGGGCGCTGGTGCGGCGTCGGGGTGACCAGCTTCTCGATCGGCTTCGGCCCCGAGCTCGTCGGCTTCAACGACCGCCGCGGCACCCGCTGGAAGATCTCGGCGATCCCGCTGGGCGGCTACGTCAAGTTCGTCGGCGACATGAACGGCGCCAGCGTGCCGGACCCGAACGCGATCGCGACGATGAATCCCGCCGACCGGGCGGTGAGCTTCCACGCCCAGAACGTCTGGAAGCGGGTCGCCATCGTGGCGGCGGGGCCGATCGCCAACTTCCTCCTCGCCATCGCGGTCTTCGCCGGTGCGGTCTACGCCACCGGGCGCTACGAGGTCGCACCCCGGGTCTCGGCGGTGCAGCCGGGCAGCGCGGCCGAGCGTGCCGGCTTCCAGGCCGGCGACGTGGTACTGACGATCAACGGCACCGCCATCCACAACTTCGCCGACATGCAGCGCACCGTCTCGGGCGCCGCCGGCGACCGGCTCGACTTCACGGTGGAGCGCGGCGGCGTCACCACGCCGCTCACCGCGACCCCGGATGTCTACGAGGACAAGACCCCCTTCGGCACCCAGCGCATCGGCCGGCTCGGCATCCAGGGCCCGCGCGACGCGGCCGACGTCAAGCTGGTGCATTACGGCGCGCTCGATTCGCTGAAGATCGGCGTCACCGAGACCTATTTCGTGGTCGACCGCACCTTCAGCTACATCGGCAAGCTGATCACCGGGCGTGAATCCGCCGACCAGCTCTCGGGCCCGATGGGCATCGCCCGGGTCTCGGGACAGGCCGCCAAGGTCGGCGGCCTCGGTGCCCTGGTCGGCCTGATCGCGGTCCTGTCGGTCTCGATCGGGCTCATCAACCTCTTCCCGGTGCCGATGCTCGATGGCGGGCACCTGATGTTCTACGCCGTCGAGATCGTGCGCGGCCGCCCCTTGAGCGAGCGGGCGCAGGAGATCGGCTTCCGCATCGGGCTCGCCCTGGTGCTGATGCTGATGCTGTTCGCGACCTGGAACGACATCCTGCATATCGGCGCCGCGTTCAACCGCGGCACCTGAGGCGCCCCGCACCCTCCCCGGGAGGCGCCCGCGCGCGACGCGGGCGTCCCCCGGAATCCAGCGAATTTTCCTAAAATGCGTTCCATTCCGGGGCATGCGCCCCGGCGCGCCGTTCACGGCGCGCTGACTCTGCCTTGTGAAAAGCTTGGCCGCATCCCGTGACAGGAAGGCCACGTCTGGGCAAAATCCCCGAAGGCTGGGAGCGTGGCGTTTGCTTCGCCAGGGATTCCCGATAGAAGCGGGGCTTAGGACCAGGGGCCTTCGCCTTCGCGAGAGGGCGATCGTCTGCGGGTGCAAACCCGTGCCGACAAAAAATGAGACGGGCCATTTGATGATGTCGATGACGGGTAAGCGCCGGCGTGCGTCGGCGAAGGGCGCCATTGTCATGGCCGCCACCATCGCCGCCAGCGGCAGCGCCTTCGCGCAGCAGATCGTCGTTCAGGGCAACTCCCGGATCGATGCGGAGACGGTCCGTTCCTACGTGGTCGGCGTGTCGCCCGAGGAGGGCCGCCGCAACCTGATCGCCAGCGGGATGTTCTCCGACGTGCGCGTGGCGCATAACGGCGGGCGCATCATCGTGTCGGTGCGCGAGAACAACACGATCAATCGGGTCTTCTTCGAAGGCAACAAGAAGGTCGAGAAGGGGACGCTCGAGAGCGTCGTCGAATCGAAGTCGCGCGGGCCTTACAGCCAGGCGGCCATCAACACCGACCTCGATCGCATCCGCGAAGTCTATCGCCGCGCCGGTCGCGGCCTGGCCAAGGTCTCGGTTCGCACCGTCGACCTGCCCAACGGCCGCGTCGACGTGGTCTACACCATCGACGAAGGCGACAAGACCGGCGTCAAGGAGATCCGCTTCGTCGGCAATCAGGCCTACTCGGACGGCCGGCTGAAGGACCTGATGACGCTGTCGGAGATGAATCTCCTCAGCTTCATCAAGACCTCCGACGTCTACGATCCGGACCGGCTCGCCAACGACCTCGACCTGATCCGGCGCTACTACCTGAAGAACGGCTACGCCGACTTCCGGGTCGCCTCCGCGGATGCGCGCTTCGACGACGCCGCCGGCGGCTGGGTCATCACCATCACGGTGGAGGAAGGCCAGCAATACCGCGTCGGCGCGGTCTCGGTCGATTCGCGCATCCCCGGCGTCGACGGCACCGTGCTGCGCGACGAGCTGCGCACCAGCGTCGGCGACGTCTACAACGCCGAGGATGTCGAGAAGACCCTGACCGGCGTCACCACCACGGTGGCGCGCAACGGCCATCCCTTCGCCCAGGTCCGCCCGACCGGCGAGCGCGACCGCGCCACCGGCACCGTGGCCCTCGGCTACATCGTCGAGGACGGCCCGAAGGTCTACATCGAGCGCATCAACGTGCGCGGCAACACCCGCACCCGCGACTACGTGGTGCGGCGCGAGCTCGACCTCACCGAGGGCGACGCCTATAACCGCGTGCTGATCGACCGGGCCGAGCGGCGCCTGAACGGCCTCGGCTTCTTCAAGAAGGTGCGGTTCTCCAACGAGCCCGGCTCGGCTCCCGACCGGGTTGTCGTGAACATCGATGTCGAGGATCAACCGACCGGCTCGTTCTCGGTCGCCGGCGGCTACTCGACGGCCGACGGGATCATCGGCGAGGTCTCGGTCTCGGAGTCGAACTTCCTCGGCCGCGGCCAATATGTCCGCCTCGCCGGCACCGCCGGCCAGTACACCCGCGGCGTCGACTTCTCGTTCACAGAGCCGTACTTCCTCGGCTATCGCCTGGCGGCCGGCTTCGACGTCTTCAACAAGTACAGCGACCAGACCCGCTACTCGCGCTACGTGACCGACGTGGTCGGCGGCCAGCTCCGCCTCGGCCTGCCGATCACCGAGGAGTTCGGCATCACGCTGCGCTACTCGATCTACAACACCGACTTGAAGATCCCGAACACGGTCAAGCGGCCGTACAACGACTGCTCGTTCGGGATCCCGGGCTACACGGCGCTCAACCCGGCCGGGACGTTCTACCAGGGCCGTAACGTCGGCGGCCTCCCGGCCTACCCGAACTGCGCCTACGACGGCGAGGCCTCGATCGCCCTCAAGGAGTCGGTCGGCTCGACGCTGACCTCCCTCGCCGGCGTCACCCTGGCCTATTCGACCCTCGACAACCTGCAGATTCCGCGCAACGGCTTCTACGGCGAGTTGAAGCCCGAATATGCCGGCATCGGCGGCGACTCGAAGTTCTTCCGCGTCACCGGCGAGGCTCGCTACTACAAGGAGCTCTGGGAAGACGTCATCGGCTTCGTGAAGGTCCAGGGCGGCCACGTCCTGCCGACCGAGGGCAACTCGCTCCGCGTCACCGACCAGTTCTTCCTCGGCCCGTCGCTGGTGCGCGGCTTCGCGCCGAACGGCATCGGCCCGCGCGACGTCGGCTCGGGCGACGCCCGCTCGAACGCGATCGGCGGCACGACCTATGTCGGCGCCTCGGTCGAGGTGCAGTTCCCGATCTGGGGCCTGCCGCGCGACCTCGGCCTGAAGGGCGCGGTCTTCGCCGATGCCGGTACGCTGTTCGGCTACAAGGGCCGCCGCGCCTTCGACGTGAACGGCGACGGGTTCATCAACGGGTTCAGCCCGACCGGCGGTTGCAACTTCAGCGCCATCGGCCCGACCGCGATCCCCGTCGAGCCGGAATGCGTGAACGTCCGCGACAAGCCCACGATCCGTTCGTCGGTCGGCGCGTCGATCCTGTGGAACTCGCCGCTCGGCCCGATCCGCTTCGACTACGCCTACGCCCTGACCAAGGACGAGGGCCTGAACACCGGTTTCGGCCGGGTCGGCAAGGACCAGACGCAGGCCTTCCGCTTCTCGGGCGGCTCGCGCTTCTAAGCGATCATCCCGCGGGCGCCGGTGGCGCCCGCCTCGAATCGACGGCCGCGGGGCGCTCCCGCGGCCGTTTTCGTTTGTGCCCCCCGGCTCAACCCGCTAGTTCGAACCCCCTCCCCTCGACGGGAGGACGGGCGGGCCGTTCCCGCCGGGGCCCAGCGGATGCAGGCGATGTCGGAACCGGTCTTCTTCCCCCTCGCGGGCCCCGTCCCGCTGCGCGAGGTCGCTTCGCTGTCCGGCGCCGCCCTGCCGCCGGAGGCGGACGGCGAGGCGGTGATCCGCGCTGCGGCGCCACTCGAGAGCGCCGGGCCGGACGACCTCGCCTACATGGACAACGCCAAATACGCCGAGGCCCTGGCGACGACCCGGGCCCGTGCCTGCCTGGTCACCCCGCGCTTCGCCGCCCGGGTGCCCGAAGGCACCGTCGCGCTCGTGACGCCGCAGGCCTATCGGGGCTTCGCGACGGTGCTGGCCCGGCTCTTCCCGAGCGCGGCGCGCCCTGCCTCGCTGTTCGGGGCGACCGGCGTGTCGCCCGGCTCCTTCGTCCACCCGACCGCCCGGCTCGAGCCCGGCGTGGTGGTCGATCCCGGCGTGGTGATCGGGCCTCAGGCCGAGATCGGCGCCGAGACGGTGCTGGCGGCGGGCTGCGTCGTGGGCCCGAGCGTGCGGATCGGGCGGGCCTGCGCCATCGGCCCCAACGCCTCGGTGCTGCACGCCTTCTTGGGGAATCGGGTGATCGTGCATGGCGGCGCCCGCATCGGCCAGGACGGGTTCGGCTTCGCCATGGGGCCGGGCGGCCACCTCAAGGTGCCGCAGGTCGGCCGCGTCATCATCCAGGACGACGTCGAGATCGGCGCCAACACCACGATCGACCGGGGTGCCAGCCGCGACACGGTGGTGGGCGAGGGCACCAAGATCGACAACCTGGTGCAGATCGCCCACAACGTCGTCATCGGCCGCCACTGCGTGATCGTCGCCCAGGTCGGCATCTCGGGCTCGACGACGCTCGAGGATTACGTCGTGCTCGGCGGCCAGGTCGGGGTGGTGGGCCACCTGCGCATCGGCATGGGCGCCCAGATCGCCGGGTCGAGCAACATCAACAAGGACGTGCCGGCGGGGGCCCGCTGGGGCGGCACGCCGGCCAAGCCCGTGCGCGAGTGGTTCCGCGAGATGACGACGCTCAAGAACCTCGCGGCACGCTCCCGCGACGAGGGCGGCGAGGGCTGAAGCCGGGGGCGGGGCATCCGCCCCGTTCCCGCCGCAAAAGGCTTGCATCCGCCGCACTTCTCGCCAAAGACGGCGCACCATCGCCCGACCGGATCGCTCCGGTCCGGCCGCACCGAGGGAGCCGACACCATGACCGAGATGCCTGCCGAGCTGGGCACGGCCGACATCATGCGGGTGATGGAGCTCCTGCCCCACCGCTACCCGTTCCTGATGGTCGACAAGATCGTGCAGATCGACCGGGACGAGAGCTGCATCGGCATCAAGAACGTCACGATCAACGAGCCGCACTTCACCGGCCACTTTCCCTCTGCCCCGGTCTTCCCGGGCGTCCTCCTGATCGAGGGCATGGCCCAGACCGCCGGCGCGATCTGCTGCGCCCACAAGCTCAAGGGCGACGCCAAGCCGAGCAAGGTCTTCTTCATGACCATCGACAAGGCGAAGTTCCGCAAGCCGGTCCTGCCGGGCGACGTGGTCGAGTACCACATGCGCAAGACCAGCAACCGCCGCTTCATGTGGTGGTTCAAGGGCGAGGCCAAGGTGAACGGCGTGCTGGTGGCCGAGGCCGAGATCGGCGCGATGCTGGTGACCGAATGAGCGACCTGTCCGAGACCCGCATCCACCCGAGCGCGGTGGTCGAGGACGGCGCGGTGATCGGCGCCGGCGTCGAGATCGGGCCGTTCTGCCATGTCGGGCCGCAGGCGGTCCTCGGCGACGGCGTGCGGCTCCTGAGCCACGTCGCGGTGGCGGGCCGTACCACCATCGGGCCGCGCACCCGGATCTATCCCTTCGCGTCGATCGGCCACCCGCCGCAGGACCTGAAGTTCCGCGGCGAGGACTCGACGCTGACGATCGGCGCCGATTGCCAGATCCGCGAGGGCGTGACCATGAACCCCGGCACCGCCGGCGGCGGCCTCGCGACGGTGGTGGGCGATTCCTGCGCCTTCCTCGCCAACAGCCATGTCGGCCACGATTGCCGGGTCGGCAACCACGTCGTGTTCTCCAACAACGTGATGCTGGCCGGCCATTGCCAGGTCGGCGACTACGCGATCCTCGGCGGCGGCGCGGCGGTGATCCAGTTCGCCCGGGTCGGCGCGCATGCCTTCGTGGGCGGTCTCTCGGGCCTCGAGAACGACCTGATCCCCTACGGCATGGCAGTGGGGAACCGGGCCCACCTGTCCGGGCTCAACATCATCGGGCTGCAGCGCCGCGGCTTCTCCCGCGAGGAGATCCACGCCCTGCGCCGCGCCTACCGCCTGCTCTTCGCCCTCGAAGGCACCCTGATGGAGCGGGTCGAGGACGTCGCCGCGGAATTCGACCAGCACCCGATCGTGCAGGAGATCCTGGCCTTCATCCGCGAAGGCGGCAAGCGCTCGGTCTGCACGCCGCGCGAGGCGCCAGGCGCTGCGTGACGAGCGCCGCCTGATGGCCGCCGCGGCGGCGACATCCGCGCCGGCCTCCGGACCGGTCGCGATCGTGGCCGGGGCCGGCCGGCTGCCGCTCCTCATCGCCGCCGCCCTCGACCGGGCCGGGCGCTCCTGCCGCGTGCTGGCGATCCGGGGCTTCGCCGATCCCGCGACCCGGCGGCGGGCCGACGCCACGATCGACCTCCTCGACGTGCGTGGCGCCCTCGACACCCTGACCGCCTGGGCGCCTGCCGGCGTGACGCTGGCCGGTGCCGTAGCCCGGCCGAGCCCGGCCGCCCTGCTCAACACCCTCGCCGCCTACCGCAACCGCGAGGCCCTGCGCTCGCTCGCCTCCGGCGGCGACGATCACCTCCTGCGCGGCGTCCTGGCGCTCTTGGAGGAGCACGGCCTGCAGGTGCTCGGCGTGCGCGACCTCGCCCCGAACCTGATGGCCCCGGCCGGCCGCCTCGGCGCCCTGGGACCGGACGACGGGGCGGAGGCCTCGGTCGCGGCCGGCCGGGCGCTGCTCGCCAGCCTGTCGCCGCACGATGTCGGCCAGGCTGCCGTGGTGGCGACCCGACGGGTGCTGGCGGTCGAGGGGCCGGAGGGCACCGACCGGATGCTCGCCCGCGCCCGGGCCCTCGCCCGCCGTCCGTTCGGCCTCGGGCGACCGCCGGCCGGGATGGTGCTGGTCAAGCGCGCGAAGGACGGCCAGGACCTGCGCGTCGACCTGCCGGCGATCGGCCCGCGCACGGTGAAGCGCGCGGCGGAGGCCGGCTGCATCGGCATCGCGGTCGGAGCTGGCGACACCCTGGTGCTCGACCGGCCCGAGACGGTGGACCTCGCCGACCGCCTCGGCCTCTTCCTCCTCGGCCTGCCGCCCGATCCGGAGCCCGCCCGTTGAGCGACCGCCCCCTCACGATCTGGCTGGTGGCCGGCGAGGAATCCGGCGACCAGCTCGGCGCCAAGCTGATCCGGTCGCTGCGCGCCCTCTCGGACCGCCCGCTCGCGCTCGGCGGCGTCGGCGGCGACGCCATGGCGGCGGAGGGGATGGAGTCGCTGTTCCCCCTCGAGGACGTGGCGGTGATCGGCTATCTCGCGGTGGCGGCCCGCATCCGCCTGCTGATGCGGCGCATCCGCCAGACCGTGCGGGCCTGCGTGGCGGCCCGTCCCGACGTGCTCGTCATCATCGACAGCCCGGGCTTCACCCACGCGGTGGCGAGCCGGGTGCGACGGCAGCTCCCGGACCTGCCCGTGGTCGATTACGTCAGCCCGAGCGTCTGGGCCTGGCGCCCGTGGCGGGCGAAGACCATGCGCGGCTACATCGACCACGTGCTCGCCCTGCTGCCCTTCGAGCCCGACGCGCATCGGCGTCTCGGCGGACCGGCCTGCACCTATGTCGGCCACCCGCTGATCGAGCGCCTGGGCGAGTTGCGGCCCGGCCCCGCCGAGAGGGAGGCCCGCCAATCCCCCTCCCCGGTCCTCGCCGTGCTGCCGGGCTCGCGCCGGACCGAGATCGAGCGGCTGATGCCGATCTTCGGTGCCGCCCTCGCCAAGGTTCAGGCGCAGGGCCACGCCTTCACGGTCGAGCTGCCGGCCGTCGCCCGCCACCGCGCCCTGATCGAGCGCCTCGCCGGCACTTGGCCCGTGCGCCCCCGCCTGATCGACGGCGAGGCCGACAAGCTCGCGACCTTCCGGCGGGCCCGGGCGGCGCTCGCGGCGTCGGGCACGGTGACGCTCGAACTCGCGCTGTCCGGCGTGCCGATGGTCGTGGCCTACCAGGTGCCGAAGATCGAGGAGGTGATCGTGCGCCGCCTGATCCAGGTGCCGACGATCGTGCTGCCGAACCTGATCCTGGGCGAGAATGCGATCCCCGAGCTGATCCAGGCCGATTGCACGCCGGAGCGGCTGGCGGCGGCGCTCGCCCCCCTCCTGCCCGCGGGCCCGGCCCGGGCGGCGCAGGAGGCCGCGCTCGCCCGCCTCGACGCCACGATGCGGCTGCCCGACGGCGACGACCCGAGCCGCAGCGCCGCCCGGATCGTGCTGGCGGCGGCCCCTACCGGCCCTTGAGATAGTCGAGCATCGTCCCGGCATCCGAGACCGCGAGGCCGACCCCGGGCGGGTCGTCGCGGAATCCGGGCTCGATGAACATCTTCCGGATCGTGCCGTCCTCGACATGCATGGAGTAGCGCCAGCTGCGCATCCCCATGCCCTGGCGGCCGCGCTTGACCAGCATCCCCATCTGCCGCGTGAAGTCGGCATTGCCGTCGGGCAGCATGAACACCTTCTCGATGCCCTTGGAGCGCGCCCACTGGAACATCACGAAGGCGTCGTTGACCGACAGGCAGATGACCTGGTCGATGCCCAGCGCCACGAAGTCCTCGGCATGCTGCTCGTAGCCCGGCAGGTGGTCGTCCGAGCAGGCCGGCGTGAAGGCGCCCGGCAAGGCGAACAGCACGATGTTGCGGCCGCCGAACACCTCGGCGGAGGTCAGGTCCTTCCACTCGAAGGGGTTGGGGCCGCCGAGGGCCTCGTTCCTGACGCGGGTGTGGAAGGTCACGTCCGGGACGGTGGCGGGCGGCATCGGAACCTCGCGGGCAGGGGGAGTCACGAAACGGATCGCAGACGAGCGAAATGGGCACCAAGGACCCGATCCCGAAACTAGCGCCGCGCCCGGCATTCCGTCACGGCGAAAATCGCGCCTCGCCGGTCACGCCTTGCCGGTCACGCCTTGCCGGTCGCGCCTCGTGCGCAGCAAGCCCCGGCGTTGACGCCGTCGCCCCATCGCCGGATCGCTCCGCCTCCCGGTGCATAGGCGAGACGGGTATTCGAAACCTCGAACGGGCGGCATCCTGAAGCGAAATCGATGCTCTCTCCAGTTGCCGCGCGACGACGTTCGTTCCACTTCGTTGCCGCGACAAAGTCGCGCTGCTGAAAATCGTGCACTATCCTTTCGTGTCGGTTGATATCCGGCCCCGCTGCCTATCTGCTCTCGGGTGACTGAGGCCGGACCGTGTGCCGCGTGGCTCAGCCAGCGGCATGGGGGCGTCGGATGGCGGACATATCGGAGAAGCCGGATCTCGGCGGCCTCGGGCCGGCCGTGACGGTCCGCGGCCCGCGCGCCGTTCACGACACCCACTCGGACATCTTCTTCGCCGCCGTCGAGACGACGCGGATGCCGATGATCGTCACCGATCCGCACCAGCCGGACAACCCGATCGTCTTCGCCAACCAGGCGTTCCTGCGCATGACCGGCTACACGCCGGAGGAGCTGGTCGGCACCAATTGCCGCTTCCTGCAAGGGGCGGAGACCGACCGCGAGACGGTGGCGGAGGTGCGCCGCGCCATCGCCGAGCGGAAGGAGCTCGCCACCGAGATCCTGAACTACCGCAAGGACGGCTCGACCTTCTGGAATGCGCTGTTCATCTCGCCGGTCTACGACAAGAAGGGCGATCTGGTCTATTTCTTCGGCTCCCAGCTCGACGTGTCGCGCCGGCGCGACGCCGAGCAGGCCCTGCACCAGGCCCAGAAGATGGAGGCGCTCGGCCAGCTCACCGGCGGCATCGCCCACGACTTCAACAACCTGCTCCAGGTCATCGGCGGCTACACCGACGTGGTGCTGGCACTGGCCGAGCACCCGACGATCGACGCGACCCGTCTGGTCGGCGCCGGCGAGGCGATCCGCGCCGCGACCGACCGGGCCGCCCGGCTGACCCACCAGCTCCTCGCCTTCGCCCGCAAGCAGCGCCTCGACGGGCGGGCGCTGAACCTCAACACCCTGGTGCGCGGCATGAACGAGATCACCGGGCGCACGCTCGGCGACCACGTCGTGATGCGCACCGACCTGTCGCCCGACCTCTGGAACTGCCGCATCGATCCGACCCAGGCCGAGGTCGCCCTGCTCAACGTGCTGCTCAACGCCCGCGACGCGATGCCGGGCGGCGGCACGGCGACGATCCGGACCGAGAACCTGACCATCGACGACGGGATGGCCCTGCTGCTGATGGTGCGGCCGGGCCCCTACGTGGTGGTGCAGGTGCAGGATACCGGCCTCGGCATGCCGGCGGAAATCCTGGCGCGGGTGCTGGAACCGTTCTTCACCACCAAGGAGGAGGGCCGCGGCACGGGTCTGGGCCTCGCCATGGTGTACGGCTTCGCCAAGCAATCCGGCGGCACGGTGCGGATCACCTCCGAGGTCGGCCAGGGCACGACTGTGCGCCTGCTCTTCCCGGCCACCGACCAGGCCGTCACCGCCGAGCGCCGCCCGGCCCCGCGGGCCGCCGACCGGATCGGCACCGAGACGGTGCTGGTGGTCGACGACCGCCCTGACGTCGCCGAGACCGCCCGGGTGATCCTGGAGGATTTCGGCTACACGGTGCTGGTCGCGCACGGCGCCCAGGAGGCGCTGGACCGGCTCGACGACAGCGACAAGGTCGATCTCCTCTTCTCCGACCTGATCATGCCCGGGGGCATGAACGGGGTGATCCTCGCCCGCGCCGCCCGCGAGCGCCAGCCGCGCATCAAGGTGCTGCTCACCACCGGCTATGCCGAGGCCTCGATCGAGCGGACCGATGCCGGCGGCAGCGAGTTCGAGATCCTCAACAAGCCCTATCGCCGGATGGAGCTGGCGCGGCGGGTGCGGCTGACGCTCGATGGGCCGACGGGGGTGGGGTAGCGATCGGCCGGCCGCCGCAACCGCTCAGAAGTTGTAGCCGACGCGCAGCCGCATCTGGTGCCGGTCGAAGCCCGACAGGTCGAGGGGCCCCGGCTCGCCGGAGGCCCGTCCGGCGACCTGGAAGCTCCAGGTGAACGAGGCCCAGGCCTGCGGCGAGAGGGTCGTGTAGAGGGTGGGCCCGAGATAGGCCGCCTGCCCGGCGAGCCGGTCGAGCGCCAGGCCCTCGTAGGTCCGGGCATAGCGCGCCTCAGCCCCGACGAAGAGGCCGGGCCGGACCTGGTAGGCCAGCGCACCCGCGACCTCGATGCCCGATCCGAGCACGCGCTCGTCCCGGGCAGGCAGCCGCGTGGTCGAGAAGGCGAAGCCGAGATTGACCGCCGCGACCAACGTGCCGGGGATTAGCTCGCGGTCGGCCAGGAGGGCGACATCCGTCCCGAAGCTGCGCGCGCCCACACCTGAGCCACCGTCGACGGTGCCGTAGGCCGGCACGATGCTCAGCGTCAGGCCGAACGGGGACTCGCGGCGATCGAGCAGGCGCAGGCGGGTTTCGAGGAAGCCGCCATTGAAGCCGCCGGTGGTCCGGACCGGGTCGCCGGGGCTGCCGATGTCGTAGGCGTTGAAAGTCACGCCCGGCGCGAGGCGGAAGTCGCCCGTCAGCGGCATCTTCAGGGCGAGGCCGCTATCGACGGCGAGGAAGCGGCCGAGGCGCTTGCCGAGCCGTCCGGTCGTCTCCCATTCCAGCTCCGCCTCGCCCGGCACGCCGAGGTCGCTGCCTTCCGTGAAGCCGAACAGGTGCTCGCTGTCGATGTCGCCGGGGGTCAGGTTCTCGGCGGCGGTGGGGAGGGATTGGGCCCGAGCGGGCGGAACCCCCTGCCCGGTCGCCAAGCAAGCCAGGACGAAGCCGACGATGCGGCAGGAGAGCAGGGAACGGGCATGACGCATCGCAATGGCTCATCATTATAGCTATTGCTATAACTGATAGGCGTAGCCATTCCGATCGTCAACGGCCTGGGTCGCGTCGGATCGAGAGGCGCCGCGCGATTCCAGGCGCCCAGCTCGCGAGGGCGCGGGGTCGCCCCTGTGCGCGATCGAGTCGCCGGCCATGGCGCCCGGCCGATATTCATCCAGTCCCCAGCGCCATGAAATCGTGGCTGACGGAATGTCGCGCCTCGTGATGCCCAGTCGCGCGATTCGTTCAGGAACCGGCACTCCCGTCATATGTTATCGAGACACTCACCGCGGCACACCGCACATCATGGGAGATACGGATATGGCCGACAAGAAGCAGCAGTCTCAGTCGCACAATACTGACGACCATACCCGCCACAACAACAAGAATCCGGATACGCCGAACCAGGGCACCGTGCAGCATTCGGATGACGGGCGCCTGAAGGAGAACCGCGAGAAGGGCATCCACCGCGGCGACAAGGAATAAGCACCGGGACCGACCGGAGCAGGAGGGCCGCCGCGAGGCGGCCCTTTTCGTTGGCGCCGACGACACCGAGAGGCTGTTTGAGTTGGCTGACCTCGTTCACATCCTCCGTGTCATACCGGGGGCTCGTCGAAGACGAGAAGCCGGGATCCATCACCACTGACGTGACGAAGAGAGCGGAAACCGTTCCGCCTCATCCTGCCTCGTCAGCGGCTATGGATCCCGGATTCCGCTGCGCGGCCCCGGGATGAATCAGAGAGTTGGCAGCGTGCGTGCCGGATCGATCCTCACGACCGCTCGAACAGCCTCCGGAACCCTCGATGTTGCCCCGGCCTCTCGCCTCTCACGCCGCCGGACGCCCGTCGCGCCAGGGGCGCAAGGCCTCCGGGATGCGGAAATCCCGCGGCACCGCGAAGTCGTGGGCGGCGCCGTGGGCCGCGGCGAGACCGCGGGGGAAACCGCTGCGGTTGTGGTACTCGTAAGTCCCCCGCGGCGCCGGGCGCTTGTCGGCCGTGAGGCCCTGGACGCAGACGATGTCGGCGAGCGTCACGCCCGCCACCGCCGCGGTGGCGAGCGCCAGGGTGCCGGTGCGGGGGTTGTCGCCCTCGAAGCCGGTCGCCAGGGTGGCGAGGTCGAGGGCATCGCCTGCGACCCGGCCCCAGATCCACGGGGTGGGATCGTGGCTCATCAGGATCGCGGCGCCGGTCGCGACCTCGCGGGCGCCGTAGGCCTGGACCAGGGCCTCGCGGCCCTGGAGGCCGAGCGCCCGGCAGAGGGCGCGGGGCGCCAGGATCTCGGCGAGGCCGAGGCCGATCGAGAACCAGCCGAGGCCGCGGGCGAGCGCGTCGTGGGCGGAGCGGGCGCGGGGGCTGACCGTGCGATGCATGCTCATGGCTGGGTCCTCACGGCCGGATCATGACCTTGATGCAGCCGTCCTGCTTGTCCCGGAAGGTCCGGTACATCTCAGGCCCCTGCTCCAAGCCCACATTGTGGGTGATGACGAAGGACGGGTCGATCTGCCCCTCCTCGATCCGCCGCAGGAGGTCGTCGCTCCAACGGTTGACGTGGGTCTGGCCCATCCGGAAGGTCAGGCCCTTGTTCATCGCCGCGCCGAACGGCACCTTGTCGATCAGGCCGCCATAGACGCCGGGGATCGACAGCACGCCGGCCGGGCGGCAGGCCATGATCATCTGGCGCAGCACGTGCGGCCGGTCGCTCTCCAGCATCACCGCCTGCTTGGCGCGGTCGTAGATCGCGTCGAGCGAGGAGGTGGCGTGGGCCTCCATCCCGACCGAGTCGATGCACTTCTCCGGCCCCTTGCCATCGGTCATGTCGTTGAGCTTGGCGACGACGTTCGACTCTTGCGTGAGGTCGATCGTCTCGGCGCCGCCGGCCCGGGCCATGGTCAGGCGCTCCGGCACCCGGTCGATGGCGATGACGCGCCTGGCCCCGAGCAGGATCGCCGAGCGGATCGCCATCTGGCCGACCGGGCCGCAGCCCCAGATCGCCACCGTATCCTCCGGCTGGATGTCGCACTGCACCGCCGCCTGCCAGCCGGTCGGGAAGATGTCCGACAGGAAGAGCAGCTTCTCGTCCGAGATGCCCTTCGGCACCTTGATGTGGGTGGCGTCGGCATACGGCACCCGCAGGTACTCGGCCTGGCCGCCCGGATAGCCGCCGGTGAGGTGGGTGTAGCCGAACAGGCCCGCGGTGGTGTGGCCGAAGGCGGCCTCGGCGAGCTTGGCATTGCGGTTCGAGCGCTCGCAGACCGAGAAGTTGCCGCGCCTGCATTGCTCGCACTGGCCGCAGATGATGGTGAACGGCACCACGATCCGGTCGCCGACCTTGAGCGCCTTGTTGTCCCGGCCGACCTCGACCACCTCGCCCATGGCCTCGTGGCCCATGATGTCGCCCGACTTCATGCCCGGCATGAAGTGGTCGTAGAGGTGCAGGTCGGAGCCGCAGATGGCGCAGGAGGTCACCTTGATGATCGCGTCGCGCCCGTCCTCGATCGTCGGATCGGGGACCGTGTCGCAGCGGATATCCGCAGTGCCGTGCCAGACGAGGGCCTTCATCGCTGTTCGGTCTCCGGGCTCGTCGTGCCGCGGAGGGGCCGGGATTGGCGTTCCGCGCGCACGGACCGTCCTCCGGCAAGGATGCTCATACTCCCTACCGGTAAGCGGTAATGCTCGGACAACCGATCAGTGTCGGGGCTGTTCCTTGAGACCTAGCGCGGGCGGGAAGCCGCGCCGCCGCGGCGCAGTTCCAGGGTCGCCCAGCCCTCGATCAGCCGGCGGCGGCGCAGGCGGAAGCCTTGCGCCGCATAGGCCGAGAGCACGCCCGGCACGTCGCGGGGGATCAGGCCCGACAGCACCAGCGTGCCGTCCGTCGCCACCGCGCGGGCGAGGCTGGGGGCGAGCCCCCGCAGCGGCCGGGCCAGGATGTTGGCGAAGACGAGATCGTAGCCGCGGGCGACCCGGGCGAGAGGGTGGCGCAGGCCCGGCGCCTCGTAGAAGGCCATCAGGTTGGCAAGCCCGTTGAAGGCCGCGTTGGTGCGGGCGGTCGCCACCGCCTCCGGGTCGAGGTCGCCGGCGATGACCTTCGTGTGCAGGAGGCGTGCGGCGGCGAGCCCCAGGATGCCGGTGCCGGTGCCGACATCGAGGACCCGCTGCGGCCGGCGCCGCTTGACCTCGTCGACGAGGGCCATGAGGCAGCCGAGCGTGGTGCCATGGTGGCCGGTGCCGAAGGCGAGCGCCGCCTCGATCTCGATCGGCAGGTCGTTCGGCTGCACCTTGGCCCGGTCGTGCGAGCCGTGGACCAGGATGCGTCCGGCCCGCACGGGCTTCAGCCCTTCGAGCGAGGCGCGAACCCAGTCCTGCTGGTCGATCGCCGCGAAGGTGGCCTCGTCGGCGGCGTCGCCGAGGATCGGGCGAATCAGCTCGCGCACCGCCTCCTCGTCGGGCTCCTCCGAGAAATAGGCCTCGAGGTGCCAGGTCTTGCCGTCCTCGGCCTCGAAGGCCGCGACCGCGGTCTCGGTCGGGTCGAAGACCTCGCCGATCAGGTCGGTCATGGCGCGGGCGGCGCGCTCGTTCGTGTCGAGACGCAGCACGTGGGTCGGGCGGTGGGGCGGCAGGCCTTCGAGCATGACGCGCCCATAGCATCCGCGCCGCCCGCCGTCACCGCCCCGTCACGCCCGCGCGGCATCTCTCTCGCCGCGCGCGTCCCGCCGCCCCCGCCCGATGTGACATCGGTGCCGCGGCGGGATGCCGTCGGGGAAACGTCGCCCGTCTCCGTGGAACCGCCGCGCCCGGTCGGCGTTCATTGCGGCGCCGGTCGTCAGAAGCCGGCCGTTGAAGGATCGTACGATGCGTACCCGAGTTCGCGAGCAGGTTTGGCCGGATGCGTCCGCCGGGCCGGCTCAGACTCCCGTGCGGGAACCTCCCGCCCTGCGGGACATCACCACTTCGCGGGATACCGCGCCGTGGCGCCGCGCGGCGCCGCTCACCGCCGAGGATACGGCCCTGCCGGGCCGCATGCTCATGCTGCTCAGCCGGCTCCACCGGAGCGAGCGGCAGCTGCAGATGAAGGAGGCCGGTTCCGAGACGGCCACCGCCATCGGTCCCGGCAGCGCCTGAGCGATTCCGCTCCTCCCAGTCTGCCTCGGATGATCGCGCGGCGATCACCCGGGGCAGTCGATCCAGGCGCCGGCCGAGGCTCAGGCGCCGAGGCGCGACCCCAAGCGGGCATCCGGCACGTAGCCGCGGTTCCAGGTCGGGCTGATCACCACCTCGTTGAGGCAGACGTGGCGGGGGCGCGTCGCCACGAACAGGATCAGCGCCGCCATGTCGTCGGGCTGGAGCATGCGGGCGCGGTCCTCGGCGCTCACCGGCACCGGGCGCTTGTCGAGGATCGGCGTCGCGACCTCGGCCGGGCACAGGACCGTCGAGCGGATGCCGTTGACGCATTCCTCCATGTTGATGCTGTGGCTCATCGCCACCACCGCGTGCTTGGCCGCGGTGTAGGCGGGGCCGCTCACCGGGCTGACGTAGCGCCCGGCCCAGGAGGCGGTGTGGATCAGGACACCGTCCCCTTGGGCGCGCATCAGCGGCAGCACCGCCAGCGAGGCGTAGAAGGCGCTCGACAGGTTGGCCGCGATCACGCTTTGCGCCCCCTCCGGCGACAGGGCGTCCCAGCGCCGCTCGCGCACGTTGCTGCCGGCATTGCTCACCAGCACGTCGAGCCGGCCGAACCGCGCCGAAATGCCCTCGACGATGGCCGCGATGCGGGCCGCATCGGTGACGTCGCCGGGCTCGACCACGGCCTCGCCACCGGAGGCGGCGATGCGCTCGGCGAGCGCCCGCAGCGGCTCCTCCCGGCGCCCGGTGAGCACCACCCGGGCCCCCGCCCTCGCAAGGCCCAAGGCCGCCGCCTCGCCGATGCCGCTGCCCGCCCCCGTCACCCAGGCGATCTTGCCCGCGAGATCCTGTGCCATCCGACGTCTCCTCCCGTTCGACGGCAGCCCTCTCGCCCGGGACCGGGTCGGGCCGTCCGCCGTGCCTGTCTGCCAAGCGAAGACAGCTCTGCGCAAGGGCGGGGATCCGGGCGCGCCGGCCGGCTTGCGGAGACCGCGAGGCGACCGGAGACGGCATGCACCAGGGCGTGGCCAAGCCGACGACGGGTGCCGGCCGCCCCGGAAGAAGGCGCGTGAAGCGAAGTTCGCGCAGCCATCCGCGCCACCCGTAGCAGCACTCATGAGATCTTAAATTTTGCTCGATATCCTAGAGTAGCGACAGTTTTACGGATCATTTGATCGCATACGAACTGATCATCGAAAATCACAAATACAAACAGGGTTGACCATCATGACTTATGCTCATTGGAAGCCAATTCAGGATTTTCTTAAAATCGATAAAGGCTCGCCATACCGTGCCAATTACGAGCGTTCTGCCTCTATTATCAATCGATTTACGAATCCCGGTTTCCTGGCATACCTGTCTCATTCGAGCTTCCAAATCGAGCCAGGAATGCGAGATAGTGTGATTCGAGGCATGGAGTATTTTAACAAATTTATTATAAATGGCGGCCCTCCGGATGAATCAGTCTATGGCAGTTCGAAAATTAAAATCGATGATAAAATAATTAATTATTTTGATAATTACATTACTCAGTCGCTTCGTCCCTACATGCCTGAAATAACCAATGCGTTCCAATGGGATCGCTCTGGGAGATACCTATCCTCTTCCATTAAGGAGGAGTGGACGAGAACCGCATATGATGTTTGGAGTCATTCCAATAGGAATGTTTTCTACTCCGCAGAAGGCGGCAATGAGGCCTACAGATCGATCGATTTCGGTGGGCAATACGCGTCTCCCGCATTTTTAGACGCGCGGACGATGCAGGCAGGATCGACCGAAGGCCAGGTCGGCGCCGCAGCGACCTCCGACCTCGCCGCGCGTACCATGAGTGACACCGAGGGCGACGATCATCTCCTGGCGAGTGCGGACGAGACCTGGGAGTCAGGCGGTCACGGTGCCGACGTCATCGACGGCACGGCCGATTCCGACTGGGACTATGGCGGCAACGGTAACGACACCCTGTTCGGCGGCGCGGGTGACGATGTCGTCGACGGCGAAGGGGACGACGATTTCGTCGGCGCCGGTGCCGGCAACGACACGGCCTGGGGCAGCTTCGGCAACGACGAGATCCACGGCGAAGGCGGCGACGACCTGCTGTTCGGCGAGGACGGCGGCGACGGCGTCTACGGCGAGGACGGCCACGACGAGATCTTCGGCGGCAGCGGCGACGACGTCCTGACCGGCGACCGCGGAAGTGACTTCGTGCGCGGCGAGACGGACGACGACCGGCTGTTCGGCGGCGAGGATGGCGACGACCTGTCGGGCGGGGCCGGCAACGACACGCTGGAGGGGGGCGCGGGCCCCGACCTGCTGTTCGGCAATGCCGGCGACGACGTGCTGGCCGGCGGCGCGGGGACGGACATCTTCGGCTTCGGCGCCGGCGACGGCCTCGACGAGATCACCGACTTCGTCACCGGCGGCAGCGAGGCCGACGTGATCGCCTTCAACGGCGGCGCCTTCACGAGCTTCGAGGCCGTGCAGGCGGCGAGCCGGCAGGAGGGCGCCGACATCGTCATCAGCTACGGCACGGGCGACGCGCTGACGCTCCGCGACACCCAGCTCGCCGCCCTCTCGGCCGCCAGCTTCACCTTCGCGTAATCCTCGACCGGGCCCCGCGGCGGCACCGCGGCGGGGCCTCGCCATGGCGTTCCCCCGCTTCGTCCCGGCCGGGATCGCGGCGACCGGCGCAGCGGAGCCGGCCTTCAAGCGCAGCTCTCGGCGATCAGCCGGCGCAGGAAACCGGCGCAGTCGGCGAGCTCCGCCGTCTCGACATACTCGTCGGCCTTGTGGGCGCGGGCGATGTCGCCGGGACCGATCACCACCGAGGGGATGTCGCCGAGGCTCTGGAACAGGCCGGCCTCGGTGCCGTACGACACCTTGGCGTGGGCGTTGCGCCCGGCGAGGCGCTTGGCCAAGGTGACGAGGGGTGCATCGGGAGCGATGTCGAGGCCGGGATAATCGATCACCGGCTCGACCGTGAGGCCGCAGGCGGGGTCGCGCGCCTGCATCTCCGGCACCAGCACGTCGCGGGCGTAGGCGAGCACCGACTCGGCGAGGGCGCGGGGATCGTCCGCCGCGATCGCCCGGAACTCGAACCCGACGGTGCAGCGGTCCGGCACGATGTTGAGCGCCGTCCCGCCCTGGACCAGGGCAGTGAGGCCGGTCGTGTGCGGCACGTCGTAGAGGTCGTCACGGGCCCCGTCGCGGGCGAGCCCTTCCGCCGTGAGCCGCACCCGGTCGATGAAGCGGGCCGCGTACTCGACGGCGTTGACCCCCGTCGGCGCCAGCGCCGAGTGGCAGGCCAGGCCCCGGAAGGTGGCCTTCGCGCCGTACTTGCCCTTGTGGCCGATCACCACTGCCATGCCGGTCGGCTCGCCGACGAAGCAGCCCAGCGGCGTCACGCCCCGCTGGCGCAGGTGGGCGATGAGCGGCCGGACGCCGAGGCAGCCGATCTCCTCGTCGTAGGAGATGGCGAGGTGCAGCGGCCGGGCGAGCGGGGCCGCCGCCATCTCGGGCAGCAGCGCCAGGCAGACGGCGAGGAAGCCCTTCATGTCCGACGTGCCGCGGCCGTAGAGGCGCCCGTCGATCTCGGTCAGACGGAACGGGGGATGCGTCCAGTCCTGGCCTTCCACCGGCACCACGTCGCTGTGGCCGGAGAGCACGTAGCCCGGCCGGTCGGCCGGGCCGACGGTGATCCAGAGGGCCGCCTTCTGGCCCGTCGCGTCCACGACCCGCTCGACCGCGGCGCCGTGACCCCGGCAGTAATCCTCGACCCAATCGACGAGGGGCAGGTTCGTGGCGGAGCTGACCGTCTCGAAGCCCACCAGGGTGGCGAGGAGTTCCGTGATGGCGGCGGACTGGCGATCTGAAGAAGTCATGGACAGCGTGCGGGCCTGACGAGGGGCTTGGGCATCCCACCGGGTGCGGCACCTGCAGGGCCGGCGCCAATGCAGGGACGACCGGGACGCCCGGATTCCTCCTTATGCCGCGTTCCGGCCGCGGCGGACAGCCGGGCCGGGTGCGGGCCGAGGACCGGGACGCGGCCGGCCCGGGCCGGCGATGGAGATGGCGTGGATGCGACGTCGGAGCCTGTTCGACTGAGTTTACACATCCCTCCACTCCACGACCTCAGGATGGGGTCGTGGAGTGGACCGAAGAAGTGCCGGCTATAAAGATGCCATCGCAGATAATCCGACGAGTGCATTGCGCAAAGAGATAGCGAGCATGTCGGGACTAGTCCTTTATCGCAAAATTCATCATAAGATATTCGTAGAATTTGCTTTAGAAAAAATGGTCGAATTGTCGCCAGCGATGTTCAATTCGCCCTCAGCAGCCTTCCATTCCACGATTGTAACAAATTTCTCCTACAACCCAGAACACATTTGCCGCAAAATAGACAAAATCTGCCCTGGATTTGGATCGAGCGCGCCCTTCTCCTTTACGGCATGAGACCGAAACGTCCAGGGAGGTCTGCGGCAGCGCCTGAGGGAACGGGCGCGGTCTACCCGACGAGGTCGAGGAAGTGCCGCCCCTCGCGGTCGTCGATCTCGACGATCCAGAGATCGGAATCGAACCGGATCTCCCGGGCGAGGCGGTCCTCGACGTCGGGCGGCAGGGCCTCGCGCATCAGGGTCTCGAAGCGGCGGTCGCCCTCCCCGGCCTCCTCGAACAGGGCCTGGGGCGCCGGGCCGTAGAGGTCGGCGCGTCCATCGAGACGGTCGACCTTGACGAAGATCGCTCCCGCCTCCGGCGCGCCGCGCCGGCGCTGCACCGCGCTCACCCCCTCGACCGCGCAGCGGCGCAGATGAGCCGAGACCCAGAAGTCGGAGCGCAGGCGTGCCATCGGGCGGGGCGTCCTTCGACGATGTCCGGGGACAGGGACGTCGCCCTCATAGGACAGCACCCGATCGCGGAGCAATCGGGTGCTGCATCGAAGCGTGGAGGGCCGGGCGTCGGCGCGGGGATCAGGACACCCGCGCGGCGCCGTCGAGTTCGGCCACGTCGGCCCGCTCGCGCCAATCCTCGACGCCATGATGACGGGCGAAGCGCAGGGCGGCGGCGCGCACCGCCCGCTCCGGATCCCGGGCGCGGGCGATCTCCACGGTCCCGACGGTGAACGGGACCCCGAGGATCTGCTTCGCGAACAGCACGCGGTACTGCGACATCGTCCATCTCCCTCGGCGATGGATCGCGTCGATGACGGGGCGGGCCACCGTTCCTGGCTCCCGAGGCGACCTCGCCGCGACCTGCCGGCCGGGGCCGCCAGCGACGCGCGTCGCCGACGAGGGAACCGATCGACTGCGATCGGAGAAAAAGGTATCGGCGCGTTGCGCGCCGGAGCAAGCCGACATTTCGGACCGGCTCGCTTCCTCATGTGGCGATGATTGCCGCCCACGGAAGGTGCCTCACGGCGGTGTGATCGCCCTCCGCGCGGGGATGCGGCATGCCCGCAGGGCGGCCCTCCCGTGCGGGCAGGGCGCGTGATGCAGCGCGAAAACCCGCTATGCCGGGCCGCGCCACAGACGCCACGCGCTCACGCAGGACGCGCCGATGCCGCCCCTCTCCGCCGCAACCCGCCTGAGCCTCAGCCTGATCGCCGGCGGGGCGGTCGCCAACATCTACTACAACCAGCCGCTGCTCGGCCTGCTGGTCCAGGCCTTCGGCCACGACGCCTCGGTGCTGGTGCCGACGGCGACGCTGGCGGGCTACGGGATCGGCATCCTCGGCCTGGTGCCGCTCGGCGACGCGTTGGCGCGACGCAGCCTGATCGTCGGCCAGCTGCTGTTGCTCGCCGCGGTGCTGGTGCTGGCGGCGGCGAGCGCCAGCCTGTGGGTCCTGGTGGTGGCGAGTTTCCTGATCGGCGTGCTCTCGACGGCGGCGCAGCAGGCGGTGCCGTTCGCCGCCGAGCTGGCGCCGGACGCGGTGCGCGGCCGGATGGTCGGCCAGGTGATGACCGGCCTGCTCCTCGGCATCCTGCTCGCCCGCACGCTCAGCGGCTTCGTCGGCGCGTGGCTCGGCTGGCGGGAGGTGTTCTTCGGCGCGGCGGGACTCTCGGTGGCGCTCGCGGGTCTCGCCCGGCTCACGCTGCCGGGGACGCCGCCCGCCGCCCGCCTCGGCTACGGCGCGCTCATGGGTTCGCTCGTCGCGCTGGTGCGCAGCCAGCCGGTCCTGCGACGGGCCGCCCTGGCGCAGGCGCTGCT